>DXAM01000109.1 GCA_019117025.1 Candidatus Microbacterium stercoravium | reverse complement strand
GACATAATGGGGAGATGACCGCACCGCGCATTCTCGTAGTCGACGACGAGCCCAACATCCGCGATCTCCTGTCCCAGAGCCTGCGTTTCGCCGGATTCCAGGTCAGGACCGTCATCAACGGAGCCCAGACGATCTCCGCCGTGCTCGAGGAGGAGCCCGACCTGATCGTTCTCGACGTCATGCTTCCCGACATGAACGGGTTCAGCGTCACGAAGCGTCTCCGAGACGCCGGTTACACCGCCCCGATCATCTTCCTCACGGCCAAGGACGAGACCGAGGACAAGATCAAGGGCCTCAACGTCGGCGGAGACGACTACGTCACCAAGCCGTTCAGCCTCGACGAGATCGTTGCGCGCATCCAGGCCGTGCTGCGCCGCACCATGCAGTCGGAGGATGAGGAGTCCGTCATCCGCACGGGCGAGCTGACGATGGATCAGGACACGCACGATGTCTACGTCGGCGACACCGCCATCGACCTCAGCCCCACCGAGTTCAAGCTGCTGCGCTATCTCATGCTGAACCCGAACCGCGTGCTGTCGAAGGCGCAGATCCTCGATCACGTCTGGGAGTACGACTTCAACGGCGATGCGGGCATCGTCGAGAGCTACATCTCGTACCTGCGCCGCAAGATCGACCCGCACGCGACCGAGTCGCTCATCCAGACCAAGCGCGGCTTCGGCTACATGCTCAAGGTCGACAAGCTCTGAGCTGAGGACGCACCCTGGCCGCCCGAACTGACGCGTTCACCCGGTGGTGGCGGCGCACCAGTCTGCGCGCCAAGATCACCGGCGTGACGGTCGGAGTGCTCGCGGTCGGCCTGCTCGCCGCCGGCATCGGTTCGATGCAGGTGCTGCGCACCATGCTGCACAGCAACGTCGACTCGAGCGTGCTGCAGCTGACGGGCACCGATGTCTATGAGACGCTCTACGACGTCGTCGAAGATGACGCGTCGGGCGCCGTGTCGCTGCAGACGAAGACCCCCGAGCCGCGCACCGACTACGTCGTCGCCATCTACGACACCGATGGCACGCTGCAGGCCATCGCCGGCGGCGATCAGGACGCCGCGGACGAACCCGTCGTCCCGACGTCGCTCACGGTCGAAGACGCGTTCCTGAGCCAGGGGCATCCCTTCACGATCACGGCGCCCGGGGGATCCGGCTATCGCGCGGCGGTCTCGACGATCCAGGTCGACGGATCCTCGTCGAGCACGCTGTATGCGCAGCTCGTCGCGCAGCCGCTCACCGACGTCGATTCGTTCATGACGACGTACATCGGCGTGTTCACGACGATGACGATCCTGACCATCATCGTCGGCGCGCTCGGCACGAGGTGGCTCATCACGCTCGCCTTCCGTCGGCTCACACAGGTCGAGGACGTGGCGACCGCGATCGCCGACGGCGACTTCTCGCAGCGCGCGACGGACATCGAGCCGCGCACCGAGGTCGGGCGGCTCAAGATCGCGATCAACACCATGCTCGATCGCGTGGACGAGTCGTTCTCCGAGCGCGACGCGACCGTCGAGAAGATGCGCCGGTTCATCGGCGACGCCAGCCACGAGCTGCGCACCCCGCTCGTGAGCGTGCGGGGGTACGCCGAGCTGTATCGCATGGGCGCGATGCAGACGCCGGAAGATACGGCGCGCGCTATGGAGCGGATCGAGAAGGAGGCGAAGCGGATGAGCTCGCTCGTCGAAGATCTGCTCTCGCTCGCGCGGCTCGACGAGCGCCGCCAGCTCGAGATCGTCGACGTCGACCTGCGGAACATCGCCCGCGACGCCGCGCTCGATCTGCGCGCGGCGGATCCCTCGCGGCAGGTCGCCGTCAACGACACCACTTTCGAGGCGCTCACGGGTCCGATCACCATCGGCTCCGATCCCGCCCGCGCCGCGGCACAGCTGCCGCCCGCGCCGGAACAACCGGCCGCTCCCCCGGCGGCCGCCCCGACGACGGGCCTGCTCGGCGTGCTGGGCGTCGGAGCGCGCGGCGCACGCCGGCGGAAGCCCGCCGCCCCCGCGATCGACTTCTCTCGGCCCGCGCCGGGCAAGCCCGTCGACGTGCCGCCCATCGTGCGCGGGGCGGAGGAGCCGATTCAGCAGGTCGTGGCGAACCTGCTCGGCAACGCGCGTCGCTACAGCGAAGCCGGCGCACCGATCGAGATCGAGGTCGGCGTCGACGTCGCGCGGCAGATGGGGTGGATCGCCGTGGTCGACCACGGCGAGGGGATCCCCGCGGAGATCCGCGAGAAGATCTTCGAGCGCTTCTGGCGCGCCGACACGTCGCGCACGCGCGAGACCGGCGGATCGGGCCTCGGGCTCGCGATCGTGGCTTCGATCGTCGACCGCCTGCACGGCGCCGTGTCGGTCTTCGAAACGCCGGGCGGCGGCTCCACGTTCCAGGTCGCGTTCCCGCTCGCCGACGCCGGCTGACCGGGGGTCAGCGCGCTCACAATGGTGCGTGCGGCGAAGTTATCTGACGATCGCGGTGTTCGCCCGAGCGAGGCGCGACGGCCGGCTCCTACGGTTGTTCCACCAACGAAAGGGAGCCGATCATGGCACAGTTCACCGTCGACAGCGATTCGCTGATCGCCACGAAGTCCGAGGTCGCGGCCGGGTCAGACCGCCTGCGTTCCGAGGTCGCGCTGATCATGGGGCGCGTGCAGCAGCTGGAGGGAGCGTGGCAGGGCACGGCCTCGCAGGCGTTCCAGGGGCTCGCGGCCGAGTGGCAGGCACTGCACCTGCAGGTCGAAGAGGCGCTCAGCAATCTCGCCCACCGCCTGGAGGTCGCGGGCACGGGGTATCAGCAGGTCGAGCACGACGTCGCGAGCATGTTCCGCTAGGACAAGCCCTCCCCCGAGAAAGAGGCGGCCCCTCTTCCCACGAGGGGAAGAGGGGCCGCCTGCGGTCAGGACTGGATCAGAAGTCCATGCCGCCGGCCTCGGGGCCAGCCGACGCAGCGGCAGGCTCGGGCTTGTCGGCGACGACGGCCTCGGTCGTGAGGAACAGCCCCGCGATCGATGCCGCGTTCTGCAGCGCCGAACGCGTGACCTTGGCGGGGTCGATGATGCCCGCGTCGAGCATGTCGACGTACTCGCCTGTGGCGGCGTTGAGGCCCTGGCCCGCGGGGAGCTCGGCGACCTTCGCCGACACGACGCCCGGCTCGAGACCGGCGTTGAGCGCGATCTGCTTCAGCGGCGCCTCGATGGCCACGCGCACGATGCGCGCACCCGTCGCCTCGTCGCCGTCGAGCGCGAGCTTGTCGAACGCGGTCGCCGCGGCCTGGATCAGCGCCACGCCGCCACCGGGGACGATGCCCTCTTCAACGGCAGCCTTCGCGTTGCGAACGGCGTCCTCGATGCGGTGCTTGCGCTCCTTGAGCTCGACCTCGGTCGCCGCGCCCGCCTTGATGACGGCCACGCCGCCCGCGAGCTTCGCAAGGCGCTCCTGGAGCTTCTCGCGGTCGTAGTCGCTGTCGGTCGCCTCGATCTCGCGACGGATCTGGGTCACGCGACCCTCGATCTGCGCGGCCTCGCCGGCGCCCTCGACGATCGTCGTCTCGTCCTTCGTGACGATGACCTTGCGGGCACGGCCGAGAAGGTCGAGGTCGGTGTTCTCGAGCTTGAGGCCCACCTCTTCGGTGATGACCTGTCCGCCCGTGAGGATCGCGATGTCCTGCAGCTGAGCCTTGCGGCGGTCGCCGAAGCCCGGCGCCTTGATGGCGACGGCCTTGAAGATGCCGCGGATCTTGTTGAGCACGAGAGTCGCGAGCGCCTCGCCCTCGACGTCCTCAGCGATGATGACGAGCTCCTTGCCCGCCTGCATGACCTTCTCGACGATGGGCAGAAGATCCTTGATGTTCGAGATCTTCTGGTTCGCCAGCAGGATGTAGGGGTCTTCGAAGACGGCTTCCTGGCGGTCGGCGTCGGTGACGAAGTAGGGGTTCAGGTAGCCCTTGTCGAAGCGCATGCCCTCGGTGAGCTCGAGCTCGGTGCCGAAGGCCTGAGCCTCCTCGACCGTGACGACGCCCTCCTTGCCGACCTTGTCGATGGCCTCGGCGATCAGCGCACCGATCTCCGTGTCAGCGGCCGAGATCGACGCGGTAGCGGCGATCTGGTCCTTCGTCTCGATCTCCTTGGAGTTCTCCTGGAGCTCGGCGGTGACGGCCGCAACGGCCTTCTCGATGCCGCGCTTCAGGCCGACGGGGTCGGCACCGGCCGCGACATTGCGAAGGCCCTCGCGGACCAGCGCCTGTGCGAGCACGGTGGCCGTGGTGGTGCCATCGCCGGCGACGTCGTCAGTCTTCTTGGCGACCTCCTTGACGAGCTCGGCACCGATCTTCTCGAAGGGGTCGTCGAGCTCGATCTCCTTGGCGATGGACACACCGTCGTTGGTGATCGTGGGAGCACCCCACTTCTTCTCCAGCACGACGTTGCGGCCGCGCGGGCCGAGCGTCACCTTGACGGCATCGGCCAGCTGGTTGAGGCCGCGCTCGAGGCCACGACGGGCCTCCTCGTCGAAAGCGATCATCTTTGCCATGTGTTTCGTCCCTCCCGGACGTAAGCGTGTGGGCGTTAGCACTCAAGCTTGCAGAGTGCTAATGCCATTCTGGCACTCGACCCCTGCGAGTGCAAACGGCTGGCGCTTACAACCCCGCGTCGACGCGATCGAGACCGACGATGACGGTGAGTCCGCCCTCGCTCATCTCGTCGTACGCACCGTCCTGGGTCACCTCATCGATGCCGAGCGCTTCCGCAAGACCCCAGGCGGCCCGCTCGTCCTCGTCATCGACGTACAGCACCGTCGTCGACGCGAAGTCGGAGACCTCCGAGTCGAGCGGCGCGATGTCCTCTTCGCTCCACCCGGCGCCGACGACCGCTTGCCGGACCGCTTCGGCCGCGTCGGCATCTTCGGTGCCGTTGAGCACGAGCACCGGATAGCTCGTGTCGATCTCACCCTCGGGCGTCGCCTCGACGCTCTCGGATGCGGTCGGCGGAGCCGGCAGCTCGATCTCGCCGGTGTTCGACAGGGCGAGGAATGCGAGGATCCCCCCGCCCGTGAGCACGCCGACGACGAGCAGCCACCACAGCAGCACGACGATCCACCGGTGCCGTCCGCGCGGAGCGCGATGAGCACCGACGCGCTCCGGGTCACGAGGGACGTCGTCGAAACGGTCGCGCGGGTAGGTGGTCTGCGGCATCCTCGACATCCTAACGGCAGGGCTGGGAGCGAGATCAGCGCAGCATACGCGCACGCCGTGCGGCGCGCGCGTCACGCAGGCGGCCGAGCCGGCCGATCAGCATCGGCGAATGCGCGCGCGCCGCCGGGTCGTCGACCAGGCGGCCGAGCAGCTGGTAATACCTGGCCGGCTCGATTCCGAGGCGTTCGCGGATCGCTTCTTCCTTGTCGGCGGCGTGCGAGGGCCATTCCGACTCGAACGCGAGGATCGCGCGCGACAGGTCGTCGAGACCCGCCTGTTCGCGGGCGCGTCCGGAATGCACTGTCGCCATACTCGAAGCGTACGATGGCGCGCGCAGAACCCTTCCGTCACACGCCGCGCACCCATGACCCGAGCGGGTCCGCCGCGGCGATGGGACGCCCGTCGAGAGCCAGCACGAACCCTTCCCAGGCGTCGGCGTCGACCGCCGGATCCCACGCATCGTGCAGGCCGGGCGCATCGAGCGTCACCCAGCGCGCAGGCAGAGCTCGGATCGTCTCGATCAGTCGATCGCGCGCCTCGCGCGGCAGATGGGGCAGCACGCCGACGGTGGCGATCACGATCGTCGTGTCGACGGGCACCCGCGCGACGAGATCCGCGAGCACACCCGGCTCCGCAGCATCGCCCGCGATGACGAGGGGCGGATCGGCCGCCACGACGTCGAGCGCCGCGTCGACGCGTACGGCGCGTTCCGTCTCGCCCGGCCAGACGAGACCGGAGATCCACGCGCGGTCGTCCGGATCGCGCGCGTCGCGCGGCTCGAGATCGATTCCCGCGCGCCAGACGATCTCCGGTATGCGCCGCGGCACTCGTACCCCTGTGACCTCCGCATCGAGCGCGACAGAGCCCTCCCCCAGCTGCGCCGGACCGTCGTCCGTGCGGAACCGGTAGGCGTACCGGTCGGGGCAGAGGCACAATCCCGCCGCGGATCCGATCTCGATGAGTGCCACCGGCCCGCGGATGCGGTCGAGCGCCACGAGCAGCGGCACGCACCTCAGCGGCTCGTTCGTCTGGGTCGTGCGCGCGGCGCACTCCGCGATCACGCGCTCGGCGTTGTTCCGCACGAACTCCGACCACGACGCATAGTCGCCGTGGGCGCCGAGCATGCGCGTGACGGCGAACACCACAGGCGGTTGACGGTGCGCAGACGGGAGCCGCGAGAGCGCCTCGAGGATCGTCTCGTCGCTCGCTGCTCCCGCCGCCCATTCGGCGTACTGCGCGCTGCGTCCCGGCGCTTCTTCGCGCGCGAACCGGTCGTAGCGGGCACGGACGTCGGCGATCGGATCCATCGGTCCAGTCTCGCGCACCATGCGGCCGTGCGATCCGCTGAGGGCAGAGGTGCCCAGTTGCACGTACGTTACCGTTCACGTCGCTCGCCGCGCTCCGCCGCTCTTCGCGGGCGTATTCTGGAGCCATGGCATACGACATCGAGAAGACTGAAGAGCAGTGGCGCGCTGAGCTCACGCCCGAGCAGTTCGAGGTGTTGCGCGGTCAGGCGACCGAACGCGCGTGGACCGGTGAACTGCTCGACGAGGAGCGCGCCGGCACCTACGCATGCGCGGCGTGCGGGGCGGAGCTGTTCAAGAGCGGCACGAAATTCGATTCGCACTGCGGATGGCCGAGCTTCTACGAGTCGGTTCGCCCCGACGCGGTCGAGCTGCTGGAGGACAAGAGCCACGGCATGGATCGCACCGAGGTGCGCTGTGCCGCCTGCGGCGGCCACCTGGGTCACGTCTTCCCCGATGGCTTCGGCACCCCCACGGGCGACCGCTACTGCATGAACTCGCTGTCGCTGAACTTCGCTCCCGACGAGGGCTGAGCCGCCCTGCAAGGCGTTACAGCCTTGTGACCGCCCGGGCCTGTACGAGCCCGACCTTGCTTGATATACCTGTATGCGACAGGCCTGCCCGAGTATCCGGGCACCTGATCACCCATCGGTCACAGCAAGGAAGCTCATGCACGCGCTCGTCGTCGACCGCACCGCGGATGCGGCGCCACGCCCCCGCTGGTCGGAGGCGTGGCGTCGATGGTGGTCGGAGCTTCACGACAGTCAGGCCGACGCTTGCGGAAACGACCGCCACTGCGTGTTCTGCATCGAGAGCGAAGGACGCTGCTGCGAGTGCGAGGAGACGTTCGACGTCGCAGGCGGCGGGTTCATCTGACTGAGGGGCCTGATTCAGCTCCTCGTGAGCAACGGCCTCAGCCGAAACAGTCCGCACCAGCTGGGACCACGAACGTGCAGTCGTGCTTCTTCGGGTCGTAGCGCTCAACGTTATCGGGCAGGACGGGCCCCGGCTGCCCGAAGGCCAACACATAGTCGTTGGGGCAGCCTTCGGTGCCCGCGCATTCCATGCCGTCGGGATAGATGAGCCAGTGCATCTCCTGCGCCCAGGCAGGCATGTCCTTCTGGCCGGTTGGGGTGGGCGCCTGGCCTGGTGCCTCGACCAGATCCGGCACCTCCTCTCCTGCTGGAGCAGCGTCCGACTCGACGTTCCCCGAGCTACTCGTCGCGCACCCGGCGAGGGCGAGAGCAGCGACAGCAGCGATGGAGAGAAACGTGGGGAATTTGCGCATCGCTCAATCGTGACATCGAGGCGCGACGTGTCCCAGTGCCGCCGCGATCCTGTTGTCGTTCCGCAACCTTCGGAAGACCACGGCGTTAGTCGAGCGTCGAAGATCTGAAGATCGGCACTACTCCCGCACGGTGCGATTCGCGAGCACGACCGCCACGACGCCGAGGCCGAGCGTCGTCGCCAAGAAGCCGAGCATGCCGAGAGCGGAGACAAGGCCCGGCATCTGG
>DXAM01000015.1 GCA_019117025.1 Candidatus Microbacterium stercoravium | reverse complement strand
GCGCGCACGACGTCGACCGGCGCACCGTAGAGGTCACTCAGCACGTCACCGCGAAGCACCTCGTCGACGGTGCCGAGCCGGAAGCGGCCACCGGCGAGGTAGAGGATCCGGTCGACGCTCCCCAGCACGGGATTCACGTCGTGCGTGACGAAGACGACGCCCGCGCCGGTGGAGCGGCGATGCTCATCGATGATCCCCGTGACGGCGCGCTGGTTCCGCAGGTCCAGGCTCGACAACGGCTCGTCGCACAGCAGCAGCGCGGGGCGGTCGGCGAGCGCCTGCCCGACGCGGAGTCGCTGTTGCTCGCCGCCGGAGAGAGACCCGACGGGGTCATCCGCATACCCGGTCGCGCCGACGGCCTCGAGCAGGGCGTCGACCCGTTCCCGGTCGCCGCGGCGCGGGATCGGAGCGCCGAACCTGGTGCCGCTCACGCCGAGCGCCACGAGGTCGCGCGCCCGCAGCCCCGCACCGGGTGCGTACGGGCGCTGCTGGGGGATGTAACCCACGCGACGGCTGCCGCGACGCACGGGCTCCCGCGCGACACGGATCGATCCGCGCGTCAGCCGCTGCAGGCCGAGGATGGCGCGCAGCAGGGTCGTTTTGCCCGATCCCGACGGGCCGAGCACGGCGATGAATTCGCCCGCGGCGAGCGCGAGGTCGAGATCGCGCCAGAGCTCGCGTCCGCCGACGTCGACAGCGGCGCCCGAGATCTGCAGGACGGGGTCGCTCACACGCTCTTCCTCATGGTTGTCGATTATGCGGCACACCGGCTGGTCGCCGGCGGCATCCGTCACGACAGAGCGTCGGCGAGCGCGTCGGCATTGTCGGTCATCCAGGTGACGTAGTCGGATCCATCCGGAACCGTCTCCGTGAACTCGACGACGGGCACGTCGCTGTCCTCGGCGGCGGCGATGACCCGATCGGTCTCGGATCCGCCGGTGTGCGCGTTCGCGATGAGGACAGCCACCTCGCCGCCTTCGATCGCCTTGAGCGCGTCGTTGAGCACGGCCGGGGCGACGCCCTCACCGTTCTCGACGGCCTCCGCGAAGCCATCGACGGTGACATCCTCGAGCCCGGCCGCGGCGGCGAAGTAGCCGCCGACCGGCTCGGTGAAGAACACCGTGTCGCCCGCGTGGTCGTCCGTGATCTCGTTGAGGCGCGCCTCGAGATCCTCGAGCGCGCTGATCAATGCGGCCGATCCCTCTTCTGCCGCGTCCGCGGTCTCGGGGGCCAGGTCGGCGAGCTCGGCCGCGATGCCCTCGACGAGATGGATCATGGTGTGCGGGTCGTACCAGACGTGTTCGTTGAACGAGTGGTCGTGACCGTGGTCGTGGCCGTGGTCGTGCTCCTCGGCCTCAGCGCCGTCCTCGTGGTCGCCGGATCCGTGGTGGAAATCGACGGCCGCGATGACGTGCTCGACGCCGGCGCTCTCGATCAGACCGTCCATGAAGGCGTCATAGCCGCCGCCGTTCATGATGACGACGTCGGCGTCGCGGACAGCGAGGCCGTCGCGGGCGGTCGCCTCGTAGTCGTGAGGGTCGACGGCCGCCGAGTCGATGACCGCTTCGACCGCGGCCGTCTCGCCGACGACCTGCTGTGCGAGATCGGCATACACGGTCGTCGAGGTGACGATGCGCAGCCCGTCGTCATCGGATCCGCCCGGCGCCCCCTGCGCCGACGTGCAGCCGGCGAGGACGAGAGCCGTGACCCCGGCGAGGGTCAGGGGAAGGGCGGCGCGGTGACGTGGCATACGGCGATGCTACACACCAATGAGAATCATTATCAACGCGGCGGGAGGAGAATGAAGGGAGCGCACAGCCCTCACCCAGGATTTCGGTCTTGGAGCGCGGTTCACTGAGCAGAGAAGTACTTCACCTATCGAAAGGTCGCCATGTCCGGCCCCGCCATTCCGCAGCTGCGCGAGCGCACGCGGGGGCACTCGTGGCTGCGCGTCCTGCTGCCCGCGATCCTCATCATCGCGTGGCTCGTGGGCGCGTCTTTCGGTGGTCCGCTGTTCGGCCAGGTCGAGGAGGTCTCGTCGAACGATCAGACCGCCTATCTGCCGGAATCGGCCGATGCGACCCAGGTGCAGGATCGTCTCGGTGACTTCACAGAGTCCGACGCGGTCCCCGCGATCGCGGTCTTCGTCGGTGAGGAAGAGCTGACCGAATCGCAGCTCGAGACCATCACGGAGGCCGTCGAGGCATCTCCCGACATCGAGGGCGTCAGCGACGACATCTCCCCCGCCATCGCGTCCGACGACGGACATGCCGTGCAGGCATTCATCCCCATCGACGCGGAGGCCGATCTCGGCGAGGCGGTCGGCGCGCTCGGAGACGAGCTGCGCGAGGCGGCTCCCGACGGCGTGGCCCTGTCGATCACCGGCCCCGCCGGTTTCTCCGCCGATCTCGTCGCGGGCTTCGCGGGCATCGACGGCCTCCTGCTCGGCGTCGCGCTCCTCGCCGTGCTCATCATCCTCGTGCTCGTCTACCGATCGTTCCTGCTGCCGATCGTGGTGCTGTCGACGAGCGTATTCGCGCTGTGCGTCGCCCTGCTGACCGTGTGGTGGCTCGCGAAGGCGGAGGTGCTGCTGCTCAGCGGCCAGACCCAGGGAATCCTCTTCATCCTCGTGATCGGCGCCGCGACCGACTACGCGCTGCTGTTCGTGGCGCGCTTCCGCGAGGAGCTGCGCACGACGCAGGACCGCGGCGCGGCCATCGCGGCTGCCTGGAAGGGATCGGTCGAGCCGATCGCGGCATCCGGCGGCACCGTGATCGCCGGTCTGCTCTGCCTGCTGCTGAGCGACCTCAAGTCCAACAGCACCCTTGGGCCGGTCGCGTCAATCGGAATCGTGTTCGCGATGCTGTCCGCGCTGACGCTGCTTCCGGCGCTCCTCTTCGTGTTCGGTCGCGCGGCGTTCTGGCCGCGCCGTCCGCGCTTTGAGGGCGGCGACATCGACGCGGAAGACGTGTCCGACGCCGCGCTCCAGACCGGCCGCGCGGCCGTTGCAGCCGAGCACCGCCGCGTCGCCGTCGACGAGCCCCGGGGAGGCTGGGCACGCGTCGGCCGCATGGTGGCACGCCGCCCGCGCACGGTGTGGATCCTCACGACGCTTGTGCTGCTCGCGGGCGTCGCCCTCGTGCCGCAGCTGAAGGCGGACGGCGTCCCGCAGTCCGACCTCGTGCTCGGCGCGTCGGAGGCCCGCGATGGCCAGGACGCACTCGGCGAGCACTTTCCCGCCGGATCCGGCAGCCCCGCCGACATCGTGGTCTCCGAGGACGCGCTCCAGGACGCAGCCGACATCCTCCTCGCGCACGACGGCGTGACCGACGTGACCGTCCGATCGACCGACTCACCGAGCGGATCCGCCCCCGTCACCGACGACGGCGTCGGCTCGATGGTCCCCGGATCCGAGCCGCCGGAGCCGACCGTCTCGGACGGCGACGTGCTGCTGCAGGCGACGCTGACGGATGCCGCCGACTCGGCGGCCGCCGCCGAGACCGTGCGCGATCTGCGGAGCGAGCTCGACGGCCTCGACGCGCTCGTCGGAGGCGTCACCGCCACGGCGATCGACACGAATGACGCGTCCGTGCACGACCGCAACCTCATCATCCCGATCGTGCTCGCGGTGATCCTCGTGATCCTCATGCTGCTGCTGCGATCGATCCTGGCGCCGATCCTGCTGATCGCGACCACGGTGCTGTCGTTCGGCACCGCGATGGGCGTCTCGGCGCTCGTGTTCAACCACATCTTCGAGTTCCCCGGGGCCGACCCCGCGGTGCCGCTCTATGGGTTCGTGTTCCTCGTGGCTCTCGGCATCGACTACAACATCTTCCTCATGACGCGCGTGCGGGAGGAGGCTCTCGCGCACGGCACGCACGAGGGGATCCTGCGCGGCCTCGCGCACACCGGCGGCGTCATCACGTCCGCCGGCGTCGTGCTCGCCGCGACCTTCGCGGCGCTCGGGGTGATCCCGATCCTGTTCCTCGCGCAGCTCGCGTTCATCGTCGCGTTCGGCGTGCTGCTCGACACGTTCATCGTGCGCTCGCTGCTCGTCCCCGCCCTGGGATACGACATCGGCCGCGCGATCTGGTGGCCGTCGAAGCTCTCCCGCGCCGAGCGGTGAG
>DXAM01000108.1 GCA_019117025.1 Candidatus Microbacterium stercoravium | reverse complement strand
GATTCTTCATCATGTGCCTCCTGCACGTTCTCGTGTGAGCGGGCCCGTCGCCGGGCGCCTCTCCCCGATCGCCGTCGTCGTGGCCCGCGGGCATCCCACGCTATGCCCGCGCTGCTCTCCCGCGCGAGGGGTTGACAGACGCGGCGAGCGCGCGGAGCGGCGTCGCGTGACGCTCAGGGCGTGCGACGCCGCAGGGTGAGCGAAGCGAGCGCGATCGCGGCGAGCACGCAGGCGACCACGATGAGCACGGGGAAGAGGATGTCATCGTCGGATCCCGTTGCGACGGCGCTTCCCGCATCGACGGCATAGCTGAGCGGCAGCCAATCGGAGATCGCCCGCAGCACGTCCGGCATGTCGTCGCGCGGCAGGATCACACCGCCGAGCAGCACCTGCGGGAACACGATCAGCGGCATGAACTGCACGGCCTGGAACTCGGTGCGCGCGAATGCGCTCGCGAGCAGACCGAGCGCCATGCCGAGCAGCGCATCGACGACGGCGACGAGGCCGAGCAGCCACACGGATCCGTCGACGTCGAGCCCGCACACCCATACGGCGAACGCGACGGTGATCACGGCCTGCGCGATCGCCGCGAGGCCGAAGGCGAGCGCGTAACCGCTGACGATGTCGGCCTTGCCGACCGGCGTCGTCATCAGGCGCTCGAGCGTGCCCGAGCGCCGCTCGCGCAGCGTCGTGATCGAGGTGATGAGGAACATCACGATGAAGGGGAAGAGCACGAGGATCGATGTGCCGATCTGATCGAACACCTCGCTGCGGTCGGCGAAGATCCATGCGAACAGGCCGACGAGCAGGCTCGGTGCGACGAGCATGAGGGCGATCGACCGCGGATCCGCGCCCAACTGGCGCAGCACACGACCCGCAGTCGCGAGCACGCGCGTCATGATCCGCTCCTCCTCTCGCGGCGGGTGAGCGGCGCAGGGGCGCTCACGCTTCCCACGGGGTGTGCGGCGTCGCGCTGCACGATCCGCAGGAACGCATCCTCCGCGTCGCTCGCGCCCGTGTCGGCGAGCAGCGCGTTCGGAGTCGTGTCGGCGATGATGCGCCCTTCCCGCATCAGCAGCAGGCGATCGCAGCGCGCGGCTTCGTCCATCACGTGACTGGAGATGATCAGCGTCGTGCCGGTCTCGGCGAGACGGCGGAATGTGTTCCAGAGTTCGGCGCGCAGCACCGGGTCGAGTCCGGCCGTCGGCTCGTCGAGCACGACGACGTCGGGCGCGCCGAGCAATGCCGTCGCGAGCGAGACGCGGCCGCGCTGTCCGCCGCTGAGGTCGCCGACCCGCGTCGCGGCGTGTGACGCGAGACCGACGACGTCGAGCACGCGATCCGCGTCGCGCCGATCCGTGCCGACGAGCCGCGCGAAGTAGTGCAGGTTGGCGCGCACGCTGATGTCGTCGTAGACGGCCGCCGACTGCGTGGAGTAAGCGACCCGGCGACGCAGCCAGCGGGATCCCGCGGGCATGCCGAGCACCGATACCGAGCCGCCTCGGACCTTCTGCACGCCGACGATCGCGCGCAGGAGCGTGGTCTTGCCGCATCCCGACGGGACGAGGAGGCCCGTGATCCGCCCCGATGCGATATCGACGTCGAGCCCATCGAACACACGCGCCCGCCCGCGCACGACGTGCAGCCCGCGCACCTCGACGGCCGAATTATTCACCATACGATGAATTGTGTGGCGCCTCGGCTCGGACGTCAACCCCGCCCCGGACGCACGGCTACGGCAGATCGGCGCCCGGTCCCCGGTTGCTCGGCCGAGGAAGGGGAAGATCCCCGGGAATGCCGTAGTTGTGCATGATGGCACGTGCGGGCGGCGTACCGACACCGGCCGCCCCACGCAGCCCGACTCCGCGCATGACTACGGCAGACCGCCCGGCGCCGCCCAAGTTTTCGCTCGGGGAAGGGGAAACCACGTCCAATTGCCGTAGTCGTGCGTCGGGCCGGGCGGTCAGTCCGCCAGGTAAGACTGAATGGTCCGACCGATGCGCCGAGCGAGCTCGTCGTTCGACGTATCGACCAGGGCCGGCAGCTTCAGCACGTAGCGGCCGAGCAGCAGCCCGCCGATCTGACTGCCGGCGAGCGAAGCGCGCAGCCGAGCGTCGTCGGCATCGAGGCTTCCGGCAAGGCGGGAGATCACCTCGCGCTCGAGGAATCCGGCGAGCATCGGCGTCATCACGCGGTTGCCCACTCCGGTGCGCAGCATCGTGACCGCCCGCCGCCGAACCGCTGGGTCGTCGAGCGTCTCGAGCAGATATCGAACGATGCGCTCGCCGACCTCGTCTGAGGGCCCTTCGAGGATCTCGGGCAGCGCCTTGTCGGGGCGGATCGGCGCGTCGATCACCCGGGCGAACAGGTCGCTCTTCGTGCCGAAGTGATGATGGATCGCTGCTGCGTCGACGCCGGCCCGGGCCGCGATCGCGCGCGTCGTTGCGCCGTCATAGCCGTGCTCCGAGAACTCGTGCTCGGCGGCGGCGAGGATGCGCGACTTGCCATCGGACTCCCCCGCGCGCGGCCGGCCTCGTCCCCTGCGCGGCTTCGGATCACGGGCAACGGCCATGCAGATCAGCGTACGCGGGGCGCGGACCTCACTCCTGCTCCTCTTCGCGGTTCGCCGCGTCGAGCTCGGCCTCGGACGGCACGTATCCGTCGATGTGGCGCTCATCCGGACCGTTGTACGCCGACAGGGGGCGGATCAGCGCGTTGGACGCCTGCTGCTCGAGGATGTGCGCGGTCCAGCCGGTCACACGCGAGGCGACGAACAAGGGAGTGAACGTGACGGTGTCGAAACCGATCAGGTTGTACGCCGGGCCCGACGGGTAGTCGAGGTTCGGGTAGATGCCCTTGCGCCCCACGAACTCGCTCTCGAGCGCGTCGTAGAGCGCCGCGACGTCGCGGCGCTCGTAGTGCTCGACGAGAGTATCGAGCGCTGCCTTCATCGTCGGCACTCGCGAGTCGCCGCGCTTGTAGACGCGGTGACCGAAGCCCATGATCTTGCGCTTCTCCGCGAGCGCCTTGTCGAGCCACGGCACGACGTCGTCGGCGGTTCCGATCTCATCGAAGATGTGCAGCACGGCCTCGTTGGCGCCGCCGTGCAGCGGGCCCTTCAGTGCACCGACCGCGCCGACGACCGCAGAGTACAGGTCGCTCATCGTCGACGTGATCACACGCGCGGTGAAGGTCGAGGCGTTGAACGAGTGCTCCGCATACAGGATCATCGAGCGGTTGAACGCGTCGACGACCGCCGGGTGAGCCTCCTCGCCGAACGTCATCCAGAGGAAGTTCGCCGAATAGTCGAGGTCGCTGCGGGGCTCGACGACGGGTTCGCCCCGGCGGCGGCGCTGCCCATAGGCGACGATCGCGGGCAGCGCCGCGAACAGTCGGACGCTGCGCTCGAGGTTCTCCTCGGGCGTGCCCGTGGAATCGAGCACCGACGCGGATCCGGCCGTGTCGCTCGCGCCGATCGCGCTGAGCGCGGTGCGCAGCTCGTCCATCGGGTGGGCCTCGAGCGGAAGCCCGTCGATCACGGCCTTCACCTCAGGGGCGAGTGCACGGTGCGCCCGCTCGGTCTCTCGGAGGGCCGCCAGCTGCTCGTCGTTCGGCAGCTCGCCGTTCCAGAGCAGGTAGGCGACCGCCTCGAAGGGCTGGGTCTGGGCGAGCTCCTGCACGGGATATCCGCGGTAGAGCAGGCTGTTGGTCTCGGGGTTCACCTTGCTGACCGCTGTGCTG
>DXAM01000107.1 GCA_019117025.1 Candidatus Microbacterium stercoravium | reverse complement strand
CGGCGGAGCGACGACCGTCGGGGGCGCGACAGCAGGAGGTGCCGTGGCAGAAGCCGTCTCTCCCGCATCGGCCGCAGGTTCTGCCGCGTCATCGCCGCGCCCGTGTGCGCCGGGCACAGCGGCCGGCTCGGCCACGGCCGACGCGGGCCCCATGTCAGAAGGATCGGCGACGGGAGCCGCCGCAGGTGGCATCGAGGCGGCCGGAGCCGGTTCCGCAACAGGCGACGCGGACGGGGCCGCCGCGGGAGGCGCGGATGCGGGCGGCACCGGGGTGCCCGCAGAGGGCGACGCAGCCTCAGGCGCCGCGGCCGGGCCGGAAGGAGGCGTCGCAGCGGGCGCGTCGGTCCGCGCCGCTCCCGGAGTCATGGCGCCCGGGCGCGCGGCCGGGGCCGCGGCGTCGTCGGCGTCCTCGGCGTCTGCCGTCAGCACGCGGGCGATCATGAGCTCGAGCTGCAGACGCGGCGACGTGGCGCCCGTCATCTGGTCGAGGGCCGTGCTCACGATGTCGGCGGCCCGCGACAGCCGGGCGGATCCGTACGCGGCGGCCTGCGCCTGCATGCGCTCCAGTTCGTCGGCGGGCAGACCGCGGAGCACGGTCGCCGCTTGGCTTCCCGTGGCGGCGATGACGATGAGATCGCGCAGCCGCTCCAGCAGGTCATCGACGAAGCGACGCGGATCCTGCCCCGTCTGCACGACGCGATCGACCGCGCCGAAGGCCGCCGCGGCATCGCGCGCGGCGAAAGCGATCGCCACATCGTCGAGCAGCTCGCCGTGCGTGTAGCCGAGCAGCGCGACCGCCCGGGCGTACGAGACCGACTGCCCTTCCGACCCGGCGATCAGCTGGTCGAGGATCGACAGCGTATCGCGAGGGGATCCGGCGCCCGCGCGCACGACGAGCGGCAGCACGCCCGGCTCGGGAGCGATGTTCTCCTGGCCGCACAGCTGTTCGACGTACTCGAGCATCGACGCCGGCGGCACGAGCCGGAACGGATAGTGGTGCGTGCGCGAGCGGATCGTGCCGATGACCTTCTCGGGCTCGGTGGTCGCGAACACGAACTTCACGTGCGGCGGCGGCTCTTCGACGAGCTTGAGCAGCGCGTTAAACCCCTGGGGCGTCACCATGTGCGCCTCGTCGAGGATGAAGATCTTGTACCGGTCGCGCGCCGGCGCGAAAACCGCGCGCTCGCGCAGGTCGCGGGCGTCGTCGACGCCGTTGTGGCTCGCCGCGTCGATCTCGACGACGTCGAGGGATCCGCCGCCGTCGCGCGACAGCTCGACGCAGCTGTCGCAGGTGCCGCACGGCGTGTCGGTCGGCCCCTCAGCGCAGTTCAGGCACCTCGCCAGGATGCGCGCCGACGTCGTCTTGCCGCACCCGCGCGGTCCGGAGAACAGGTAGGCGTGACCGATGCGATCGGAGCGCAGCGCCGTCATGAGCGGATCAGTCACCTGAGACTGCCCGATCATCTCGGCGAAGGTCTCCGGCCGGTAGCGGCGGTACAGTGCGGTGCTCACCCTCCCAGCCTACGGGGGTGGTCTGACACTCGTCGCGACATGCGCGATTCGTCGCCGCGCGGGTCTACTCCCCGAGCTCGCCGGTCTCGGGGATCAGGTCGACTTCCTCGGGCGTCGGCGGCACGGTGGCTCGCGGATACGTCTCGTCATCGCCCCGCCGGAGCGTCGGCTTTCCGAGCCGCACGGGCCCCTGATCGGCGAGCGGCACGACGACGCGCTCCCCCGGGCGCACGAGGAACTCCTCGCCGCGCACGGAGAACGCCACGTCGACGCCGTCGCCCGACGTCACCGAGAGCTCGTCCTTCGTGAGCGTCACATCGAGCTGGGTGCCGTGCCAGGTGAGCGGGAACGACAGCTCCGGCCACGACGCGGGAAGACGCGGATCGAAGCTCAGCTTCCCGCCGAAGTCGCGCATGCCGCCGAAACCGTTCACGAGCGCCATCCAGACGCCGCCGGCGGCCGCGACGTGCACGCCGTCCGCCGCGTTGTGGTGCAGATCCGCCAGATCGACGAACAGCGAATGCTCGAAGTACTCGAGCGCGAGGTCCTGATAGCCGACCTCCGCGGCCATCACGGCCTGCGCGACGCCCGACAGCGTCGAGTCCCCCGTCGTGAGCGGGTCGTAGTACTCGAAGTCGGCGAGCTTCTCCTCGGGCGAGAACCAGTCGCCCTGCAGGAACTCGGCGAGCACGACATCAGCCTGCTTCAGCACCTGGAACCGATAGATCACGAGAGGGTGGAAGTGCAGCAGCAGCGGGCGCTGCGAGTCGGGCGTGTTCTCCAGATCCCACAGCTCGCGCTCGAGGAACAGCGCATCCTGCGGGTGGATCCCCGCCTCCTCGCTGTACGGGATGAACATCGCGTTGCCGAGCTCTTCCCACGAGTCGGCCTCTTCCGGACGCACGACCAGGCGTTCGAGCATCGCGCGGTGCTTGTCGGGCGCGCGCTGCTCCAACTGCCGCACCACATGCGCCGCCGCGCGCAGGTTGAAGCGCGCCATGACGTTCGTGAACAGGTTGTCGTTGACGACGGTGGTGTATTCGTCGGGTCCGGTCACACCGTGGATGTGGAATCGGCCATGCCGCCAGAATCCGAGCGTCGCCCAGAGACGGGCGGTCTCGACCAGGATGTCGACGCCCTGCTCCGCCATGAACTGCTCGTCGCCCGTGGCCCGCACATACTTCACGAGCGCGTAGGCCACGTCGGCGTTGATGTGGAACTGCGCGGTCCCCGCCGCGTAGTACGCCGAGGCCTCCTCGCCGTTGATCGTTCGCCACGGGATCAGAGCGCCCGCTTCGCTCAGCTGCGTGGCCCGCCGGCGCGCCGCAGGAAGCATGTTGCTGCGTGCGCGCAGCGCGTTGCGCGCCCACCGCGGCGACGTGTAGTCGAGGAACGGCATCACGTAGACCTCGGTGTCCCAGAAGTAATGCCCGCTGTACCCCGATCCGGTCATGCCCTTCGCGGGCACGCCCCACCCGTCGGCGCGCGCGGCGGCCATCGCGATCTGCAGCAGGCACCAGCGGATCGCCTGCTGCATGCCGTCGTTCCCGGCCACTCTCACGTCGGAGCGCGCCCAGAAATCGTCGAGCCACGCGCGCTGGCGGTCGAAGTGCGCGTCCACGCCCTCGCTCATCGCGCGATCGAGCGTGCGGCGCCCCCGGTCGATCAGCTCGCCCGCGGGCACGCCGCGCGACGAGTGATACGTGACGAACTTCGTCACGGTCACGGGCACGCCCGCCTTCGCGTCGACGCGGAAGACGTTCCGGGCGATATCCGGCTCGATGAGGCCGCGCGATTCGTATTCGTTCTCGGTCTCGACGAGGTGATCCGCGATCACGGCGAGCGTCATGCCGCTCGACGCCGCGCGGTACGACAGCGTCGAGCGCGCGTTCGCCTGCCAATGCTCCTGCGGGATCAGCACGCGCTGCGTGATCTTCTCAGCCTTGCGCGGATCGGCGATGAGGTCGGCCTGCGCCGCACGGGGGCGCCCGCCGTACTCGTCCTCGCCGTCCTGCCGGTTGATGACCTGGCAGTTGACCACGACGGGCGCGTCGGCGTTGAGCACCGTGACCTTCATCTGCATCACGGCGAGGTGCCGATCCTCGAACGAGATCAGCCGGTTCGATTCGAGCAGCACCTGCTTTCCGGTCGCCGTGACCCAGCGGATGCGGCGGCGCTGCGTCGCGTCTCGGAAGTCGAGGCTGCGCTCGTACTCGGCCATGTCTGCGAGATCGATCGACATCGGCTCGTCGTCGACATACACCCGCATCACCTTCGCGTCGGGCACGTTGACGATCGTCTGACCGACCTCGGCGAACCCGTAGGCGTTCTCGGCGTGCTGAATGGGCCATGTCTCGTGGAAGCCGTTGACGAACGTGCCCTGCTCATGCGCGGCGCTGCCCTCGGGGTAGTCGGCGCGCATGCCGAGGTATCCGTTGCCGCTCGCGAAGATGGTCTCGGTCACGCCGAGATCCTTGTCGCTGAAACGGGTCTCGACGAGTCGCCACGGATCGATCGGGAAGCGTTCGCGGTCCATCATTCGGCATTCTCCACAAGGTCGATGAGGTCGTTGACGATCAGGTCGGCACCGGCGGCCCGCAGGGCCTCGCGCCCCGCTCCGCGGTCGACGCCGATCACGAGGCCGAAGCCGCCCGCGGCACCTGCTTCGACACCGGCGATCGCGTCTTCGACGACCACGGTGCGCGCCGGATCCGCGCCGAGGGCTCGCGCACCCTCGAAGAACACGTCGGGCGCGGGCTTCGATGGCAGGTGGCGCTGCTCGGCGACGAGTCCGTCGACGACGACGGGGAAACGATCACGGATCCCTGCCGCATCGAGCACGGGACCGGCGTTCTTCGAGCTGGAGACGACGGCGACGGGCATCGAAACCGACCGGAGCGCGTCCATGAGCGCAAGGGATCCGGGGAACGCGGCGATGCCGTCGCGATCGAGCACCCGCATGAACACGTCGTTCTTGCGGTTGCCGATGCCGCACACGGTCGGCTCGGACGCATCGTCCGACGGGTCGCCCCAGGGCACCTCCACGTCGCGGCTGCGCAGCAGGCCGGCGACGCCGTCGTATCGCTTCTTCCCGTCGACGTAGGCGTAGTAGTCGTGCTCCGTGTAGGGCGGCGTGATCGCCCAGTCGGCGAACAGCTCATCGAACATCGTCTGCCAGGCATGCATGTGCACCTCGGCCGTCGGCGTCAGAACGCCGTCGAGGTCGAAGAGCACGGCGTCGAACTCGGCGAGACGCGGATCGGGGCGATGCGTCACTTCGGTCTCCGATCAGCAGGTCGGGGCGGTGGTCTCCGCCAGCATATGTGCGCCGCGTCCCGGTGGACGCATTAAGACACGACCGCGAGCGCCTGGCGCGCGATCTCGACCTCTTCGTCGGTGGGGATGACGAGAACGGCGACGCGCGAGTCGTCGGCCGAGATGCGCGTGATCTCGCCGCGTCGCGCGGCCGCATTGCGGTTCGGGTCCACCCGGATCCCCGCGAATTCGAGCCCGCGGAGCGCGCTCTCGCGGATGTGCGGCACGTTCTCCCCCACTCCGGCGGTGAAGCTGATGACGTCGGCTCCGCCGAGCTGCGCGAGGTATGCCCCCGCGTAGGCGCGCAGTCGGTGGGTGTAGACATCGATCGCGAGCTGCGCCCGGTCATCGCCGGCTTCCGCGCGCGCGGTGAGGTCGCGCATGTCGTTCGCGCCCGCGAGCCCGATGAGCCCGCTCTTCTTGTTCAGCAGGCTGTCGAGCTCGTCGGTCGTGAGCTGCGCGCGTCGCTGGAGGTGCAGCAGGATCGCCGGGTCGAGGTCTCCCGTGCGACTGCCCATCACGAGCCCCTCGAGAGGAGTGAATCCCATGGAGGTCTCGACCGACCGGCCGCCGTCGATCGCCGTCACCGACGCGCCGTTGCCGAGGTGGAACACGATCTGCTTCAGCTCGGTGAGCGGTCTTCCGAGGTGGACGGCCGCCGCCTCGCTGACGAACTTGTGACTCGTGCCGTGGAATCCGTAGCGGCGGATGCGGTGGCGCTCGGCGGTCGCCCGGTCGAGCGCGTAGGTATATGCCTCCGGGGGCATGCTCTGGTGGAACGCTGTGTCGAACACCGCCACGTGCGGGATCGACGCGAAGGCCGTGCGGGCGGCACGGATCCCCTGCAGCGCGCCGGGGTTGTGCAGCGGCGCGAGCACCGCCAGGTCGTCGATGTTGATCTCGACGAGGTCGGTGATCTCCGTCGCCTCGAAGAAGCGCGCTCCGCCGTGCACGACCCGGTGCCCCACCGCGACGGGAGCGTGCACGTCGAGCGACGGACCGTGCTCGGCGAATGCGTCGAGCATGAGGCCGAACCCCGTGGTGTGGTCCGGGATCTGCGCTCGCGTCTCGAACTCCTCGTCTCCCGCGACGTGCTCGGTCCGGCCCGTTCCCTCGCCGATGCGCTCGACGAGGCCGGAGGCCAGCACCCGCTCGCCCTGCATCTCGATGAGCTGATATTTGAACGACGAGGATCCGCTGTTGACGACCAGAACAACGGCCATGGCTCATTCCCCCTGTGCCTGGACCGCCGTGATGGCGACCGTGTTGACGATGTCTCCGACGAGCGCGCCGCGCGACAGGTCGTTGATCGGTTTGTTCAGCCCCTGCAGCACGGGTCCGATCGCGACCGCGCCCGCAGACCGCTGCACGGCCTTGTACGTGTTGTTGCCGGTGTTGAGGTCGGGGAAGATGAACACCGTCGCGCGCCCCGCCACGGCCGAGTCGGGCAGTTTCGCGCGGGCGACGGCCGCGTCGGCTGCGGCGTCGTACTGGATCGGCCCCTCGAGCGGCAGCTCGGGCGAGCGCTCACGGGCGAGCGCCGTCGCCTCCCGTACCTTTTCGACGTCGGCCCCCGACCCGGACGATCCGGTCGAGTACGACAGCATCGCCACGCGCGGATCGATGCCGAACCGACGCGCGGTCTCGGCCGACGACACCGCGATGTCGGCGAGCTGCTCGCTCGTGGGATCCGGGATCACCGCGCAGTCGCCGTAGACGAGCACGCGGTCGGCCAGCGCCATGAGGAACACGCTCGACACGACCGAGACGCCGGGGCGCGTCTTGATGATCTCGAACGCGGGGCGGATCGTATGCGCCGTGGTGTGAGCGGCTCCGGACACCATGCCGTCGGCGTCGCCCATGTGCACCATCATGGTGCCGAAGTACGACGGATCGGTGATGAGATCGGCTGCCTTCTCGTACGTCATTCCCTTGTGTGCGCGCAGCCGCGCATACTCGGTCGCGAAACGATCGACGTACACGGCATCGAAGGGGCTCAGCACGTGCGCGCTCGAGATGTCGAGGCCGAGCTCGATCGCGCGCGAGCGCACCTCGAACGGCTCGCCGAGGATGGTCAGCTGCGCCACGCCCCGCTCGAGCAGGATCGCGGCGGCCTTCAGGATCCGGTCGTCATCGCCCTCGGGCAGCACGATGTGCCGCCGGTCGGAGCGCGCCGTGTCGAGCAGCTGATACTCGAACATGAGCGGCGTGATCACGTGGGCCTGAGCCACGCCGATCACGCGGGTCAGCTCGGAGATGTCGACGTTCTGCTCGAACAGGCTGAGCGCGCGGCTGTAGCGCTGCGGGCTCGATGCGGCGAGGCGGCCGCGGGTGGAGACCACGCGCACCGCCGTCGAGTAGGTGTCGCCCGAACAGCGGATGATGGGGATCCGCGAAGCGAACCCCTCGATCAGCGTCAGCAGCACGTCGGGAATGTCGAAGTCGCCGTTCAGCACGATGCCCGCGAGCGAGGGGAAGGTGCCCGATGCGTTCGCCGTGAGGGTCGCGAGCAGCGCGTCGGACCGGTCGGCGGGGATGATGACGACGTCGCCTTCGGCCAAGCGCGGGAGGATGTTCACCATCGACATCGCCGCGACCGTGACGCCGAGCGCCTCGCGGGCGAGCAGCGCATCATCGCCCTTGACGACCTCGCCGTCGACCGCGCGGAGGATGTCGGCCATCGTGGGGGCGACGAGCAGGCGGTCTTCGGGGATCGCCCACACCGGGCTGTCTGGTGTGCGCTGGCGCACCGCGTCGACGATGTCGCGCGAGCGCGCGCCGTCGGCACGGTTGACGATCGTGGCGGCGATCTCGGCGTTCGCGCGCGCGAGCTCGGCGACGGCCAGCGACGCGAGCTGTTCCATCTGCCGGGGAGAGCGCGCGGCGGCGGAGCCCAGCTCGGCGACATGTCCCTGGGGTTTGCGCCCGCCGAGCACGAGCAGCACGGGCGTGCCGAGGTTGGCGGCGATACGCGCGTTGTACGCGAGCTCTGCGGGGCTGCCGACGTCGGTGTAGTCGCTGCCGAGCACGACGACCGCGTCGCAGCGCGCCTCGACGCGCTTGAAGCGCGCGACGATCCCAGCGAGCGCTCCCTCAGGATCCGCTCGCACGTCGTCGTACGTCGCGCCGATGCAGTCGGCGTAGTCGAGATCCGTGCCGTCGTGGTCGAGCAGCATCTCGAGCACGTAGTCGGGCTCGCTCACCGACCGGGCGATCGTGCGGAAGACGCCGACGCGCGGTGTCACACGGCTCAGCGAATCGAGCACTCCGAGCGCGATCGTCGACTTGCCCGATCGTCCCTCGGCCGACGTGATGTAGATGCTTCTCGCCACGGGTCAAGCCTAGGTCGCATTCGGGCGGCGCGGGCGAGCCCGCCAGCAATGAAAAAGACTCTCCGCGCACCCGACAGAGCCCGGTTACCCTTGCTACGTTTCCGTCCTGGGGGAGTTGGCCTGGATGCCGTCACGCGGAGAGCCGGGAACAGTTTATCAGTCTCTCGAGGCGCTTCGCGTCGGTAGTGTGTGACGGGATGGCTGAGGCAACGATCACCCCCGAAGAGTTCCGCGAGACGACCACGCGGATCAGTGACGCTGTGCGCCGCGTGATCGATGGCAAGGATCACGCGATCCGCTCCGCGATCGTCGTGCTGCTCGCCGAGGGGCACCTGCTCGTCGAGGACGTTCCCGGTGTCGGAAAGACGATGCTCGCGCGCACCCTCGCGGCCACGATCGACGCCGATGTGCGCCGGATCCAGTTCACTCCCGATCTGCTGCCCGGCGACGTGACCGGTGTGTCGGTATTCAGCCCGTCGTCGCGCGCGTTCGAGTTCACACGGGGCGCCGTGTTCGCCAATGTCGTCATCGCCGACGAGATCAACCGCTCGTCGCCGAAGACGCAGTCGGCGCTGCTGGAGGCGATGGAGGAGCGGCAGGTCACGGTCGACGGGCGCACCCACGCGCTGCCCGACCCGTTCCTCGTGATCGCCACGCAGAACCCGCTGGAGATGGACGGCACGTATGCGCTCCCCGAGGCGCAGCTCGATCGCTTCATGATGCGCATCTCGATGGGCTACCCCGACGCCGACGCCGAGGTGCTCATGCTGCGCCAGCGCGATACGCAGAACCCACTGTCCGAGATCCGCCCGGTCGTCTCGCTCGACGGCGTCGCCCGGCTCGTCGACTTCGCCCGCCGCGTGCACGTCTCGCCGCTCGTCGAGACGTACGCCGTCGCGCTCGCGCAGGCCACGCGCTCGCACCCCGATCTGCGGCTCGGCGCAAGTCCGCGCGCCACGCTGCAGCTCGTGCGCGCAGCGAAGGCGTGGGCCGCGCTGCAGGGGCGCGACTACGTCATCCCCGACGATGTCTCGGGTCTCGTGCGATCGGTCTTCGGCCACCGGCTGATCCCCCAGCGCCACGCGGCCGCGGGGCGGCGATCAGCGGATCCCGTGCCGCGCGTTCTCGACCAGATCGTGCAGGCGGTCGCGGTTCCCGTCGCGGTCTGAGACAGCCATGCGCGGCCGGATCCTCCCCACGCTCCGCGGTGCCGGGCTGATCGTGGTCGGCGCCGCGCTGATCGGTACGGGCGCTGCGCTCGACCGCGTGGAACTGACGTATTTCGGCGTGGTCTTCTGGGGCGTCGTGATCGTCGCGTCCCTCGCGGTCGCGCTCGCGCCGGCGCCCCGGCGGATCACGCGAACCGGCCATCAGGATCTGGTCGCCGTCGGCGATCCGCTGCGCGTGGTCACGGAGCTCTCCGGCGGATCCGTCGCGTTCCTCGAAGACGCCGTCGACGCCGTCTCCCCCGGCCTCCTGCAGGAGCGGGACGACGATCGGAACCCGCGCATGGCCGTCTCGTGGGTCACGCCGACGCGGCGGGGCGCGCACCGCATCGGTCCCGTGCGCGTCGAGATGCTCGCGCCGTTCGGGGCTGCGCGCGCTCATCGTTCGATCGGACCCGTCGATGAGATCCTCGCCGTTCCTCCCGTGGTGCCGCTCCTGTCGATCCGTTCGCGGGGCATCGATGACGGCGATCCCCCGGCCCGCCATGACCGCAGCGGGCACGGCGCTGACAACCTCGTGCCGCGCCCGTACGTCGCCGGCGATTCGATGCGCCGCGTGCACTGGCGGGCGTCCGCGCATCACGGCGACCTCATGGTGCGCGAGGAGGAGCGCGATCAGACGCCCACGGCCGCCCTCGTGCTCGACCTGGACCCCGAGTCCTGGGCGGACGAGCGCGCGTTCGACCTCGCCATGAACGCGTGCGTATCGGTCGCCGCGCGCCTCGTCGCCGACGGGTTCGACGTCGAGGTCATCGCCGTCGACGGGTCGTCGTTCGCCTCTGTGTCCTCGCGCGACGGCCTCGACGATCTGCTTATCCTGTGCGCACGGCTGGAGCCGCGGGGCCAGGGCGCGGAGACGGCCGACTTCCCGCCGGGCGTCGGCCTCGTGATCGGCATCGGATCCGCCGTGCCGCCGGCCCGGGCGCCCGTCCCCCATCTGCTGCTCGCCTCATCCGGCGACCATGCGTCGGCGCGCGGCTGGCGCACGGCGCCGTTGGAGGCCGACGTCGCGGCATCATGGGAGGCCGTCATCGACGGGGGCGCGCGATGACGCGCCGGTCCGCGCGGTCCGGGTCGGGGATCGCCGCCTGCCTCGCCGTGATCACGGCGCTCCTCCCCCTCACCACGCTCCTGCTGCCGTCCTGGCTGCTGCCCGCCTCTGCCTCGGTCCTCGCCATCACGGTGCTCGGCGCCCTCCGGCGGCGATTCCACGCCGCGTGGGCCCTCGTCGCACAGCTGCTCGCCCTCGTCGTGATCACCTGGTGGGCCTTCTCCCCGCACGTGCTCATCGGCGGCCTGCTGCCCTCCGGCGCAGGCTGGCAGCTGCTCGACGTGCTCGGCGCCGCGGGCGACGAGCTGATCACCGGAATCGCGCCCATGGAGGTCGGCGAGCCGCTCGCCTTCGTGCTGATCGTCGCGGCCGCGCTGATCGCAATCTTCGTCGACCAGGTGGCCGTCGCCCTGCGCATGCCGATCGTCGCCATGCTTCCCCTCGTGTGCGTGTTCATCGCTCCGCAGCTCGCCGTGCCGCGCGGCCACCACCTGCTGTTCGCGATCCCGTTCGTCCTCGCGCTGCTCGCGCTCGTCGCGCTCAGCGGATCCGCCGAACGTCAGGCCGAGCGCGACCGCACGGGCGCCGGCGCTGCCACCGTCGTGATCGCCGTGCTCGTGTCGGTCGTCGCGGTCGTCGTCGCGCCGATGGTGCCCGTGCTGCCCTCGGCCGATTCCGGGATCCTCGCGAAGGGCTCGTCCGTCAACGTGTCGATCAACCTCGGCAACGACCTGCGCACGGCATCGACCGATGAGGTGCTGCGCGTGCGCACCGAGCAGATCGGCGCGCCCTACCTGCGGCTCGCCACGAACACTCTGTTCGACGAAGACGGCTGGCACATCGACGGCGGCCCCTCCGGCCCTCTCGAGGAGGGCTTCGCCGAGGTGTCGCCGTCGGGGCTCGTCGGGGAGATCGAATCGGAGCAGGCCCGCACCTGGGTGAGCGACGTCGAGCTCGATGCCGAGTACCTCCCGGTTCCCGCGAACGCCGTCGAAGTGCGGGGCGCGGGACCCGGGTGGCTCGCGATGCGCGACAGCCGCACGGTGCGGTCGGCCTCGGGGTCATCGCGGGGCGCCAGGTATGAGGCCACGGCCGTGACGCTCTCCCCCTCTCGCGAGCAGCTCGAGGCCTCGCCCTGGGTGTCGTCGAGCCAGAGCGCCACCGCCGAGCTGCCGGGCGCGTCGCTGCGCGTCGAAGGATCTGTGTTCAACGGGGCCATCGGAGACGCCGCGCGCGAGGTGACCGCCGATGACCACACGCCCTACGAGGCCGCGCTGAGCCTGCAGTCCTGGCTGCGCGGCCCCGACTTCGAGTACTCGCTCGAGACTCCCGTCGAAGAGGGATTCGACGGCAGCGATGCCGAGGCGACCGAGCAGTTCCTCGTGACGCGCGAGGGCTACTGCGTGCACTTCGCGTCGACGTTCGCGCTCATGGCGCGGTCCGTCGGGATCCCCACGCGCATCGCCATCGGGTACCTGCCGGGCACGACCACGAACGACCGCGTGGGCGACCTGCCGGTGTACTCGGTCACCGCCGATCGGCTGCACGCGTGGCCCGAGGTGTACCTCGTGGGCATCGGCTGGGTTCCGTTCGAACCGACCCCGAGCATCGCCCAGGCCCAGAGCGTCGTCGCCCCGTCCGGATCCGCGGGTGTGGGCGCCGAGGAGCCGGAGGTCGAGCGCACGGAGGCGCCGCGCGCGGAGGAGACGGCCACGCCGACGCCGACGCCGACCGCCACGGCGTCGCCGAGCAGCGGATCCGACCGATCGAGCGCGGTCGCCCTCGCGGCACGGATCGTTCAGATCCTCGGCATCGCGCTCGCTGCCGCACTGGTCCTCACCGCCGCGGCGCTCGCGCGCCTGACGCTCGGCCGGGTCCGGCTGCGGGCCGCCGCGCGCGGCGACGTCGCCGCTGCGTGGCGCGAGGCGCGTGCGATCGCGATCGACGCCGGGCTTCCGCTCGCGCCCTCGGAATCGCCGCGCGCCATCGGATCCGTGCTCATCGCGGCCGGTGCTGACGCCGACGCGACCCGCGCACTCACCGCGGCCGTCGAGGAGGCCTCGTTCTCCGCGGCGCCCGCCGACCCCGGCGACCTCTCGGCGCCCCTCCGCGCCGTGGCGCGCGGCCTGCGGCCGGACGGAGCCGGGGCGCGCGTACGACGCGCACTGCTGCCGCGATCGCTCTGGACGCAGAGATGAACGAGGGCCCGACATGACGTCGGGCCCTCGAACATGTGGCGGTGCCTAGGGGATTTGAACCCCTGATGCGAGTTGCCCCGCATACACGGATTCCAGCCGTGCTCCTTCGGCCGCTCGGACAAGGCACCGTAGAAGATTCTACGGCATGCGATGCCATGGTCCTGACCGTCCGCGAGCGTCAGTGGTTGCGGAGCTCGGTGACCAGCTCGGCCTTGCGCTTCGAGGAGTAGCCCGTCAGCCCCAGTTCTTTCGCGCGCTTTCGCAGCTCGGCCACGGTCCAGTCGTCGTAGCTGCCCGATTCGCCGCCCTTTCGGCCGACGTCGGAGCGCCCCTTCTTCGTGCCGCCGGCGGCGTTCGAGATGCGCGCGGCCTTCTCCTTCGACGCCCCTTCCGAGCGCAGCGTCTCGTACAGTTCGGGGTCTTTGAGCGCTGATTCGCGGTTGCGCGGCATGGCATGTCCCTTCTCTCGACGTGACTGCTGTGGATCTGGCCCCCACCCTGCCGCCCTGGCCGCCTCGGGGCAAGGCCCGCACAGAAATCGTTCGTTCGCGCCACAACGCGGCTCAGAAGAGCAGAATTCCCGCCGCTCGACCTCAGTCGGTGGTGCGCCAGAGATGCACCGCGCCGCTGTCCTCCACGGTCACGACCGCCCCATCGTCCGCACCGGCGAATGCGCCGGCGAGCGGCTCGGAGCGGGCCGTGCCGGTGCGGTCGAGCGCCGTCACCCGCGCGTCGGATGCGACCCAGAGGTATCCGGCGGCGTCGATCGCCGTCACGTCATCGGCGACGACCTCGGTCCCGCCGGGCCACGGCCGCTCGTCGCCCGCCGCGTACGTGACGACGGCGCGCTCGTCGGGATCGAGCCATGCCGCGATGTCGTCTGCGACGACCGGTGCCGACAGAATCGCGCCGGCGTCGACCGGCTCACCGCTCGCCGTATCGAACAGGGCCGCTTCCGGCGTCCACGCCGCGGCGAGCGCGCCCGTTGCGCCGATCCACTCGCCGGCGGCCCCCGCCTCCCAGGCCTGCTCGCCGCTCACCACGTCGAGTCCCACGAGGGATCCCTCGTCATCGCGCGGCTCCTCCGTGCGGATCGCGGTGACGACGTCGCCCGCGATCGACGAGAGCACGACCCCGCGCTCGACCCAGCGCACCTCGCCGCTCGCCGCGTCGACGACGACGCCCATGCTCACGGGGGTGCCGTCGACCGACTGCGCCTCGATGTTCGCGATCACGACCTCGGACGTGGCATCGACGACGTCGGTGTGCACGCTGATCCCATCGACGTCGTCGCCGAGGTGCAGGGTGAGCTCGGTCGCCCAGGCGACGGTTCCCTCGGAGGCGTCGATCATGACGAGCCCGGAGCGGTACGGCGTCGTCTCGTTCCCGTTGCTGAACAGCGGCGCCGCGTAGCCGGAACCGCCCCGCTGGACGGTTCCCGCGGCGAACTCCAGGCGGCCGGATCCGAATCCCGTGTCGAGAACGAGCTGGGCCGCCTCACCCGTCGTGATGTCCCACGCCAGCTCGCCGGTGGTCGCGTCGTAGGCGTCGAGCATGATGACGTTGAGGTCGCCGGGGCGCGTCGCGAGCACGCGTCCGGCGACGATGCCGTGCACGGCGGACCGCTCGGCCTCCGCGTACACGGGGTCACCGACGAGCGGAACCTCCTCGAGCGCGAGATCGGGCAGCGCGTCTCCGGCATAGACGTCGGGAGCCTCGGACTCCGAGGCCTGGGGCGCCGGATCCGGGCCATCGGGAGCGCATCCCGTCAGACCGAGAGCGACTGCGGCGAGCGCCGCGACTGTCCAGGGGGCCTTTCCGAAATCCACGTCGCTCACAGTAGCTCACCGTGCCGGGCCGCGCGCCAATTAGGGTGGAGCGAGGCATCGAGAATTCGAGGAGCATCTGTGGAACAACGAACCCTGGGCAGAACCGGTCGCGACGTGTCCGTCGTCGGGCTCGGCACCTGGCAGCTCGGCGCCGATTGGGGCAACGTCAACGAGCTCGAGGCGCTCGACGTGCTCGACGCGGCCGCCGATAGCGGGGTGACGTTCTTCGACACCGCGGATGTCTACGGCGACGGCCGCAGCGAACAGCGCATCGCCGCATGGCGCCGCGCGAACCCGTCGTGGAACGGCACGGTCGCGACGAAGATGATCCGCCGCGCACCGCGCCCGTCGATGCGGTATGCATCGATCGAGAACTTCCGCGACTGGACCGACCGCTCACGGCGCAATCTCGGCGTCGACACTCTCGACCTCGTGCAGCTGCACTGCCCGACCGATGACGTGTTCGCCTCGGACAGCGTCTTCGACGACCTCGATACGCTCGTCGACGAGGGCGCGATCGCGGCCTACGGCGTGAGCGTCGAAACCTGCGCGCAGGCGCTGTCGGCGATCGCCCGGCCGAACCTCGCGAGCGTGCAGATCGTGTTCAATGCGTTCCGGCAGAAGCCTCTCGAGCACGTTCTGCCCGCAGCGCGCCGGGCCGGCGTCGGCATCATCGCCCGCGTTCCCCTCGCGAGCGGCCTGCTGTCGGGCCGCTACACGGCCGACACGACGTTCGCCGACGACGACCACCGCTCATTCAACCGCTCGGGCAGCGCATTCGACATCGGCGAGACGTTCTCCGGCGTCGATTTCACAACCGGCGTCGAAGCAGCCGCCGAGTTCGCGCGGCTCGCGCGCGAGCACGGGATCGAACCCGCGCAGGCCGCCCTCGCCTGGGTGATCGAGCAGCCCGGTGTGACGAGCGTGATCCCCGGTGCCCGCAGCGAGCAGCAGGCCGCCTCGAACGCGCGCGCCGCTGAGGTCGGCGCCCTGCCGAAGGAGCTGACCGCAGCCATCACCGCGCTCTACGACGAGAAGATCCGCCCGCAGGTGCATCACCGCTGGTGACCCGCAACGAGAATCGGCCGGCCCCGTGGGACCGGCCGATTCTCGTTGGGTCCGGGCAGCGTCACTCCTGGTCGGAGTCCTGCTCCTCCGCCTGGTCACGTTCCGGAGTCGTCGGCTCGTCGCGCTCCAGGGCGCTCGCCCGCGGAGCCTCACCGCGCTGCCGAGCGCTCGCGATGCCGTTCCCGATCGCCTGGCCCTGCAGCATGGCCGACAGATCGATTCCCGTCGTCTCGCGAACCGTGTCGAACATCGTGCGCATGCCCATCGCGGCCTCGCCCGCCATGTGGGTGGAGGCGCCGCCCTCACCCGAGCCGGACAGCACGGTGACATTGCCGACCGTGGCGTAGCCCTTCGCGAACTCCGTCATCATCGGCACCAGCACGTCGAGCGAGCGCTGCGCGAGCACCGCATCCTGGTTCTTCTTGAGAGCCTCGGCCTCGGCCTCGATCGCTGCGGCCTTCGCCTCACCGGCGAGACGGATCGCGTCGGCTTCGGCCTGCGCGCGGGCGCGCTTCGCATCGGCCTCTGCTTCGGCCTGCACGCGGATCGCTTCTGCCTCGCGCTCGGCCTTCTGCGCGTCGGCCTCCGCGGCCTTGATGCGGGCGTACGCGTCGGCATCCGCTGCCTGGCGCTGCTCGTACAGCCCGATGTCGGCCTCGCGGCGCTGCACATCGGCGGCCGCCTCGGCGTCCTTGATGGCCGAGTACGCACGCGCATCGGCCTTCTTCTGCTCGTCGTAGGCTGCGGCATCCGCAACGCGCTTCACGTCGGCGTCGAGCTGGGCCTGCTTGTTCTCGGCCTGCTGCATCAGGACGCCCTGCTCGGCGCGCGCACGGGCGAGGGCTTCGGCCTGCTCGGCCTCGGCGCGCGCCTCGCCGACGTCGGCCGCGGCCGACGCCTCGTTCTTGTCATACGCCGTCTGCTCGACGAGCGTCTCCTCGCTCGTGGCGATCTGACGGGCCTTGATCTGACGGTTCGCATCGATGCGCGCGATCTCGGCCTGGCGCTTGACCTTCGAGACCTCTTCGGCGCCGAGGGCGTCGATGTAGCCGTTCTCGTCGGTGATGCCCTGGATCTGGAAGCTGTCGAGAACGAGCCCCTGCTCCTCCAGGTCGCTCTTGATGAGCGTCGCGATCTGGTCGCTCAGCTCCTGCCGGTCGCGCATGAGCTGCTCGACCGTGAGCGTCGCGACCACACCGCGCAGCGCACCTTCCAGCTGCTCCGTCGTGAAGACCTCGATCGCCTTGTCCTGCGAGACGAATCGTTCGGCGGCGCGAGCGATCGCCTCGCGCTCGGAACCGACCTTGACGAGTGCGACGCCCGTGACGTCCACCGTGACGCCCTGGATCGACTGAGCCGTCGGCTGCACCATGATCTGTCGCGCGCGGAGCGACAGCGTCTCGGCGCGCTGTGTGATCGGATTGACGATCGCACCGCCGCCGCGGATGACGGTGACCGCCGTCGTCGGCCCCGATCCCTTCTTCGATTTCCGTCCGACGATGACCAGTGCCTCGTCTGCGCGGGCAACTTTGTACCACGCACGCATCAGCAGCGTCACGATCAGCGCGATGATTCCGACGACGACAAGCAGGATGATGATCCCGATGACGATGCCGACACTGCCGATGGCAGCGAAGAATCCGCCCACGTTTCTCCCCTTCTTCGCGCCGACGGAGGAGGGCCTCGTTGAGACGATCGTCGACGAATGTGATGCCAGCCTATAAAAAGGCCGCCCTCGGTGCACTCGCAGAATCCGGCACCGGGAGGCGCTCAGGCCCGCCGCCTAAACTGGATCCATGGCTTCAGCGACCGATCCCGCCGGCGTCGGCCCGCGCATCACTGCGCTGGACGCGCTCCGGCTCGTCAGCGAACTCATCGCATTCGCGGCGCTCGCCCTGTGGGGCTTCCTCGCCTGGAACGCTCCGTGGAGCTTCGTGTGGGGCATCGGCGCGCCCCTGCTCGCGATCCTCGTGTGGGCCCTCTTCCTCTCCCCCAAGGCCGTCTTCCATCTGCCCCGCCTCGTGCGCGCGGTGATCGAGCTGCTCGTCTTCGCGAGCGCCACCGTCGCGCTGTGGGGGCTCGGCATGCCGTGGGCGGGCCTCGCGGTCGGCGTCTTCTGCGTCGCCGTCGGCGTGCTGGTGGGGCGCCGCGAACTGCGCTGAGAGCCGGGACACACCACTCCCTCAGCGGATCGTGAATTGTTCGTGATCAATTCGCCGCCCGCGGGCATGCCGCGCCGCCTAGCATGTTGAAGAGGTATGCGAGGAGTCCATGCCCCAGGGGGAGAAGACGATGACCGACGTGGTGACGAGACCAACGGATTCGGCGGATGAATCGGCCGCGAGCGAACCTCGCGTCGAGTGGGCCGCGCCCGAGCCGAAGAAGCGCTCTCCCAAGAAGTACTGGCTCGGCATCGGCATTCCCGCCGTCGCCGTCGTGCTCGCGGGCGGCATCGCATTCGTCGGCACGACGTTCACGGCTCCCGGCGTCTCGGCCCTCGGCACCGATCTCGGCATGATGAACGTCGCCGACGTCGAGCAGGCGATCGCCGACAGCGTCGCGAACTCGACGATCACCGTTGCGGTCGAGGGCGAGACGAAGACGTTCACGGGCGACGAGCTCGGCCTCGGCGTCGACGCCGCGGCCGCCGCGCAGAGCATCAAGGACACGTACCGGCTCTGGCAGGTCGGCGAGTGGAACCCGGGCGCGATCGATGCCGATGTGACGGTCGACGAGGCCGTCACGAGCTCGACGCTGTCCGACGCGTTCGCCGATCAGTACGTCGATCCGGTCAACGCGCAGATCACGTTCGTCGATGGTGCGTACACGGTCGTGCCCGACGAGATCGGACACGGCATCGACGCGTCCGATCTGGCCGCTTCCGTCGCCGAGCAGCTTGCGAAGGCCAACCCCATCCAGGCTCTCGCCTCGGGAGAGACGATCCTCGCCGCGGGTGACGCGCCGAGCATCTCGGTCAACGCGAAGATCACCGAGATCGAGGCGCTGCTGACCACCGACGAGGCGAAGCAGACCGCGTCGAAACTCAATGCGGCGATCGACGGGATCACCTTCACGCTCGACGGCGACACCGTCGATGAGGTGTCCTCCGAGAAGGCCGCCTCGTGGCTCGATGTCTCGGTCACCGACGACGGCGAGGTCGATGTCGTCCCCGACACGAAGAGCATCCAGGCGTACGCGGACGCCCTCCCCGCCGAGGTCGACCGCGAGCCCGTCGACAGCGACGTGATCGTCGACGGCGCCGGCAACGTGCTGAAGACCGAGAAGGAGGGGCTCGACGGCTACAAGGTCTCCTCGACCGAGGGCGCCGCCGACGCGATCGCCGAGCAGCTGGCGAACCTCGAGCC
>DXAM01000106.1 GCA_019117025.1 Candidatus Microbacterium stercoravium | reverse complement strand
AACGTCGGGGCGATCTTCCGGTCGGCCGCGGCGCTCGGCATCGACGCGGTGATCGCGTCGCCGGGCTGCGCGGATCCGCTCTACCGGCGCTCGGTGCGGGTGAGCATGGGCACCGTGTTCCAGGTGCCGTGGACGCGCTTCGAGCGCTGGCCCGCGGGCATCGATGAGCTGAAGAGCGCCGGATTCGCCGTCGCCGGCATGACGCTGGGGGAGGGCGCGATCCCGCTCGACGAGCTGGTCGCCGAGCGGCACGAGAAGCTCGCGCTCGTGTTCGGCACCGAGGGGCACGGCATCACTCCGGCCGCCGACCGTCGGCTCGATCGGCGCGTGACGATTCCGATGATGGGCGGCGTCGATTCGCTCAACGTGGCCGCGGCATCGGCGGTCGCGTTCTATGCGACGCGGCGGGACGGAGAGCGCTTTCAGCGATGACCGGCCGATCCGGGAGGAGATCATGAGCCGAGCCGAAGCGCTCGTCTCGGGCCTCGTGCGGCCGCCGGCTGAGGCGCCTACCCGAAGTCGGGGCGCTTGGCGGTGAGCCCGTCGCCCGACGACTGATGGCGCAGGCGGCGCAGCACCCACGGCACGAGGTGCGTGCGCGCCCAGACGAGGTCGTCCCGCCGGGCGGCGCGCCAGGTGCGCGGGGGCAGCGGACCCGGTTCGAGGTGCTGCAGGTCGTTCGGCACGTTCAGCGTGCGCAGCACCATGCGGGCGACCTCGTGATGCCCGAGAGGGTTCAGGTGCAGGCGGTCGTCGGCCCAGAATCGCGCGTCCTGGATCTCCTTGAGTGCCCACAGGTCGGCGACGATCGCGTCGTGCTGCTCGGCGATCGCGCGCATGTTCTCGTTGTAGATCGCGACCTTGCCGCGAAACGAGCGGAACACCGGGTTCCAGCCCACGTCGAAGCCGGTGAACACGACCACGGCGGCACCCGACGACGACAGCCGCGCGACGGCGTCGCGGAAGATCTCGCCGATCGCGTCGGGATCCGTGCCGGGGCGGATCACGTCGTTGCCGCCCGCGCAGAGCGTGACGAGATCAGGCTTCAGCGCGAGCGCCGCGTCGATCTGGTCGTCGGAGATCTGGCGGATCAGCTTGCCGCGCACCGCGAGGTTCGCATACGCGAAGTCATCGGCCTGGGACGCCAGCACGTCGGCGACGCGGTCGGCCCAGCCGCGATGGCCGCCGGGGGAGTCGGGTTCGGGATCGCCGATGCCCTCGGTGAACGAATCGCCAAGGGAGACCATGCGTCGCCACGGGTGCGAGCCCTCGTTCTCGACGAACGGCGTGCGGGCGTCTGACTGCATCACGAATGGCAATCTATCCGTTCCGGGGCCGTGCCGCCACCGCCTGGGAGAACGCGAAAAATCCGTGTCAGGGGTCGGGGCTATCGTGGTTGCTCGTGCTGAGTCCTTCCTATCCGCAACGCGCCCCGAGGGGCACCGCAGGGGCTCTGCGCGCGTGGCAGCAGGAGGCGCTCGATCAGTTCTTCGAGGTCGACAAGCGCGACTTCCTCGTGGCGGCGACGCCGGGCGCCGGCAAGACGACGTTCGCGCTGACGGTGGCGCGCGAGCTGCGGCAGCGCGGCGAGATCGACCGCATCGTGGTCGTGTGCCCGACCGAGCACCTCAAGACCCAGTGGGCCGACGCCGCGGCGCGCACGAGCATCCGCCTCGACCCCGAGTTCAGCAACGGATCCCCGTACCTGCCCCGGCACTATCACGGTGCCGTCGTGACGTACGCGCAGGTGGCCGTGAAGTCGAGCGTGCACCGCAGGCTCGTCGCCGACGCGCGCACCCTCGTGATCCTCGACGAGGTGCACCACGGCGGCGACGCGCTCAGCTGGGGCGACGCGATCCGCGACGCGTACCAGCCCGCAACGCGCCGCCTGCTGCTGAGCGGAACGCCGTTCCGCAGCGACGACGCCCCCATTCCGTTCGTGGAATACGCGCCCGACGAGCAGGGGCTGCGCACCTCCATCACCGACTACAACTACGGCTACGGCCGCGCCCTCGAAGACGGGGTGGTGCGCCCCGTGCTGTTCCACGTGTACGCGGGGCACATGAAGTGGCGCACGAAGACCGGCGACGAGTTCGAGGCGCAGCTCGGCCAGGACAACACGAAGGACATCACGAGCCAGGCCTGGCGCACCGCGCTCGATCCCGAGGGCGATTGGATGCCCGCGGTGCTGAAGAGCGCCGATCAGCGCCTCACCGAGATCCGCAACCACGTGCCCGACGCGGGCGGCCTCGTCATCGCGACCGATCAGACCAACGCCCGCGCGTACGCCGAGATCCTGCGCATCCACACGGGTCAGCGACCGACGATCGTGCTGAGCGACGAGGCCGAGTCGTCCAAGCGCATCGAGCAGTTCTCCCAGAACTCGTCGCGGTGGATGGTCGCGGTGCGCATGGTGTCCGAAGGCGTCGACGTGCCGCGGCTCGCCGTGGGCGTGTATGCGACCAGCTCGTCGACCCCGCTGTTCTTCGCGCAGGCGATCGGCCGATTCGTGCGCGCTCGCCGCAAGGGCGAGGCGGCGAGCGTGTTCCTGCCGCAGGTGCCGGTGCTGATGAGCCTCGCGCACGAGATGGAGAAGCAGCGCGATCACGTGCTCGGCCGCGGCGAGAAGGATGCCGATGGGCTCGAAGACTCGCTGCTCGACGCCGCCGAGCGCGAGGAGAAGGCGAGCGACGACCTGCTCGAGGAGGAGTTCTCGTTCCAGAGCCTCGGCTCGGTGGCGCACTTCGATTCGGTCGTCTTCGACGGTCAGCAGTTCGGCCAGCTCGCGGTGCCGGGATCCGAGGAGGAGCTCGAGTTCATCGGGCTGCCCGGCCTCCTGGAGCCCGAGCACGTGCACGACCTGCTGATGCAGCGGCAGGCGCGCCAGTCGAAGCACCGCGAGGTGCGCGAGACGCGCGAGCGCGAGTCGGGCGGGCTGAGCGAGCTGCCTGCGCCGCTGCACCGCACGCTGAAGGAGCAGCGGCAGCTGCTGAACAGCCTCGTCGGGGTGTACGCGAACCAGACCGGTGATCCGCATGGTCAGGTGCATGCCTGGTTGCGGCGCACGTGCGGCGGGCCGGCGGTGGCGCAGGCGACCGTGGCGCAGCTGCAGGCGCGCATCGACGTGCTGCGCAAGCGCGTGCGGCGCTAGGGGCTTCGGTCCTCCGAAACTCTCCCAAGGGCGCCCAGGGGTCCTCGGTAGATTCGTCATGGCCCCGCGCCGGGACGTGCGGGGCGTCCGCACCTACCGAGGAGCTTCGCGTGCCTGCGACTTCCCCCGATGTCGATCCGTCCGGCGCTGCACCGGCCGAGCGCCGCAAATGGGCGCAGTACCTCGCCGACGAGCGAGCCGAAGCGGCCACGTACCGGCGCCTCGCCCGGCGCCGTGAGGGAGACGAGCGCCAGATCCTCGAGGAGCTCGAGAGCGCCGAGAAGCGGCACGAAGAGCATTGGCTGCGGCTGCTGGGCGGAGAGCCCGCGCGCATGCCGAAGGCCAGCATGCGCACCCGCACGACCGCGTGGCTCGCCTCGCACTTCGGATCGATCTTCACGCTCGCGCTCGCGCAGCTGTCGGAGGCGCGCTCGCCGTATGACACGGATCCGTATGCGTCGCCGCGCATGCGCGCCGACGAGAAGGTCCACCACGAGGTCGTGCGGGGTCTCGCGGCGCGCAGCCGCCGTCGCCTGTCGGGTACGTTCCGCGCGGCCGTGTTCGGCGCGAACGACGGTCTCGTATCGAACCTCGCGCTGGTGATGGGCATCGGCGCGACGGGGGTCTCGGGCACCTTCGTGCTGTTCAGCGGCGTCGCCGGGCTGCTCGCCGGTGCGCTGTCGATGGGGGCGGGCGAGTTCGTCTCGGTGAAATCGCAGCGCGAACTGCTCGCGGCGACCGAACCGAGCGACTACGCCCATGCGGGCCTTCCCGACCTCGACCTCGACGCGAACGAGCTCGCGCTCGTGTACCGCACCCGGGGGATGACGGCCGCGGAGGCTGAGGCGAAGGCGCGCGGCATCGTCGACGCTGCGCAGCAGGGTGACATGCCCGCGCCGCGCACCGGACCCGTCTCGTACGACGTCGTGGGATCCGCCTGGCGTGCGGCGCTGTCCAGCTTCCTCCTGTTCTCGAGCGGCGCGATCATCCCCGTGTTGCCCTGGATCTTCGGGCTGTCGGGCGTCGTCGCCGTGGTCGTCGCGCTCGTTCTCGTGGGGATCGCCCTGCTGATCACGGGGGCCATTGTCGGTTTGCTGTCGGGCGCGTCGCCGCTGCCGCGCGCCCTGCGGCAGCTCGCCATCGGCTTCGGCGCCGCCGCCGTGACCTATGTGCTCGGGCTGCTGTTCGGCGTGAGCGTGGCGTGACGCGCCCGGGATGCGCGTGCGATTAGCGGCGACCCACCGCTGCTGGTAGTGTTGTCTCTTGGTTCGGAAAGCGGCCTGCGCGGCCGCCGCACGGACCGACACCCAATGCGCGGGTGGCGGAATAGGTAGACGCGCTAGCTTGAGGTGCTAGTGCCCGTATTAGGGCGTGGGGGTTCAAGTCCCCCCTCGCGCACAGAGAGATCGGCCCCCGGTCTG
>DXAM01000014.1 GCA_019117025.1 Candidatus Microbacterium stercoravium | reverse complement strand
CGCTCGTGCCCTACCTCTCGGTCGCCGAGAACATCTTCCTCGGCAACGAGGTGCTCAAGGGCGGGCTGATCGACTGGAACCAGGCGAACGTGCGCGCCATGGAGCTCATGGAGCGCGTCGGCCTCAAGGAGAACCCGACGACGCCCGTCGCACAGCTCGGCGTCGGCAAGCAGCAGCTCATCGAGATCGCCAAGGCGTTGACCAAGGACGTCAAGCTGCTGATCCTCGACGAGCCCACGGCGGCGCTCAACGACACCGACTCGGAGCACCTGCTCGCGCTGCTGCGCGACCTGCGCGAGCAGGGGATCACCTGCATCATCATCAGCCACAAGCTCGGCGAGATCGTCGACATCGCCGACTCGACGACGATCATCCGCGACGGCGAGACGATCGAGACGATCGACATGCACGGCCCCGATGCCACGCAGAACCGCATCATCCGCGGCATGGTGGGCCGGTCGCTCGACAACCGCTTCCCCGACCGCACGCCCGATATCGGCGAGGAGATCTTCCGCGTCGAGAACTGGTCGGTCTGGCACCCGACGCAGGCCGGACGCGTGATCGTCGACGACGCATCGATCTCGGTGCGCGCCGGTGAGATCGTCGGCATCGCGGGACTCATGGGCGCCGGTCGCACCGAGTTCATGATGAGCGTGTTCGGCCGCAGCTACGGCCGCGATGCGCGCGGGAAGGTGTTCCTGCACGGCAGGGAGATCAAGACCCGCACCGTCAAGGAAGCGATCAGGAACAAGATCGCCTACGTGTCGGAGGACCGCAAGCAGTACGGGCTGAACCTCATCAGCGACATCAAGACGAACGTGTCGTCGTCCGCGCTGACGAAGGTGGCGACCGCGTCGATCTTCGTCAACAGCAACGAAGAGGCCAAGGTCGCGGAGCAGTTCCGCAAGGACCTCAACATCAAGTCGCCCACCGTGGCCCAGGTCGTCGGCAACCTGTCGGGCGGCAACCAGCAGAAGGTCGTGCTCTCGAAGTGGCTGTACACGGATCCTGAGGTGCTGATCCTCGACGAGCCGACCCGCGGCATCGACGTCGGCGCGAAGTACGAGATCTACGAGATCATCGGCGCGCTCGCGGCCGCGGGCAAGGCGGTCATCGTGGTGTCGAGCGAGCTGCCCGAGCTGCTCGGCCTCTCGGATCGCGTCTACTCGCTCGCATACGGGCGCATCACCGGCGAGCTCTCTGCCGCCGAGGCGACGCAGGAGAGCCTGATGTCGCTCATGACAATCGAACCCAATTCCTCGAAGGAGGCCGCGGCATGAAGGACAACGTCTTCACCGAGGTCAAGGACCTGCTGACGCACAACCTGCGCACGTCCGGAATCTACATCGCGTTCGTCGCGATCATCCTCATCTTCACGTTCACGACGGGCGGCACGCTGCTCAGCCCCGAGAATGTGACGAACATCATCCTGCAGAACGCGCACATCCTCATCATGGCGCTCGGCATGATCCTCGTGATCGTGGGCGGTCATATCGACCTGTCCGTCGGATCCGTGCTGGCCTTCGCATCGGCGGTCTCAGCCGTCGTCGTGATCAAGATGGGCATGCCGTGGTGGGTCGGCGTCGTCGCCGCGATCGTCGTCGGCATCGTCGTCGGCGTCTGGCAGGGCTTCTGGGTCGCGTACGTCGGGATCCCGGCGTTCATCGTGACGCTCGCGGGCATGCTCCTGTTCCGCGGCCTCACCTACCTGGTGCTCGACAACGTCTCGCTGTCGCCGTTCCCGCACGGGTACCGCGAGGTCGCGAGCGGATTCCTCGACGGCATCTTCGGGTCCATCACGATCAGTGAGGGCGAGGGCCTCAAGGCCGTGCCCGTCACCGCCGACATCTTCACCCTCGTGATCGGCGTGCTCGCGGTGATCGGCCTCGTCGTCAGCTCGCTGCGCACCCGCCGCACGCGCCAGAGCTACAACCAGGCCGTCGAGTCGAACTTCCTCTTCGTGCTGAAGCTCGTGCTCGTCTCCGCCGTCATCCTCGCCTTCACGTGGGCGCTCGCCTACAACCGCGGATTCCCGTACGTGCTGATCACGGTCGCCGTGCTGATCCTCATCTACAACGTGGTGACCAACCGCACGGTCTTCGGACGCCACGTGTACTCGGTGGGCGGCAACCTGTCGGCGGCGCGCCTATCGGGCGTGAGCGTGCGCAGCGTGAACTTCTGGGTCATGGTCAACATGGGCTTCCTCACCGGCATCGCGGCGGCGGTCTTCTCGTCGCGGTCCAACGGCGCGCAGCCGGGCATGGGCAATATGTTCGAGCTCGACGTGATCGCGGCCTGCTTCATCGGCGGCGCCTCGACCATGGGCGGTGTCGGACGCGTGGGCGGCGCCCTCGTCGGTGGCCTCGTGATGGCCGTGATGACGAACGGCATGCAGCTGATGGGCGTGCCGCAGTCGCTGCAGCTCGTCATCAAGGGCCTCGTGCTGCTGCTCGCCGTCGCCTTCGACATCTACAACAAGCGTCGCGCCGGCGCCACGCGCTGACGACGACGATTCCGTACCGCCCCGTGTGCTCCGGCGCACGGGGCGGTACTGTGCTGGCATGGCATTTCCCGGAACGATCACCGTCTCGTCGCCCGACTTCGCAGACCGCACGCGCATGCCCGATGCGCTCACGGCGGATCACGGCAGCCAGGAACCCGTCATCGAGGTGTCGGGCGTTCCCGCGGAGGCCGTCGAGCTCGCCCTCGTCTGCCATGACCCCGACGCGCCGCTCCCGCTCGGCTTCACGCACTGGACCGTGTACGGGATCCCGGCGGATGCCGTGCGCATCACCGGTGCGTCCGGCCGTGAGGGCATGACGAACGCGGGGGAGAAGGGCTACTACGGCCCGCAGCCGCCCGTCGGGCACGGCGACCACAGCTACTACTTCTGGGTCTATGCGCTCTCGCGCAAGGTCGAGGGCGAGCCGAGCTCCGACGACTTCCTGCACGAGTACGCCGACGACATCCTCGAACAGAACCGGCTCGTCGG
>DXAM01000105.1 GCA_019117025.1 Candidatus Microbacterium stercoravium | reverse complement strand
CACTGCTGCCCGTCGCGGTGTGGCGCCGGCGTTCGGATCTGCGCGACCTGCGCTCACCCACCACCATCTGGGCGCTGCTGCTCGCGGCGCTCGCAGCCTGGCAGGTCGTCTCGGTGCTGTGGTCGGCGAAGATCGGATCCGCCGGATACGGCGTGATCTTCACCGTCGCGCTGCTGACGGCTTATCTGCTCGCGCGCGACGTCACAGAGCGCGACGCGGGCGGGATCCCCTCGGCGATCGCCGCCGCATCGCCGTTCGTGATCGTCTCGGCCCTCATCGTCGTGCTGTTCCGCATCTCGCCGACGCTCGAGGCGTCGTACCTCCTCTCCCCCATCGCGCGTCTCTTCTCCGAGCCCGACGTCGCGCTCGTGACCCGCAGCGAGATCGACATCGCGCTCGACCCGCTGCGCTCGCTCGGCGTCTTCGTTGATGTCTCGACGGCGCCCGGCGCCGCGGGCGGGCTACTGGCCGGGCTCTTCGATTCGACCACGCTCACGAACTTCCAGAACGTGCTCGACCCGACCAAGGCGGGCGGCGTATTCCTCAACGGCAATACGGCGTCGCTCTTCTTCGCCGTCACCGCGTGCGTCTCGGCGTGGGCCATGGTGAAGGCGCGGCATCGCGTGCTGCACGCGGTCACCGTCGTCGCGTCGATCGCGGCGATCGTCGCCACCGGATCGAAGACCGCCCTGCTGCTGCTCGTCGGCCTGCCGCTGCTCGCCCTGCTGATCTCCTTCGCGGTGCGACGCCCGCGCGCGGGCGCGATCACCGGATCCGCTCTCGTCGCGGTGGGCGCGATCGGCGCCGGTACTGTCGTCGCCCTCAAGCCCGACGTCGTGGGTTCGGGAACGATGGGCGACCGCTTCACCCTGTGGCGCATGGTCGCCGACGCGTTCCCGGAGCGCTTCTTCCTCGGCTTCGGCTTCGGCAACTGGCGCGACTACATCGTCGACCAGTGGAACTCGTACTTTCCCGGCGTCGCCACCCAGATCTGGCCGCCGCACAACCTCGTGCTGCAGGCGTGGGTCGACGCGGGTCTCGTGGCTCTCGTGCTCACGGTCGCGATCGTCGTGCTGACGCTCGTCGCTTCCCTCCGACGCATCGGCGACGCCCGTCGCGATCCGCTCTTCAGCGCGCGGTCGGTCGGCGCGGGCCTCGTGTTCGTCGCGCTCGCGTGGGTGCTGCTGCACGGCATGGCCGACACGACGTTCTTCGCGGGCGACAACCACACGCTGCCTTTCGTGGCGCTGCTGTCGGCCGTCGCGCTGACGCCGACGTCGAAGACGGGTGCGCGCGGGGTTGAGGCGCCGCAACGACGCCGCTAGGCCGTGTTGATCAAGAGGTTTCGCTCCCGGCTGGGTGAGTCTTAAGCGGTGACGCGACAGGAGATCTCTGACGAGGTGTGGGCCGTGAGCTTCGCGCTGGCATGGGCGACGTAATGCATCAGGACTCCGCGGAACCGATCCTGTGTGGAGACCCAGACCGATCCCGGGGCCCTCACCTCATCGCATCAGTCCACGCTGCGGATCCGCAAGCGGCCCCTCAGCCCGCCGCGACGATCTCCGGGTGTGCCTCGAGCAGCGCGACCTGCTCGGTCCAGGGCACGCCGACGATGCTCAGCACGACGCGAACAACCGTGGAGGCGCCATCCTTCGACGTCAACCAGCGCTCGCGGAGCGTCGCGCGCGCCGTCTCCTCCACGAGAAACGCGAGCACCCGATCCGACATGTCGCCGCGGAAGGCTCCGGACTCGATACCGGCCTTGACGAGCGCGCGCACGCGGCGGCGCAGCGGCGCCAGCGCACGCACGGTGCCGAGAACGTGTGCGTTCTCGAGCGCGATGTTCGCGGCCGCCCGCACGGCCGAGGCCTCGCGCCACAGCCGCGCCGCGAGCCCCGCGATCGCGACCCGCGGATCCGGATCGTCGGTCTCCTCCGCCACGGCGTTGATACGCCCGGCGCCGCGCACGATCACCTCGTCGAGCAGGCTCTCGCGGTCCGGGAAGTGGCCGTAGAGCGCTCGGCGCGACAGCTTCGCGGCCTGCGCGATAGCGTCGAGCGAGGCGTTCGGATCGACCGCGAGCAGCGACTGCGCCGCGCTGATAAGCGCCTCGCGGTTCGCGGTCGCGTCGCTGCGGCGCGGCCGCGCCGCGACAGGCTTCGTCTCTGTAGCGGTCATGACGGCGACATCAGCTTCGTCGACTCGATGGCCTTCGACAGGCCCTGCGTGAACGACATCAGCGGGCGGCGCAGCACGAGCCCGACCAAGAGGGCCGGGATCACGAAGAGCGCGAGGGCGCCGAGCGAGATCCAGAAGTCGCTCGCGTAGACGCCGGCGATGGCCGAGCGTAGCGCGGCGACGGCGTGCGTCGCGGGAAGGAACGGCGAGATGTTCTGGAACCACTCGGGCAGCAGCTGCAGTGGGTACGCACCACCGGATCCGGAGACCTGGATGACGAGCACCAGCACCGCGAGCGCCTTACCCGCGTTTCCGAGCGCGACGACCGCCGTGTAGATCAGCAGCGTGAACACGAGCGACGAGACCCACCCGGCGAGGATCAGCAGGAACGCGTGCGCCGGCTCGATCTGGATGAACAGGATGAGCCCGAGAGTCACGAGCGTGCTCTGTGCGAGCCCGATCAGGCCGAAGATGCCGTAGCGGCCGAGGTACTTCTTCGTCGGCGAGAGCTCCGGGCGATCAGGCAGGGTATCGGCGTTCACGTCGACCCGGATCGCAACCGTCATGAGCAGCGCACCGACCCAGAGTGCGAGCACCGTGTAGAGAGGCGCCATTCCCGCGCCGAAGCTGACGATCGGGAAAACGGCGGTGCGGTCGACGCGCAAGGGCTGCGCCAGCGAGGTCGCGAGCACGCTCGGATCCGAACCGATGATGTCGTTCAGCGCGCTGAGGTCGCCGGTCTTGGCGGCGTCGGCGAGGGCCGCCTCAACCTTGTCGAAGGTCTCGGCCGTCTCGGTGAGCGACTCCGAGATCCGCTGGGTGGATTCCTGGGCGCCCGTGAGGGTGTCGCGCAGGCCGCCCGCCGAGCCGGCCAGCCGATCGGCGGCGGCCGACAGGTCGTCGCCGATCGACGACACATCGGATCCGATCACCGAGAGGGTCGCGGCGAGCTCGTCGAGCTTCGGCTGCAGCGAGCCCGTGTACGAATCCTGCGCGCTCTGCAGCGCCTGCTTCGCCGCGTCGATCGACGCGGTGATCTCGTCGTGCTTCGCCTGGCGTTCCGCGGATCCGTCGGCGATGTCCTGCCCCGCCTGAGCGACGCGGTCGTGCGCCGACTGCTGGGCGGCGATCGCGGCGTCGATGCGCTCGAGCACCGCGTTGAAAGCATCCTGCGCCTCGTCCGGCAGGATCGGGCGGACCTCGTTCTCGAGCCGGTTACGCAGCTCGGTGTAGTGGTCGATCTGGTCCTGCATGCGGCCGGCCAGCGTGTCGATCACCTGCACCTGGCTGTCGCTGAGCTGCGCGCCCTGCGCGAAGAGCTCGTCGATGCGCGCTCCGACGGCGTCGTAGCCTGCGGCCGTGCGCGAGATCGCGTCGGAGAGCGCCTGCGTCGACGACGCGAGCACGTCGCCGAGCTCGTCGACCGCGGCCGCTCCGCCGCCCACCGCGCTGGACGCGTCCTCGAACGCGGATCCTGACGAGGTGATGAGAGACGAGGCCCCGTCGACGAGCGGGATCGTCGACTCGAGCAGGCTCGTGAACATGTCGGCCGTCTGCGCGCCGCCGCGCAGTTGCGTGGCCACGCCGCCGATGCGGGCCTCGAGGCGGGTGAGCGCCGCCTGCGTGTCGGCGTCGGTGAGGTAATCGGACAGCGACGAGACGACGCTGAGCGCGATGTCGCTGAGAGTCTCGGTGAAGACCTCGTTGATCTGCTGCGAGACGCCGTCGGCGCCCTGATCGGTGATCTTCGGCGCGAGCGCGTTCTTCTTCTCGTTCGTGTAATACGCGAGGCTGGTGTGCTCGACGTCGTCCGAGTAGAACGTCATCATGTCGGTGCTGAACGATGCCGGCAGCACGAGGGCGGCGTAGTACTCGCCCGACTTCGTGCCGTCGATCGCGTCGTCTTCCGTCGTGATGACCCAGTCGAGGTCGTCGTTGGCGCGAAGCTCCGAAAGAACCTGATCGCCGATGTTGATGCGGATCGGGACGAGGTCGTTCAGGTACCCCTCGTCGGCGCTCGCGACGGCGACCTTGAGGCCCTTCGTGTTCGAGAACGGATCCCAACTGGCGATCACGTTGAACCACGTGAACAGCGACGGGATCACGACCAGGCCGAAGATGACGATCACGGCCATCACGCTCGAGGTGGCGCGCCGGATGTCGCGGCGGGTCAGATGCAGGATGTCCCTCATGCGCGGTCTCCTCCGTCTGTGGCCATCTCGGGTATGACGGATCCGTCGGCGCCCGCGGCAACGCGAGTGCGGGATCCTTCGCTCACCACCGCGCGGCGGAGCTCGTCGTCGCCGAGCGACGCGACCTCGCCCGCGCGGGCGAAGCTCTGCTTGAAGTATTCGAGGGTCACGAGCACGCCGATCACGAGCAGGCTCCAGAGCAACCACACGCCGAGCAGGCTCGCCTTGCCGCCCGGCACGAGCCAGGCGATAATGCCGATCACGACGAGGCCGCCGAGGCCGGCGATCACGGTCGTGCGCAGCAGCGCCGGGTACCGGCGCGTGAACGGTTCGGCGCGGCGGGACAGCTCGTCGCGGTACTCCTCGCGGTTGGCGAGCGCGTGGATCAGGTCGGGCAGGCGGTAGCCGCCGCCGACGATCTGCACCTTTTCGCCGACCAGCAGATCGGTGGCGACGACCTCGCGGTTGAAGACCGCGTTGAGGCTGGCGAAGCGGCGGCGCACCACGAGGCCGACGATAAAGGCGCCGAGCACGAACACGGCCAGCACGCCGAGGAACTGCCAGTAGTCGCTGCCGTAGAAGCCGGCGATGGTCTCGCGCATCGCGTCGATGCCGTAGGTAAAGGGCAGGAACGGGTAGATCGCGCGGAAGAATCCGGGCATCATCTCGATCGGATACAGGCCCGAGGCGCCCGGGATCTGCATGATCACGAACAGGATGCAGAGGCCTCGGCCGACGTGGCCGAAGGCGACGCAGAGGGCGTAGACGATGCTGACGTAGGCGAGGGCGACGAGCACGCCCGTGCCGACGAACGCCGCCGCGCTCACCACCTGGATCCCGATGACGAGGTTTCCGATGCAGACGATCAACGCCTGGACGACCGCGAGAATGGCGAAGAGGAAGAAGCGGCCGAAGTAGGCCTGCCGCACCGTGAGGCCCTCGAGCCCCTCGGTATCAACCTCGGTGCGGAAGATGACCATGAGTACGAACGCGCCGATCCATAGCGACAGGTTGGTGAAGAGCGCGGCCATGGCCGAGCCGTAGGTCGAGATCGGGAAGACAACGTGTGTAGACACCTCGACGGGCGAGGCGACGAACTTCGCGATCTGGGCCGAGTCGAGGCCGGTGATCGTGCTGAGCGCGCTCCACTCCGACGCCGCGCTTAGGGCGGAGATGTCGGTGCGGGCGAGCTGGAGCTCGTCCTGGATCCCCGCGAGGTTGCCGTCGAGGGCCGTGAGCGCCTCGGAGGTCGAGACAAGCTGGGTGTCGAGCTCGGACAGCAGCTGCTGCGCCTGGACCAGCTGGTCGCGCTGGCCGTCGATCGCGGCGGAGAACTCGCCCGCGCTCGTCGAGAGCGACGACATCGCGCTGTTGAGCGCCGGCACCGTCGAGGTCAGGGCCGAGCGGAGGTCGGTCGCGGCGCCCTGCGCCTCATTGACCGCCTGAGTGACCGAATCTGCGGACGCCTGGATAGCGTCGGCCATGCCGCTCGCCGAGTCGTTGAGGTTCTGGAGGTCGGCGAGGAGCTGCTGATCGGTCTCGTTGCGCTGCTGGAGCGTGTCGATGACCTCGGTGAGCCGCTGGGTCGCGCCCTCGTCGAGCCCGGCGCCGTCGACAAGCTCCTGCAGCCGCGCGATCGCGGTGGCGTTCGCCTCGACGACGGCGCGGATCTGCTCGATGGCGCCGTCGACGCGGAGGCCCACCTTGTCGGCGACCTCGCTGAGGTCGGTCACGACGAGGTTCGCCGCGGCCGCAGCGTCGGCGAGCTGCGTCGTGCCGTCGACATAGGCCGAGGTCGCGGCGTCGGTGAACGCGATCACCTGATCCTGCGCCTCGGCGATGAGCGACTTCGCCTGCTCGATCGCGACCTGCACGTCGCCGAGCGTCGTGTCAACGTCGGAGAGCGTGGAAGACGCCGAGGCCAGCGAACCGCGGGAGTCGTCGAGCGAGGCGGCCTGCCCGGTGAGCTCTTCGCGCGCCGAATCGATCGTCTGCATCGCCTCGTCGAAGGCGTTGAGGGAGTCGGTCTTCGCGCCCTCCAGGCGCCCCTCGGTGTCGTCGCCGGCCTCCTTGAGCGCGTCGGAGACGGCCTCGGCGACCTGCTCGGTGAACGAGCTCGTGATCTGCGCGTCGAGCTGCGAGGCGCCGACGTCGGTGATCTTCGGCGCGATTGCGCTCGCCTTCTCGTTCACGTAGTACTGCAGCGCGGGCTGCGTGAACTCGTCGGTCGTGATGCTGATGAGGTTGGTGCTGAAGTCGGTGGGGATGACGATCGTGGCGTAGACGTCGCCGCGCTTTACCGCGTCCTGCGCCTCGCCCTCGTCCATGAAGACCCAGCCGAGCTCGTCGTTCTCTTTGAGCTGCGCGACGACCTCCTCGCCGACGTCGAGCGGGCCGGTGAGGTCAGAATCGGCGCCCTCGTCGAGATTGACGACGGCAACTCGTACGCTCGAGGTGTTCGAGTACGGATCCCAGAACGCGTTGATGTTGAACCACGCGTACAGCGCAGGCGTGATAAGCACACCGATGACGATGACCCACACCCTGCGCTGACGGACGAGTCGCATCGCGTCGCGCCCCAAGATCTGCAAACTCTTTCTCACGCGAACGAGTATACGCACAAGGTGCACATTGATGTGTAATTTACTTTCAGCGTGGCGCCGCAGGGCGCGATTTGGCCGATGTTCTATTTACAGCACATCGGCGCGGTGGTACATTTTCCGAACAACATAACCATGTGTCATTTTTCGAACAAGATTGGGGTGGCCGACGTGAAGCTGCAAACACCATCGGATCTCGCCCGCCTGGTCAAGAATGCCCGTGTCCAGCGCGACCTCACCCAGCAGGACGTCGCTGGCGCGGTCGGCATCACCCGCCAGTCTCTCGCCCGCCTCGAGCGCGGCGACGGCGGCACCTCTTTCAACACGGTGCTGCTCATCCTTGACTACCTCGACGTCCGCCTGGACGCCCTCGCCGAACGCCGCACCAGTGTTCCCGCCGCTGCTGCCACCGGGAGCGCCGCCGAGGCCGCGGCCGGCGCGCTCGCGAAGCGCATAGCCTCTCGCAGATTCTCCGGGCACCTCGTTGTCCCCGGATCCGTCGTCGTTCCGCCGGGAGCGACGGAAGTCGGGCCCCCGGCCAATGCAAGAGGTGCCGAATGACCCGCGCCCTAGGCCGTGTTGATCAAGTCTGATTTGATCCAGATGAGCGTCGCGGCGAGGCTGACGGCGGCTCGGTAGCTGCGGAGGAGCTTGTCGGAGCGCATCGCGATGCCGCGCCACTGCTTGAGCCGGTTGAAGCAGCGCTCGACGACGTTGCGGCCCTTGTAGCGTTCCTTCTGCTGTTCGCCGAAGTCGATCGGCCGGCGCGGCTTCTTGCGGCGGTGCGCGACCTGGTCATCACGCTCCGGGATGGTCGCCGCGATACCGCGGTCGCGGAGCCAAGCACGGTTCGCCTTCGACGGGTACCCCTTGTCGGCGAGCACCCGGTCCGGGCGGGTCCGTGGCCTGCCCTTCCCGTCGCGGGGGACGCGGATGTCCTCGAGTACTGCGGTCATCATCGTGGTGTCGTTGATGTTCCCGCCGGTGATCATCATCCCCAGCGGCCGGCCGCGACCGTCGCAGACCAGGTGCAGCTTGGTCGTCAGCCCGCCGCGAGAGCGGCCGATCCCGTGATCAGGCGGCTCGAACCACGGATTCTTGTGATTCGGCAGAGCCCCCTGTGTCCCGCTTCAGGGTCGCGCCGTGCTGATGCACACGAGCGATCGTGGAGTCGATCGAGACGACCCAGTCGATCTTCCCCGCGGCGTCGGCCCGCTTCTGCACCTCGGCCAGCGGCTTCTCCCAGGTGCCGTCCACGGCCCAACGGTTGAACCGCTTGTAGATCGAGTTCCACTTCCCGAACCGGTCCGGCACATCCCGCCACGGAGCCCCGGTGCGGTACTTCCACGCCATCCCCTCGACAGCCAACCGATGATCCGCCCACGGCCTCGACCTCCCGGACGCCGTCGGCATCAACGGCTCCATCACGGCCCACACCTCGTCAGAGATCTCCTGTCGCGTCACCGCTTAAGACTCACCCAGCCGGGAGCGAAACCTCTTGATCAACACGGCCTAGTCAGCGAGCACGTCGACCGGCGTCACCGGTGCTCGGCGCGGGGCCTGCATCGCGGTTCCGCGTCCGCGAGCGGCGCAGGAGCGCGACGGCGGCGATAATCGCAATGAGCAGACCCACCCCGATCGCCAGGACGAACGGCACCGTCGATGGCTCGATACCGAACGCGATGGGGCGCGCCCGATCCCGAACAATCGCGAGGATCCCGGAGTCGAGCGCGATGAGAAGTCCGGTGCCCGCGGCGAGCGCGAAAAGTGCCCCGAAAATGATGCCACCCCAGCGGATGCTCGGCCGTGTATCGGTACTCATGCTCACTGTCCTATCTGCTGGATGTAGACCTCGCCCGAGTTCTGGGCGATCTCGATCGTGCGGGTCGCGCGCTCGTTCTCGGCGTCGATGGACCACCGCACGATGCCGTCCGGACGCGGGTCGAGCGGCCTCATACTTCGTTCTCCGTTCTCATCCGTCCGATCCGCCATCACGACGCCGTCTCCGAGCGCAACTCGGATGTCGACGTCGACGTCCTCATCCACGAGGATGAACGTCGTCCCGGTGCCCTTCGTCACGGTGGTCGTTCCCTCGCCGCCGTCCCATGGACCCACGTCGAGGTTGAGCGTGCCGAACGGCTGGTCGATCGTCAGCGCCTCGTCGCCGGGGTAACGGATCGCGTTCGGCAGAACGAAGCCGTCGAGCGCGGCGCGGCCGATCCCCGAGCCGCCGACCAGCAGCGCGCCAATGGTGACGAGCGCAAGGAAACCACTGCGGCGGCGCAGCGCGCCCGCGACGACCATTGCGAGAGCGACGATCGCTGCGGCGGCGAAGGCCGCCACGGTGACGGCGGTTTCAACTCCGTGCGCTGGCATGACGGCCGCCCCCGTCGCGCCGCCCACGAGAAGCGCGATGCCGATGGTGACGCCGATATACGCGAACGAGGTGCGCGGCCGCGTGGCGCGGCGCTCGGCGCGCAGGCGCATTGACTCGGCGCGCAGCTCCGCCTGCTGCTGCCGTCGTAGCTCCCGTTCGGCGGCGACGGGATCCTGATCAGTCTGAGCTCGGCGCCACGCGTCGTGCTGCTCGCGCCAGGCGGCGTACTGCGCCCTCCACGCGTCCATGTCGCCCGATCCGTCAGGAAGGGGCGGGACTTCGTCGAGCGACGACGTCGCGCCGTCTCTCGCGTACCGTCCGAGGGGTGCGGCGTTTCGGCCCGAGGAGAAACCGGCGTGCGCCCTGTCGCGACGCGCCGCCCAGATGAGGGCGGCGACAACGATGACGAGGAATCCAAACCAGCCGACGAGCGGAAGCGCCGGGGCCGCCTGCCCGAAGGTGAATATGGCCCCGAGCAGCAAGTACGCTGCAATAAGCGTCGGCAACGTGCCGATCGCCGCGACCACCGTCATCAGCCCCAGCCCCACGAGCTGGCCGCCCCGGCCGCGATTGAATACGCCCTTCCCGTCGTCGTCCGGAAGGGTCGCCCAGGCGAACACGTAGATCCAGATCGCGGGGAAGCCGACGACGGCCGTCGTGACGAAGGCACCCCGCACGATGAGCGGATCCACACCGATTCGGTGCGCGACAGCGACGCACACACCTCCGAGCCATCCTCGCTCTCGCACGTACCCGAGGTCATTGACCCACGCGCGGAGCTTTCCTTCGCGGGGCAGAACAGCCTGGTCATCGGTCATACATCGATCGTGCCCGGCGACGCGCGACGCCCGCTATGAGGGATCGCCCTGACGCTCCCCTGATTCCGTCTCCGAATGTCGGTTCTCGGTGGTTTCATGAATTCATGACCGCCATCGCTCTGCACACCCCACCACCCGCTCCCGCGCTCGAACGGCGCCGGCGAGCCGCCGTGGCCGGTGTCGCAAGTGGCCTCGCCAACCACCTCGGCTGGCGCGTCGGCCCCACCCGCGCTCTGTTCGTCGTGACGATGGCAGCCTTCGGCGCGGGCGCGCTGCTCTACCTCTGGCTCTGGGCGTTCGCCCCGCTCGAACGGAGCGAGCAGCGCATCGTGCGGCAGATACCGGTCGCCACGGTCCTCCTCGCTGCGGCGGCAGTAACGGGAGCCGCCGCGCTCCCCTACGCGTTCGATTCCTGGAACTACGGCTACGTCTCGCCCGTCGGCCCCGTGCTCGCGGTCACACTCGTCGCACTCGCGACCGTGTCCGGCGTCTGGTCGGCCGTGTTCGACCGCACGGATCCGGCCCGCGGCGCGCAACACGACGTGATGGTGCGCTCGATCGCCACGGTGCTGCTGACCGCCGCCGCGATCATGCTGGTCTCCCTCGCATCCGGCGCTCCACCGCTCGCGCTGCTCGCACTTGTCTCGCTCGTCGGCATCGCCCTTGTATGGTCGTCGTCGTGGATCCAGCGCTTCCGCGAGCTGCAACGCGCGCGCATCGAGGGGATCCGCGAGGAACAGCGCGCGGCCATGGCGGCTCACCTGCACGACTCCGTGCTTCAGACGCTCGCCCTCATCCAGAACCGAGCAGGCGCGTCGAGCGAGGCGGGGCGTCTCGCGAGGGCGCAGGAGCGCGAGCTGCGCTCCTGGCTGTACGACGGCGACACCCCGGCCGAGAGCGACCTCGCGACCGACCTGCGCGACTACGGATCCGCGCTCGAGCTCGACTACTCGGTCGTCGTGACGGTCGTGGCGACCGGTGTATCGACCGAGCGCGCGACGGGTGAGGTGGCAGCGGCGGCGCGCGAGGCGATGCTCAACGCGGCCCGCCACGCGGGCGGCGAGGTGTCGGTGTACATCGAGGGAACGGGCGACGCGGTCGACGTCTACGTGCGCGATCGCGGCCCGGGGTTCGACCTCGCGGAGGTGGCGGAGGACCGGCTCGGGGTGCGCGAGTCGATCATTGGTCGCATGCGCCGTGTCGGCGGATCCGCGGCCGTCAGGCAAGGCGCATCGGACGGCACCGAGGTTCACATCCGCTACCCGGCGACGCGAGAGGCGCTTCGTGGCTGAGCTGACGGTGGTGATCGTCGACGATCACTCGATCTTCCGATCCGGGCTGCGCCACGACCTCGACACGACGATCACCGTGATCGGAGAGGCCGCCGATGTCGACGGCGCCGTCAGCGTGATCGCCGAGACGCGTCCCGACGTCGTGCTGCTCGACGTGCACCTGCCGGGTGGCACGACGGGCACCGCGGGCGGCGAAGACGTGCTGCGGCGGGCCGCCCCGCTCGCCCCCGATACGCGCTTCCTGGCGCTGAGCGTCTCCGACGCGGCAGAGGACGTCGTGCGCGTGATCCGTGCGGGCGCCCGCGGGTACATGACGAAGGGCGCGTCCGGATCCGACGTCTCGAGCGCCGTGCACGCCGTCGCGGGTGGCGACGCGGTGTTCTCGCCGCGCCTGGCCGGGTTCGTCATCGATGCCTTCGGCGCCGCCGCGGGCGAGACGGCGCAGGCCGACGACGAACTCGACCGACTCTCGGCGCGTGAGCAGGAAGTGATGCGGTTCATCGCCCGCGGGTATGCGTACAAGGAGGTCGCCGCGGAGCTCTTCATCTCTGTGAAAACAGTCGAGTCGCACGTGTCCGCGGTACTCCGCAAGTTGCAGCTGTCCTCCCGGCACGAGCTCACCGCTTGGGCCTCGGCCCGGCGCCTTCTCTGAGCGGCGCCGCGCGCAGGTGGGCAGTCGATTCCCGATGGATGGACGGGCCCTCGATCACCTGTCGTCGCGCGTTAAGCTCGATCGATGACGACCTATGTCTACTATCCGCGCGGCCTCGCGACCGGCGGGCCCGAGGCGCTGCACCAGCTCGTCGATTCGCTGCGGCGACAGGAGCAGCAGGCGTTCCTCGTTCCGGTCCCAGGCACGGAGGGCTCACCGCGAGCCGAACGGTACGAGCGGTACGACGCCCCGGAAGCCACGGCCGTTGACGACGCCGTCGGAAACACCGTCGTCGTGCCCGAGACGCAGGCTCTGCTGCTGAAGCCGTTGCGCAAGGCCCGCGGCTGCGTGTGGTGGCTGTCGATCGACTACGCGCCCCGATTCGTGATCGAGCGCGACACGACGTCGCTGCTGCCGATCGAACGCACCCGCAACACCCGGTTCCCGCTGCTGCAGGTGCGCACCGTCAAGCGCGCGCTGCGCGGGTTCGTCACGGGCGAGGATCGCGTGCTGCGCGAGGCCGGCCACCTCGCCCAGTCGCACTACGCGTGGAACCATGTGTTCGCGCACCTCGGCTGCCCCGGATCCATTCTCAGCGACCACACCCCCGTCACGCCGCTCGCGTCGGTGACGACCGAGGGGCGCATCCCCCGCGTCGCGTACAACCCCGCCAAGTCGCGGCCGATCATGACCGAGTTCGCCCGGCGCTGGCCCGGCATCGAGCTGCTGCCTCTCGAGAACATGACGGGCGAGGAGGTCGCCTCGGCCCTCGCGACCTCGCTCGTGTACCTCGATCTCGGCGCGCACCCCGGCAAAGACCGCATGCCGCGCGAGGCGGCGGCCATGGGATCCGTCGTGCTCGTCGCGAACCGCGGCGCCGCTGCGAACGGCGTCGACGTGCCCATCCCGTCTGACCATAAGATCGACGTCCGACCGGACATCGTGCTGAACGCCAAGCGCGCACTCGACCGCGTGCTCGCGGACCCCGCCGCCGCCCTCGAGGCCCAGGCCGACTACCGCGCCCGGATCCCCCGCGAACGCGACGTGTTCGACGCCGAGGTGCGCCGGGTGTTCATCGAGGGGCACGAAGGGGACGACGGGGCCGTTCCGGCGGGGTGAGTGTTCATTTTTAGGGGATGTTCACTTTTAATGAACATCACGTTGGGGTGAACGCGCGTGCTTCGGAAGGAGATTCACGCCAGATGCCCCGCGAATCGCAGATCCGATCCTCCTGAAGGCGACTTCTCCTTCTGAAGCGTCGGAGCGGCCTGCTCGCCGTTTCACCACCTCCTGCTCGCCGTTTCACCCACTCCGTTCGGTGCCCCGGCCCTCAGCAACGAGCCACAACGACGGAGATGAGCCCGATTCGCGGACGCGACCGGCGATCGGGTCCGAAGATGCGGCTCATCTCCGCGGATGAGGCTCACGGCCCGCCGTCAGTGCTTGCGGATCACGCGGCGCAGCTTGCGCATGCCGTGCTGCTCGGGCGGCAGGTCGTGCGTGAGCATCGCGTCGATATCGCCCGGCGCAGCGGTGCGGGATCCCTGGATCCGCCTGCGCTCGGTGCGGCCGTGGCTCGCCGCGAGGCGCAGACCGCGACGCAGGCCCGACCAGGCGGGCTTCGCGGATCCGGTCAGCGTCGCCTTCGCGAGCATCATGCCGAACAGCAGCACGAATCGCGGCACGATCATGCGGCGCAGACCGCGCGGCACGTTCTTCGTGATGAGGACGGGCAGGTTCTGGAACGTCTGGCGCACGGTGAATCCGGGGATCCGACCGCTCGTCGCGCCGATCTTGTGGTGCGCCACGGCCGCCGGATCGTAGATGATCGCGTGGCCGCGCAGCCGGGCGCGGAATCCGATGTCGATGTCTTCGAAGTAGGCGAAGAAGGTCTCGTC
>DXAM01000104.1 GCA_019117025.1 Candidatus Microbacterium stercoravium | reverse complement strand
GTGATCACGATCGTGCTGCTGGTGTTCTCGCTCATGCTCGCCGACTTCTTCGACACGATGGGCACCATGGTCGCGATCGGCGGCGAGGCGAAGCTGCTCGACGCCGAGGGCAACCCGCCGCGCTCGAAGTGGATCCTCATGGTCGACTCGCTCGGCGCGATCGCGGGCGGCGTCGGGTCCGTCTCGTCGAACACCGCGTTCGTCGAGTCGAGCGCCGGCGTCGGCGAGGGCGCCCGCACGGGCCTCGCATCCGTCGTCACCGGCATCGCCTTCCTGCTGTCGACGCTCTTCGCGCCGCTCGTCGCGCTCGTGCCCTACGAGGCGGCCGCACCGGCACTGGTGCTCGTCGGGTTCCTGATGATGACGCAGATCGCCGGCGTCGACTGGAAGAACGTCGACATCGGCATCCCCGCGTTCCTCACGATCGCGATCATGCCGTTCACCTACTCGATCTCCGACGGCATCGGCGCGGGATTCATCGCGTTCGTGATCGTGAAGCTCGCGCGCGGCAAGGTGCGCGAGATCCACTGGCTGATGTGGCTCGTGTCGCTGCTGTTCGTGGTCTACTTCCTCGTCGACCCGATCCAGGTGTGGCTGGGGCTCTGACGCGCGTCAGCCCTGCGTGAGCCGCGCAAGGTGCTCGTTCACCTCGCGCGCGGTGCCGACGAGGGCGGCATCGGCGCCGAGCGCTGCCGGGGCGATCGTCAGGTCGCGCGTCATCAGCGGGTGCGAACCCTCGTACACCTCGCTGCGCAGCGCCGACATGAACGGCTCGAGCGCGGTGAGCGCGCCACCGACGTAGATCGCGCTCGGGTTGAAGAAGTTCACGAGGGCGCACAGCACCTCGCCGAGGTGGTTCCCCGCCGCGCGCGCGAGGCGGGTGGCGAGAGGATCCGCATCGCGCACGAGCGCGACGACCTCGGCGGTGCTCGACACGTCGACGCCCTCCTCCCGCAGCAGGCGCACGAGCGCGGCGCCGGACGCGACGGTCTCGAGGCAGCCGCGGTTGCCGCAGGAGCACTGCCGATCGCGCGCCGCCGCGACGCGGGTGTGCGTGATGTCGCCCGCGACGCCCGCCGCACCTCGGTACACCTGACCGTCGATGACGATCCCCGCGCCGATCGCGGTGCCTGCTTTGATCGTCACGGATCCCGCGGCGCGCGGGTCGTGCGCGAAGTGCTCGCCGAGCGCCATGGCATTGGCGTCGTTCTCGACGACCGCCGGCGCGCCGACGATGCCGCTCAGCAGGGCGCGGATGTCGGATCCCGCCCACCCCGGCATGCGGGACGGACTCACGACGCCGCGCGCCGCGACGTCGACGGGGCCGGGCAGTGCGATGCCGACGCCCGCGAGCGGGGCGCCGTTCGCGAGCCGGGCGAGCTCGTCCGCGCAGTTCTCGAGCACGGCGGTCGGGCCGTCGGCCATCGCGATCGAGATCTCGGCAGTCGTCGAGACCGCGCCGCCGCGCGGCACGACCGCGACGCGCGCGTGCGCTCCGCCGAGGTCGATGGCGCCGATCAGGTCGGCGTCGCCCGCGATGCGCAGCTCGCGCGCGCGTCGCCCGCCCGTCGAGCCGCGCGGTTCGCCCTCTTCGATGAGGCCCTGCGCGAGCAGCGACTGCACGTGCTGAGACACGGTGGAGGCGGCGAGGTCGAGGATCTCCGACACCTCGCGGCGCGACCGGGCTCTGCCGGATCCGATGACGGCGAGCACCTGGTTCTCTGCGGCGCTGCTGCTGGTGCGTGACATGCGGGTCTCTCCATCGGGACAACCGAAGTTCTCGCGGCATCGGCACTTCTTACGATACCGATTTAACATAATCGTGACAGTTCATTCTATATACGGAAGAACTTTATTCGGTTACCGTATGTGAGATTCCCATCTCCCATCAGCACGACCCCTCGCGAAGCAGCGCGGGACAACAGGAGGACAACTCATGCGAACCCACTTCGCATCTCGCGGCCGAGTGCTCGGTCTCACGGCTGTCGGCCTCGCGGCGACGCTCGGCCTCGTCAGCGGTTGTGCCGCAGACGGCGGTGGCTCCGGCGGCGGAGGGTCGTCAGACACCGTCAACTACGCGCTTCCGGCGAACGCCACGCCGAACTGGCTCGTGCCGCTCGCGACGGCCGGCAAGATGACGTCGCACAACTCGGCGATGATCCGTTCGCTCTACGAGCCGCTCATCGCGTACGACGGATCCACGGGCACGGTCGACCGGGTCGCGCAGGCCGATCTGGCCGACACCGTCGAGTTCAGCGACGACGACACGCAGGCCACGATCACGCTCGACGACCGCACCTGGTCCGACGGCGAGCCCGTGACGTCGGCCGACGTCGCATTCTGGCTCGACCTCGTGAAGGCCAACAAGGAGTCCTGGGGCAGCTATCGTGAGGGCGCGATGCCCGACCTGATCAGCGAGGTCGAAACCCCCGACGACAAGACCGTCGTGCTCACGTTCGACCAGGCGTACAACGAGGAGTGGCTGCTCGCCTCGCAGCTGACGCTCATCGTGCCGATCCCGGTGCACGCATGGAGCATCACGGAGGACGGCGGCAAGCCCGACCCCGAGCTCGCCTCGACGCCCGAGGGCGCGAAGCAGATCTGGGAGTACCTCATCTCGGAGGGCGAAGACCTCTCGGGGTACGCCGGCAACCCCCTGTTCGACACGATCAGCGGTCCGCTCGCGCTCGAGAGCTTCAGCGACTCCGGCAAGGTCACGCTCGTGAAGAACGACGCGTATGACGGCGACGACGCGGCGAACGCCGAGACCATCAACTTCCTGCCGTACACGAGCACCGACGCGGAGGTCGCGGCCGTTCGCGCGGGCGAGGTCGACTACGGGTACATCCCGACGGGTGAGCTCGACAACGCGGGCCAGTACGAAGACCTCGGGTACGACGTCGTGAACTGGGACGGCTGGGCGATCACCTACCTGCCGTACAACTTCAACAACCCGACGATGGGCCCCGTCTATCAGCAGCTGTACGTGCGTCAGGCGCTGCAGCACCTCGTCGACCAGGACACGATCTCGGACGTCGTGTGGCACGGCGCGGCCAATCCGGGTTACGGACCCGTTCCGCAGAACCCCGACAACAAGTTCCTCTCCGACGAGCAGCGCGAGAACCCCTACCCCTTCGATCCGGACGCCGCCCAGGGCCTCCTCGAGGACAACGGCTGGACCCTCGGGTCCGACGGGATCTACGTCTGCGAGACGGGCGCCGAGTGCGGCGACGGAATCGAAGACGGACAGACGCTGTCCGTCACGATCCTCACGCAGAGCGGCAACACCGAGACGAACAACATGTTCGCCGCCATGAAGTCGACGTTCGAAGACGCGGGCGTCGGCATGACGATCAAGGAAGCTCCTCTCAACACGGTGCTCGGATCGATCCCCTCCTGCGAGTCGGAGTCGCCCGAATGCACGTGGGAGCTGCCGTTCTTCGGCACCGCCGGCTCGTGGTATTTCCCGGCCTACCCGACCGGCGAGCAGCTGTTCTCGACCGGCGGCGGCTCGAACTTCGGTTCGTACAGCGATGAGAAAATGGACGAACTCATCGAGAACACCCTCGCCGCGGGCGATGAGACGGCCATGACCGCCTACTCCGAGTATGGCGCTACCCAGCTGCCCGTCATGTGGGTTCCGAACCCCGTCTACCAGGTGTCGGTCATCGACAGCGGCCTGACCGGCGTGGAGCAGGACTCGCTCGGCAACTTCCACCCGCAGCGCTGGGGCTGGGAGAAGTAGTCCCTCGTGAGCCGCATCCCTGACTCGCTCCCCGCGACCGTCGCCCACCAGGCGACGGTCGCGGGGAAGCAACCCCGTCGCAATCCGTATCTGTTCTTCCTCCTGAGGCGCATCGGTCAGGCGCTGATCGTGATCTTCGTCGTCACGGTCGTGGTCTTCGCCCTGCTGCAGATGCTGCCGGGCGGGCCCGCCCGAGGTGTGCTCGGAGTACAGGCCACGGCCGAACAGATCGCTCAGTTCAATCGCGAGCAGGGCTACGACCGGCCCGTCTGGGAGCAGTACCTCCTGTTCCTCGGGCGCCTCCTCTCCGGCGACCTCGGGCAGTCCTTCCTGCTCAACATGTCGGTGACCGACGCGATCACTCAGCGCCTTCCGAAGACGCTCCTGCTGACGGGACTGTCGCTCGTGATCGCGCTCATCATCGCCATCCCCGTGGGCATCTTCCAGGCCGTGCGCCGCAACAAGGGCGCCGATTACACGCTGTCGACGCTCGCGATCGTCGCGTACTCCACGCCGAGCTTCTTCCTCGGCATGCTGCTCATCATGATCTTCAGCCAGAACCTCGGCGTCCTGCCGGCGAATGCTCCGCAGGGCGAGACGATCGCGGCCGTGCTCGCCGAGCCGCAGCGGCTGATCCTCCCCGTGCTCACGGGTGCGATCCCCCTCGTGGCGAACTTCAGCCGCTACATGCGGTCGTCGGCGCTCGACAACCTCAGCGAGGACTACATCCGCACCGCGCGGTCGAAGGGCACACCGTTCCGCCTCGTGCTCTCGCGGCACCTACTGCGCAACTCGCTGACGCCGGTCGTGGCGATGCTCGGCTACCAGCTTCCGGTGATGTTCGGCGGCGCACTCGTCATCGAACAGCTGTTCAACTACCCCGGCATGGGGCTGCTGTTCTGGAGCGCGGCGCAGTCGAGCGACTTCCCGGTGCTGCTCGGCTGCGTGCTGGTGATCTCGATCGCGACCGTCATCGGATCCCTGCTCGCCGACATCATCCAGTCCGTGCTCGATCCGCGCACGCGAGGAGGCATCGCATGAGCTTCATGAAGCGCTTCTCGCAGAACCGCCTCGCCGTGATCGGTCTCGCGATCCTCGTGATCGCGGTGCTGTTCGTCACGATCGGACCGCTCGTCTACCCGACCGACCAAGTGCGCACGGTGCTCGAGAGCGCCGATCTGCGGCCCGGCGTCGAGGGGCATCCGCTCGGCACCGACTCCCTCGGCTACGACGTGCTCGGCCGGCTCATGGTGGGCGGCCGCACCTCGCTGCTCGTGGGCATCCTCGCCGGTATCCTCGCGACCGTGATCGGCACGCTCTGGGGCGCGATCGCGGGCTACGTCGGCGGCATCGTCGACGCCGTCATGATGCGCATCGTCGACGCGGGCATCGCGATCCCGGCGATCTTCCTGCTGCTCGTGCTGTCGAGCATCGTGCAGCCGAGCGAATGGATCATGATCCTCGTCATCGGCTTCGTGTCGTGGCTCGTGCCCGCCCGCCTCGTGCGCGCCGAGTCGCTGTCGGTGAAGACCCGCGACTACGTCGTGGCCGCCCGCGCGATGGGCGGATCCCACACCCGAATCGTCGTGCAGCACATCGTGCCGAACACGATCGGCACCGTCGTCGTCAACGCGACGTTCCAGGTGGCCGATGCGATCCTGCTGGTCGCGTACGTCAGCTTCCTCGGCATGGGCCTGCAGCCGCCCGCGACCGACTGGGGCGCGATGCTCAGCGACGGGCTCGGCCTCGTCTATCAGAACGCGTGGTGGCTCATCCTGCCGCCGGGCATCGCGATCGTGCTCGTGGTGTGCGCGTTGAACTTCGTCGGCGACGGTCTGCGCGACGTTTTCGACGTGAAGGGGAAGACCGCATGACCTCGCAGACGGTGCTCCGGATCGACGACCTGCGCGTGCGCTTCGCCGGTCGCGACGACTTCGCGGTGCGCGGCGTGAACCTCGACGTGTCGAAGGGCGAGGTCGTGGCCCTCGTCGGCGAGTCGGGATCCGGCAAGTCGGTCACGTCGTTCGCGGCGATGGGGCTGCTGCCCCGCACCGCGACCGCGACGGGATCGATCCGCGTGGGCGGCGACCACGAGGTGATCGGCACGCCCGACGGCGTGCTCGACGGCCTTCGCGGCCGCGTCGTGTCGATGATCTTCCAAGAGCCGATGACGGCGCTCAACCCGACCATGACTCTCGGCGCGCAGATCTCGGAGGCGGTGCGCAACCACACCGATTCGTCGAAGCACGAGGCGCTCGAGCGCGCGATCGAACTGATGTCGCTCGTGGGCATCCCCGACGCAGAGCGGCGCGCGGGCCAGTTCCCGCACGAGCTCTCGGGCGGTCAGCGCCAGCGCATCGTCATCGCGATCGCGCTCGCGTGCGAGCCCGATGTCATCATCGCGGACGAGCCGACGACGGCGCTCGACGTGACGGTGCAGGCCGAGATCCTCGACCTGCTGCGCCGCCTCGTGCGCGAGCGCGGCACGGGGCTCATGATCATCACCCACAACATGGGGGTGGTCTCCGACCTCGCCGACCGCGTGTTCGTGATGCGGCACGGTCAGGTCGTCGAGTCGGGCCCCGCCGAGCGTGTGCTCACGACCCCCTCGCACGAGTACACGCGCACGCTGCTCGCCGCGATCCCGTCGCTCCCGCCGGCGGCGTTCGGGGGCGCGGAGGCCGCGGGCGCGCCGCACGCGTTCGACGAGCCCGCCGATCCCGTGATCCTCCTGCGCGGCGTGAACGCGGGGTACCGCGTGAACGGCCGCCACGTGCCGGCCGTTCACGACATCGACCTCGCGATCGGCGCGGGCGAGTTCGTCGGCCTCGTCGGCGAATCGGGATCCGGCAAGTCGACGGTCAGCCGTCTCGCCCTCGGTCTCCTGCCGGCGTCGTCGGGCGATCTGACGCTGCTCGGACAGCCGCTGAACCAGCTCACGGGCCGGCGCGCGCGCCGCCTGCTGCGCGAGGTCGGGGTCGTGTTCCAGGACCCGGGCGGATCCCTCGACCCGCGCAAGACGGCGGGCGAGTCGATCGCCGAGCCGCTCGCGATCCACTCCCGCGGCATGTCGCGCGCGGCGAAGCGGGCGCGGGTGGCCGAGCTGCTCGACGCCGTGCGCCTGCCGCGAGATGCGGCGGGCCGGTACCCGCACGAGTTCTCGGGCGGTCAGCGCCAGCGCATCGGGCTCGCCCGCGCGCTCGCGCTCACGCCCCGCCTGCTCGTCGCCGATGAGCCGACGAGCGCGCTCGACGTGTCGGTGCAGGCGGAGGTGCTGGAGGTGCTGCGGAGCCTGCACGCCGACCTCGGCTTCGGCTGTCTCTTCGTGAGCCACGACCTCGGCGTCGTGAACGAGCTCACCGAGCGCGTGGTCGTCATGCGCCGCGGCGCGATCGTCGAGCAGGGCCGCACATCCGACGTGCTGCGCGCTCCGCGCGAGCTGTATACGCAGGAGCTGCTGGCCTCCGTGCCGTCCCCCGACCCGATCGCGCAGCGCGAGCGCCGTGCCGCGCGCGCTGGACTCCTGGAGAAGTGAGAACTGTGACGAAGCCCCGTATCGCGATCGTCGGAATGGCGATCGAATCGAGCGCGTACGCCGCGCATCGCGCCGGGTACCGCGACTTCCCGGTGCTCACCGGCGAGGCGCTCATCGAGCGCTACGCCTTTCTCGCGGACGGCGCGCCGCTCGCCGAGGCGGCCGAGTGGATCCCCGTGTTCATGGCGCGCGCCATCCCGGGCGGCGCGGTGCTGCGCGAGGTCTACGACGACTTCAAGAACCGCATCGTCTCGGGCCTGCGCGACGCCGGCCCGGTCGACGGCGTCTACTTCGACATCCACGGCGCCATGAGCGTGGTGGGCCTCGACGATGCGGAGGGCGACCTCGTCACCGCCGTGCGATCGGTCGTCGGGCCCGATGCGCTGATCACGGCGCCGATGGACCTGCACGGCAACATGTCGGAGACCCTGGCCCTCGCCCTCGACCTGCCCACGTGCTATCGCCTCGCGCCGCACGAGGACGCCTGGGAGACGAAGGAACGGGCGGCGCACCGCCTCGTCGAATGGATCGAGCGGGGCGAGAGGCCGCTGACCGCCTGGGTGCGCGTGCCGATCCTGCTGCCCGGCGAGAAGACGTCGACGCGCGTCGAGCCGGCCCGCTCGCTCTACGCCCAGCTCGACGAGGTCGAGCGGCGCGAGGGCGTCAGCGACCTCGGGCTGTGGATCGGCTACGCCTGGGCCGACGAGCCGCGCTGTCACGCGACCGTCATGGTCACGGGCGACGACGAGGCCGTCATCGTGCGCGAGGCCGAGCGCATCGCGGGCGAGGTCTGGGACGCGCGCGACGACTTCGCGTTCGTCGGCCCGCCCGGATCCCTCGACGAGGCGGTGGCGAACGCGCTGGCGCACGAGGGCGCGCGCCCCTACCTGATCAGCGACTCCGGCGACAACCCGGGCGCGGGTGGATCCGGCGACGTCACGTGGACGCTGTCGCGGCTGCTCGCGGACCCTCGGCTCACGCGCGACGACGCCCCCGTGACGTACGCGGCGTCGATCTTCGACGCCGGCGCGGTGGACGAGCTGTTCGCGCACGCCGCCGGAGACGCGGTCGACGTCACGGCCGGCGCGCGCGTCGACGACCGGGTCTCCGGACCCGTGCGCATCCGCGGCGAGCTGGTCTCGCTGCACACCGGCGACCCCGCGGCCGGACGGATCGCCGTGATCCGTGCGGGCGGGATCCGCGCGATCGTGACCGAGTTCCGCAAGGCGTTCCACGACGTCGCCGATTTCCGTGCGATCGGACTCGAGCCCGCGGAGGCCGACATCATCGTCACCAAGATCGGATACCTCGAGCCCACGCTGTACGACATCGCTCAGGGCTGGACGCTCGCGCTCACGCCCGGGCCGGTCGATCAGGACCTCGAGCGGCTCGGCCACGCGCGGATCGAGCGCCCGATGTATCCGTACGACGCGTTCGAGAGCCGTCCCGACCTCTCGGCCGCGGTGCTCCGCGGAGGCGAGTACGTGCGCGGATTCGCGGGAGCTCAGGGAAGCGGAGGCGCACGATGACCGCGTTCGAACTGGCCGTACAGGGTCCCACCGGGCTGACCGTCGCCGAGCGCGTGCGGCCGGCGCGGATGGAGCTCTGCGCCGCGCTGTCGACGGGAGGGATCACGCCGTCAGCGGGGCTCATCGAGGCCGCCGCGGCGACGGGCGTGCCCGTGCACGTGCTCGTGCGGCCCCGCGAGGGCGGGTTCGTCTATGACGATGCCGAGAAGCGCACGATCGTCGCCGACATCCGGCAGGCGGCCCGCCTCGGTGCCGCGGGTGTCGTGATCGGCGGACTCGTCGGCGACGCCGTCGACCTCGATCTCGTGCGCCGCGCGCGCGACGCCTCGGACGGCGAGGTCACGTTCCACCGCGCCTTCGACCAGGTCTCGGATCAGCGCGCGAGCCTCGACCAGCTGGCGGCGGAGGGCGTCACCCGCGTGCTGACCTCGGGCGGCCGTGCGGCCGCGATCGACGCGCTCGACGAGCTGCGCGCCCTCGCGGCGCACGCGGCGGGCCGGATCCAGATCATGGCGGGCGCGGGCGTCACCTCGCGCAACGCGGCCGCGATCGCCGAGACGGGCGTCGACGCCGTGCACGCGTCGGCGAAGCGCACGGTGGTGGACCGGCTCGCGGTGTCCCTCGGATCCGCGGCCGGCGCGGGAGAGGCGCGGTACGCCACGACCGACGAGGGCGAGGCGGTCGCGATCCGCGAGATCCTCGCTCGGGGCGTCGCGCTGTGACCGCGCTCGGCATCGACTACGGCGGCACGCACACCAAGTTCCTCCTCGTCTCGGATGAGGGCGAGGAGCTCGCCCGCGACACGGCCCCGACGGGCGGCATCGACGAGCTGGGCGAGCGCGTCGAACGGTTCGTCGCGTCGTCGCCGGCCGACACCTTCGGGCTCACGATCGCCGGCACGCTCGATGCGGCGACGGGCGTCGTCGGGCGCAGCGCGAACCTGCCGTGGCTCGACGGCACGGCCCCCGCGGCGGCGCTGTCGCAGCGCCTCGGGATCCCCGGAACGGCGGTGCAGGACGGCGAGGCCGCGGCCCTCGCGGAGGCGCGCCTCGGGGCCGGCCGCGGCAGCGACGACGTATTCGTCGTCGCGCTCGGCACGGGGATCGCCGGCGCGCACGTCTCGCGCGGATCCGTGCGCCGCGGCGCCCATGGGGCCGCGGGCGAGGTCGGGCACATGCGGGTCGCGACGAACGGCGTGCTCTGCTCGTGCGGCCAGCTCGAGTGCCTCGAGACGGCGATCGGCGGCCATCAGCTCGCGGCGCGCTGGGTCGAGCGCGGCGGTTCTGCCGCCGCGGGGGCGACCGCCGTCGACGTCGTGCGCGCGGCAGCGGCGGGCGACGAGCCGGCCCGCACGGCGCTGGACGATGCGGCCCGGGCGCTCGGGCGCGCGATCCTCGAGGTGAGCGCCCTGGTCGATCCGGAGCTGATCGTCATCGGCGGAGGCCTCGCGCGCTCGCCCGAGTGGACGGTGCGCCCCGCGGTCGAGAGGGCCCGGGCGAGCGCGACCTTCCATACGGTGCCCGAGATCCGCCTCGCGACGCTCGGCGTCTGGGCGGGAGCGCGCGGCGCCGCCGAGGCCGTGCGACGGGTGTAGCGCCCGCTACCCGCCCAGCACCACGTTGACGGGATCCTCGCCGCGGGCGAGGCGCGCCGCCTGCTGCGCGACGAGCTTCGCGATGCGGGGCGCCATCGCCGACGTGCGCCCGCCGACGTGCGGCGTGATCAGCGTGTTCGGCAGGGTCCACAGCGGGTGGTCCTCGGGGAGCGGCTCGGGGTCGAACACGTCGCTGGCCATGCGGATCCGCCCGCGCGAGACGTGGTCGACGAGCGCGTCGGTGTCGAAGGTCGAACCGCGGCCGACGTTGACGACGAGCGCGCCGTCGGGAAGCGCTGACAGGGCCGCGTCGTCGATCAGGCGGCGCGTCTCGGGGCCGCCGGGCAGCACGTTGACGAGGATCTCGGCGGTCGGCAGCAGGTCGGCGAGGTCGCCGATCGCGTGCACGCGGATCCCGTCCTCCTCGCGGGCGCGCGATGCGACGGCCACGAGCTCCGCCTCGAAGCCCGAAAGGCGCGCCGCGATGCCCTTGGCGACGCCGCCGTAGCCGAGCATCACGATGCGGCGGTCGGCGAGGCCCGAGGTCCAGAAGTTGTCCCAGGTGCGGCGGTCCTGGTTGCGCACCACCCGCGGCAGCTCGCGCTGCGCCGCGATCATCAGGCCCACGGCGAGCTCGGCGGTCGCGGCCTCGTGCACGCTCGTCGCGTTGGCGTAAGGCACGCCCGCGGGCAGCACATCGGCGACGCCGTCGTACCCGATGGCCTGGCCCTGGATGAGTCGGGGTCCGACGTCGGCGCTCGCGCGCAGCATCGCCCCCTGCTTCATGTACGGCGGAACGACGATGTCGATGCGCTCGCGGGGCGGCGCACCGTCCGCCCACAGCACGACCTCGATGTCGAGTGACGGGTCGAGGCGCTCGCGCACGTCGGCGGCGAGCTTCTCGGTGGGCACGGAGACGGTCAGCGATTCGGTCACACCTCCACCGTAGTGGGCGGGCCGGCCGGCCCGCCGGTGCAGGACTACGGCAAATACAGGCCGCGCGGGCGTGACGGCATGGTTTTCCGCGGCACGGACCCGAACCTGCCGTCGTTGTGCGGCACCGGCGCCCTGCCACTGGTCGGCTGCGGCCGGACCCGGACGTATGCGCCCGGTCGGGCCCGCCGACGCAGGACTACGGCAGATTTCTGCTTTCCGCGGCGTCGTGACATGGTTTCTGTGGTGTGCGGCCGCGCGTGCCGTAGTTGTGCGCGGCGACGCGCGGAGGGGGCCGCCGCCCGCGGGGTGCTACGCGACCTGGAGGGCGTTCAGCGCGCTCTCGAAGAAGCGCAGGCCGTCGACGCCCGAGCGCATCGCGTTCGCCGTCGAGGGGCCGAAGCCCGGCTCGACCGCGTGTTCGGGGTGCGGCATGAGGCCCACGACGTTGCCGCGCTCGTTGGTGAGGCCCGCGATGTCGTCGATGGACCCGTTCGGGTTGACGCCCGCGTAGCGGAACGCCACGAGGTTCTCACCGTTGATGCGCTTGAGCGTCTCGGCATCGGCCGTGAAGCCGCCGTCGGCGTTCTTCAGCGGGATCACGATCTCTTCGCCGGTCTTGAACCGGTTCGTCCACGCCGTGTCGGAGTTCGCCACGGTGAGCTTCTGGTCGCGGCGGATGAACTGCTGGTGCGCGTTGCGCAGCAGACCGCCCGGCAGCAGGTGCGCCTCGACGAGCATCTGGAACCCGTTGCAGATGCCGAGCACGGGCACGCCCTTCGCGGCGGCCTGCGTGATCTCGGTCATGATGGGCGCGAGGGCGGCGATCGCACCGGCGCGCAGGTAGTCGCCGTACGAGAAGCCGCCGGGCAGGATCACGGCGTCGACGCCGTCGAGGTCGTGCGAGCCGTGCCACAGGGCCACGGCTTCGGCGCCCGCGGCGCGGACGGCGCGCTGCGCGTCGCGGTCGTCGAGCGAACCCGGGAAGGTGACGACGCCGATGCGGGTCGCCATCAGACGACCTCGATGCTGACGACGTCTTCGATGACCTGGTTCGAGAGGATCTCCTCGGCGATGGTCTTGGCCTCGGCGAGCACCTCGTCGGTCACCTCGCCCTCGACCGTGAGCTCGACGCGCTTGCCGATGCGCACGTTCTGGAAGGCCGAATGCCCGAGGCGGGCGAGCGAGCCGGTGACGGCCTTGCCCTGCGGGTCCAACAGCTCGGCCTTGGGCATGACGTCGACGACGATGGTGGGCATGTATGAGCTCCGGAAATCGCGGGCGGGACGGACGACTCGATTCTAGCCGGTCTGCGCGCACAGTTAATAAGATGGCGATATGCCCTTTCTCATCGGTGTGCTCAACCTCGCGCTGTTCGTCGCGTCGCTGGTCGACATCATCCGCATTCCCGACGACCGGGTGCGGTATCTGCCGAAGATGGTGTGGATCCTCGTCGTGATCCTGCTGCCCTTCATCGGCAGCATTCTGTGGTGGGTCCTCGGGCGCGAGTACGTGCAGCAGGGCCCGCGCCCCGTGCGCCGGCCGCAGCAGGCCGCACCGGCGCCGAAGCTGCAGCCCGCGTACCGCACGACCGAGCAGCAGCTCGAGGATCTCGAGCGCGAGGAGTACGAGGCGAAGCTGCGCGCGGAGATCGCCCGCCGCCGCGCCGAACGCGGCGACAGCTGACGCGTAACATGAGGAGTCCCCGCCGATGACGGCGGAGACGGTCTGCGTGCGGCGGACCGCGCGGCGGGGCCGTCGCGCGAGAAACAGAGATGTGGAGCCAGCGATGACGTTGAAGAGCGACGCCGGGACCGCGACGCTCGAGCAGGTGGCGGTGCGCGCCGGCGTGTCTCGGTCGACCGTGTCGCGCGTCGTCAACGGAGGCCGGCGCGTGAGCCCGGAGGCGCTCGCGGCGGTCGAGAAGGCGATCGCCGAGCTGAAGTACGTGCCGAACCGCGCCGCCCGTTCCCTGGCCTCGCGGCAGACGCACGCGATCGCGCTCGTGGTGCCGGAGGACACGATGCGCTTCTTCGGGGATCCGTACTTCGCGGCGATCGTCGCGGGCATCAACGACCGCATATCGGCATCGCCCTACATGCTCGGTCTGTTCATCGCGTCGCAGGATCCCGATGACAAGGCGGCGAGCTACGTCTCGTCGGGCAGCGTCGACGGCACGCTCGTCGTCTCGCACCACACGAGCGATGAGTTCGTCGGGCGGATCGCGAGCACGACGCCGGTCGTCTACGGCGGCCGACCGATGCATCCGCGCGACGGCGACCGCTGGGTCGACGTCGACAACGTCGCGGGCGGGCGCCTCGCGACCCGTCACCTGCTGGGCCTCGGCCGCCGACGGATCGCGATGATCACCGGGCCGCAGAGCATGGCGGCGAGCGTCGACCGCCTGGCCGGCTGCCGCGCCGAGCTCGCGGAAGCGGGCCTCGAGCCGGTCGCGGTGGAGGACGGCGACTTCTCGGCGGCCGGTGCGGCCCGAGCCATGGAGCGCGTGCTCGACTCCGGCGCGGCCCCCGACGCCGTGTTCATCGCGAGCGACCTGATGGCGCGCGGTGCGCTCGCCGCGCTGCAGCGGGCCGGTGTCCGCGTGCCCGATGAGATCGCCGTCATCGGATTCGACGACTCTCCCGTCGCGTCGTCGGTGTCGCCGCCGCTGACCACGATCCGCCAGCCCTCCCGGGCCCAGGGCGCCGCGATGGCCGACGTGCTGCTGGCGGTGCTGTCGGGGGAGAACCCGCCGCGCGAAACGCTGCTCGACCTCGAGCTCGTGGTGCGCGCCAGCGCCTGAGCGCCGGCTACTCGGCCAGGCCGAGGCGGCGCGCGGTCGATACGGCGTCGGCCCACGACGAGACGCCGAGCTTGCGGTAGATGGAGCGCAGCTGCGTCTTGACGGTGTTCGGCGAGACGTGCAGGCGCGCGGCGAGATCCTTCGTGGAAACGGCGAACGGCAGCTCCGCGACGACCGTGCGCTCGCGTTCGCTGAGCGCATCGGTCGACCGGGTGGCCCGCTGCAGGGCGTCGCGCATGGTCTCGAGGTCGGCGACGAGGCGACGGCCCGCGGCATCGAGCGCGAGCTCGTCGGCGTGCGAGATGGTCGTATTGAGCGCGCTCATGCCCTGCATGGCGAACGGCATCATGGGGCGCGAGCGGGAGGCCGCGGCGATCGCGGCCTGCAGGTGCTGCCGCCCGACGTCGATCGACGACTCGGATCCGATGGCGTGGTAGGCGAGGAACAGCACGAGATGCGACCACACGGCCAGCACCCCGGATCCCAGCGAGTCTCCGACTCCGGCCAGGCAGGCGAGCGCGCGGGCCGGCTCATCGTCGCGCAGATAGGCACGCGCGCGCAGCAGGTCGATGGGGATCACCTTCGCGCCTGCCTCCGGCAGCGCGTCGAGCACCGCGATGGCGTGCTCACCGGATTCGGCGTCGAGCAGCGCCTCGGCGCGCGCCCACGCGAGGAGCGTCTGCTGGTTGCGGGTCAGCTGACGGCCGTCGAGCTCCTGTTCGAAGAGCTCGAGGCGGCTGAGCGCCAGGCTCGATGTGCCGAGCAGCTCGTGCGCCATCGACCGCAGCATGACCGTGACGAAACGCAGGGTCTGCGGGTCGTCGATCGTCGTGGTCTCGGTGCCGTCGAGCGCGTCCTGCAGCGCGCGCGGATCGACGACGTACAGCGCGCTCGAGATCGCCACGATCCCGCGCATCGAGGGCGAGATGGGCTGGGCGCCGACGATGCCGTCGATGCGCGACTGGAAGCTCGTCGCCAGCGGCACGTCGCCGGGCGCCGCGATCAGCAGCAGGTCGTGCGCGAACTGCGCGAGGCGCTCGTCGTGGGCCGTGTGGGCGAGGGCGGCCGCGGCCGAGAACCGTGCGGCCGCGATGTCCGACCGCGAGGCGTCGAGGGCGCTCAGGCCCGCCTGCATCAAGACGCCGGCGCGCACGAGGCTGTGCGCCGGATCTGAGGTGTCGTCGCCGTCGGCATCGGCCAGCATCTCGTGCGTGCGCAGGGCCTCATCGAAATGTCCGTCCGCACGCTGCAGCACGCCGCGCAGCGTCGCGGCCACGATGCCGAGGTCTCCCGCCGGCTCGCCGACCTCGGCGAGGAGCGCCGCGGCCTCGCGGCGGGCGGCCGCGGAGACCGCGCCCGTGTGGTTCAGGCTCGTCACGTCGACGAGGGTGCGCGCGAGCGCGACCCGCAGCGCGGGATCCGGATCGGCGAGCACGGCCTCGGCGAGCCACGGTCGCGCGCGCTCGACGTCGATCTCACCGAGCAGCCACCAGTGCTGGGCGAGCAGGCGCGTGCGCGCCGCCGGGAGGTCGGCGACGATCGCCCACCCATCGTCGGCGCGGCCGCTCGAGAGCAGCTGTGCGGCGAGGTCGGCGATGATGCCGTCGATCTGCTCGATCTGCGCCTCGCGCTCCATGCGCGCGGTGAAGGCGATGCGCAGGTCGCGGCGCAGCTCGATCGTGTCGCGCTCGAGGTCTTCGACGAAGAAGCCGGACTGCAGCACGTTGTCGAGCGCCGCGCGCACGACCTCATCGCGGCCCCACACGCTGAGCAGCGTGCGGCGCGGCATGGGGCCGATGCGCGCCGAGACGAGCGCGGCGAGCCAGCCGTTCGGGCGGAACACGCCCGCGGCGGCGGATCCGGCGAAGTACGCCGACTGCTCGTCGCATCCGGCGCGCACGGCGGCGTCGTCGAGCGCGCCGCGCGCGGCCGCGGCCCGCAGCACCGCGTCGACGAATCCGGCATGCGTGCCGAGCCGATCCAGCAGCGCCGTGGCCTCATCCCAGGTGAGCGCGAGGCCCAGCTGCTCGGCGCGGTCGATCGCCTCGTCGGCGGTGAAGCCGAAGATGGATCCGGCGAAGACCCGTTCGGGGCGCACGTCGTTCTCGAGCAGCGCCGTCGGCCACTGCGTGCTCGTCACGGCGATGAGCGTGGCGCTCGGCCAGCGCTCGCGCACGGCGAGCGTGGCCGTCACGTGATCGTCGCGCATGCCCTCGAGCTCGAGGAGCACGACGTCGGCGTCGGGCGCGTCGGCCGGCACCTCGATGCGGTTCGATGACCACACGACGAGCCGCTGATCAGAATCTGCGAGCCATTCGCGCACGCTCGTGGCCACGCCGGAGCGATGCTGCGCCGTCACGAGGACGGTTGCTCCCGGCATCACGCGGCGCCACAGCGAGACGAGGCGGGGCCTCGACAGCCGGTCGCGGTCGGTCATACGTCCATCTTGGCACGAGGGTGATGCGGGGCGAATTGAGGGTGATAGGCGGGTGAAAAAGCGCGTGAATATGCGGATTCTCAGTGACCAGCGCCGTAATCTCGAAGAGTCGGAGGTCGCTCGAACGCGACGTCGACGGCCGAGAGGCTTAGGGCCCGGGCAGCGATCGGGGGAGCGCAGCCCGGGCCTTTCGCATGCTCAGGAGCGGGGCGGGACTCCGTCGCCGGAGACGAGGCCGTGGCGCTCGAACGCCGCCCAGATGCCGTCGCGGTCGACGTGCGCGGTCGTCTCGTCGGCGGCGGCGAGCGCCTCGGGGGTCGCGTTGCCCATGGCGATGCCGACGCCGGCGGTGCGCAGCATCTCGAGGTCGTTGTTGTTGTCGCCGATCGCGATGGAGTCGGCGGCGTCGAGGCCGAGCTCGGTGACGACCAGCAGCAGCGCGGCGCCCTTCGTGACCCCGGCGACCGAGACCTCGCCGCCGGCGGTGCCGAGGCCCGGCATGGTGCCGGTGATGACCATGAACTCGTCGCCGAGCCGGGCCTTGACCGCGCCGTACGTGCCGTACTGCTCGCTCGCGAACGTCGCCTTCGCGATGCGGTCGAGCGGCGGATCGGCGTCGATCGTCACCCGATCCATCAGCACCTCGCGCAGGCTGTCGGTCAGGCGCCCCTCCGACGCGAGGCGCGCGCACAGACGGTCGAGTCCGGCCTGCGTCGTCCAGACGCCCTCGCGGCCCTGCAGCATGTAGTCGGCCCCGACCTCGCGGAACACATCGATCATCTCGGCGACGCGGTCGGGGTGCATCAGGCGCTCGTCGCGCCACCCGCCGTCGGAGTAGGGCGTGCCGATCCACGTGTAGGCGCCGGCGCCGAGCACGGCGCCGTCGAAGCCGATGTCGAGGATGCGGGATCCGACCTCGGTCGGACCGCGGCCGGTCGCGAGGAAGACGAGGTGCCCGTTCGCCCGTGCGTCGCGGATCGCGTGAACGGTCGACGCGGGGATCGCGCCCGAGGTGTCGAGAATCGTGCCATCGATGTCGAGGAAGGCAATCCGGCGCGTCATGGCTCCAGTCTCTCAGTCCCGCGGGGCGGCCTTCACAGGGAGCACCAGGAGCAGCCCGACCAGCAGCACGAGAACGATGCCGAGCACGCCGAAGATGGTGGCGCTCGTGAGCGAGATGAGCAGCGACCAGAGGGCCGCCGACATCCAGCTCGCGGCGCGGCCCGTCGTGGCGTACAGGCCGAAGATCTCGCCCTCCCGGCCGGCGGGGGTCACGCGCGCGAGGAAGGATCGGCCCGCCGACTGCGCCGGGCCGACGAACGCGCAGAGGATGAGGCCGAAGATCCAGAACACGATCTGTCCCGCGCCCGCGAAGAAGAACACCACGAGGCCCGAGATCACCATGCCCGCGAGCGCGGCGACGATGATCGCCTTGGGGCCGAACCGGTCGTCCCAGCGGCCCGCGATCATGGTCGATACGCCCGCGATGAGGTTCGCGGCGATGCCGAAGACGACGATGTCGATGAACCCGAAGCCGAAGACCTGGCTCGCGATGATGGCGCCGAACGCGAAGACGCCCGCGAGCCCGTCGCGGAACACGGCGCTGGAGAGCAGGAACCAGAAAGTGTTGCGGGTCGTGCTGCCCCGGTAGAGCGCCTTCACATCGCGCACGAGCATGACGTAGCTCTGCAGCAGGCCGGCCCTGCGCTCGGGCCTGCCGAGCGGCGCGGGCTCGGGAACCTTGAGGAACACGGGCAGGCAGAACACGATCGCCCATACGGCGCAGCCGACCGCGATGAGGCGGAACGGCACGCCGCCGTCGTCGGGGATGCCGAACCAGTCGCCCATGTAGAACACGACGACGAGGATCAGCGCGACGACGCCGCCGACGTAGCCGAAGCCCCAGCCGAGCCCCGAGATGCGGCCGATGTTCTGCGGGTTCGCGATGCTCACGAGCAGGGCGTTGCTGTTCACCGCTGCGATCTCGCCGAGAACGGTGCCGGCCGAGATCATGGCGACGGCGAACCAGAAGAATGCGGGCGCCGGCTCGGCGAACCACAGGGCCAGCATGCTGAGCACTGTGCCGACGGTGCCGATGCCGAGCCACAGCTTCTGGCGGCCCTGCGCATCGGCCTGCTGGCCGAGCACGGGTGCGAGTACGAGGATGAGCAGGCCCGCGATCGTGGAGCCCCAGCCGACCCCGCTCGCGAGATCAGCGAGGGCGGCCTCCTTCGCGGGGTGGTCGTCGGCCATCGCCGCGACGTCGGCCGGGAGGAACGCCTCGGTGGTGAGGTACAGCGCCGTGAAGATGAACGTGACGATGATCGTGTTGAAGGGCTGCAGGCCCCAGTCCCACAGCGCCCACGAGAGGATCGTCGACTTCTTCGTCGGCACGTCGCCCAGCTGCTTCTGCAGCCCGAGCACGGGCACCGCCTCGCTATTGGCCGATGCCGGGGGTCGCGGAGTCTCGCTCATGGCCGCACACTATCGCGTGCATGTGACATCCTCGCGGCGTTCAGGCAGGATCGATGAGTGCAGACATCCGACCGCGTGCTCAGGCGCGGCCATATCGCCGCGGCGACGTTCTTCTTCACGAACGGCGCCGTGTTCGCGAACCTGGTGCCGCGCTATCCCGAGCTCAAGACCGCGCACGACATGTCGGCGACCGTCTACGGCGTCGTCATCGCGATGAACCCCGTGGGAGCGATGGTCGCGGGCCTCGCGGCGGCCGCACTGATCCGTCGGTTCGGATCCGCGAAGGTCGCCGCGACGACGACGGTGCTGCTCGCGCTCGGCACGCTCGCGGCGGCCTGGTCGCCGTCGATCCTGCTGCTCGCCGGTTCCTTCCTCGTCGCCGGCGCGATGGACGCGATCACCGACGTCGCGCAGAACGCGAACGCCCTGCGCGTGCAGGAGCGACGAGGGCGGTCGATCATCAACTCGATGCACGCCCTCTGGTCGGCCGGCGCCGTATCCGGCGGTGCGGTCGCCGCGGGCGCGATCGCGCTCGGCATCCCCGTCCGGTGGCACATCCTCGGCTCCTCGGTCGTCTTCGCCTGCGTGTCGATCTTCGCGATGCGGTGGGCGCTGCCCGGCCCCGAGCTCGAATCGGGCGCCACGGGCGAGATCCGCGTGCAGCGCGCCGCCGGCGGCGTGACAGCCAAGATCGTCTTCCTGCTCGTGGCGATGCTGCTGATCGCGATCGGCGGCGGCCTCGTCGAGGAGGTCGCGTTCTCCTGGGCGGCCCTGTACCTCGGCGACGAGGTCGGCGCGCCCGCCTCGCTGGCCGCGGCGGGGTTCATCGGGCTCGTCGCCGCGCAGTTCGTCGGCCGCATCCTGAGTGATCGGTTCGTCGATCGCTTCGGCGCGCGGGCCGTCGTGACGGTCGCGGGGATCCTGATCGCCGCGGGCATCGGCCTCGCGGTCGGCGTGCCGACGGTGTGGGGCGCGTGCATCGGGTTCGCGCTCGCCGGATTCGGCTGCGCGCCGACGATTCCGCTCGCCATGCAGCAGGCCGACCGGCTGCCCCGGCTGCGCCCCGGAACGGGTCTCACGATCGTCACGTGGCTCATGCGGCTCGCCTTCCTCGTCGCACCGCCGGTCGTCGGCATGATCGCCGATGCGCACTCCATCCGCGCGGGTCTCACGATCTCGCTGTGCGGGGGCCTGCTCGTGCTCGCGCTGTCCGTCGTGATGCCGCGGGCGGTGCGGAAGGGGCCGTAGTCTGGAGTCCGTAGAAAGGACGAGCCGATGAAGATCCTTGTTCCCGA
>DXAM01000103.1 GCA_019117025.1 Candidatus Microbacterium stercoravium | reverse complement strand
CTTCTTGGCCTTCTCGGGCGGCACGAACCCCCATGTGCGCGCATTGTGCAGGCGGTCGGCGAGCTTGATGACGAGCACCCGCACGTCTTTCGACATCGCCACGATCATCTTGCGCACCGTCTCGGCCTGTGCGGAGTCGCCGTACTTGACCTTGTCGAGCTTCGTCACGCCATCGACCAGGAGCGCGACCTCTTCGCCGAACTCATCGGTGAGCTCGGAGAGGGCGTAGCCGGTGTCTTCCACGGTGTCGTGCAGCAGCGCGGCCGCGATCGCGCGCGGCGCGAGGCCGAGCTCGGCGAGGATCTGGGCGACCGCGAGCGGGTGCGTGATATAGGGCTCGCCGCTCTGCCGCTTCTGCGAGCGGTGCTTCTCCTCGGCGACGCGATAGGCCTTGTCGATCAGCCCCATATCGCCGCGCGGGTGGTTCTGGCGCACCGTGTCGACGAGCTTGCGCACCGAGGCGTTGGGCTTGGCCCGCGTGAAGATGCGCGGCACCAGCCAGCGCAGACTCGGCCCGGGCGACGTCGACGTGGTGTCAGCCATCGCGCATCTCCGAGTCAGCCCTCATGACCACAGTCTAGGCGTCGCCGGCTGAGCCTATGCCCGCGCCGCGAGGACCTTGCGGTCGCGCTCGACGATCTTCGGCTCGTGCTCGCGCATCAGCGAATACAGCGGCGCCGAGACGAACAGCGTCGAGTACGTCGCGACGATGATGCCGACGAAGATCGACAGCGAGATGTCGCTCAGCGTCTCCGCGCCCATGCCGAACACACCGATGAACAGGATCGCGGCAACGGGCAGCGCCGCCACGACCGACGTGTTGACCGAGCGCACGAGCGTCTGGTTCACACCGAGGTTCACCGACTCGCCGAAGGTGCGGTCGCCCTGGTCCTCCACCGTGTTCTCACGCACCTTGTCGAACACGACAGTGGTGTCGTAGAGCGAGTACGCGAGGATCGTGAGGAATCCGATCACCGCCGACGGCGAGATCTGGAAGCCCGCGAGCGAGTAGATGCCGATCGTCACCACGAGCACGTCGACGAGGCCGACGATCGCCGCGACCGACATCTTCCAGGTGCGGAAATAGATCGCCAGCACGAGGAACGTCAGCGCGAGGAAGATCGCGAGGCTCCAGAGCGCCTTCGCCGTGACGTCCGCGCCCCACGTCGGGCCGACGAACGAGTCGGTGACCTCGTCGGCCGAGACGCCGTAGCCCTCGCCCAGTGCGGCGGCGATCGCGCGGGTGTCGTCGTTCGACAGCGTCGACGTCTGGATCTGCAGATCTCCGCTGCCGAGCTCGGTGACGGTCGCCTCCGCCTCCGGCGCGATCGACGCCACGGCATCCGTGGCGATCTGCTGGTCGGTCGATGCCGGTGCCGACACTGTGAACTTCGCCCCGCCGGTGAATTCGATCGAGAGCGGCACACCGCGCACGAACGGCGCGGCCGCCGAGAGCGCCACGAGGACGATCGCGATGATGAACCACAGGCGGCGCTTCGCGACGAACGGAACCGATGTGTCACCGGTGTAGAGGTCGTTTCCGAGCTGATTCATGGTGCGCATCAGTCGTCGCCCTCCGTCTGAGTTGTCTTCGTATCGCCGGCCAGTGCGCGGCGCTGCTCTTCGAGCTTGCGCTCGGCGATCGTCTGGCGCTTGACCGCTTCGCCGCGCGAGCGCTGGGCGCGCCCCTTCGCCGCAGCGGGACTGCGGAAGCTGGTGCGCGAGGTGTGGACCGCTCCGAGCGCGCTCGGGTCGAGCCCCGACAGCGGGTGCCCCCCGCCGAAGAACCGCGTGCGCACCAGCAGCTGCATGACCGGGTGGGTGAACAGCACGAAGATGACGATGTCGATCAGGGTCGTGAGGCCGAGCGTGAACGCGAAGCCCTTCACCGTCGCGTCGGCCATGATGTACAGCACCACCGCGGCGAGCACGTTGATGGACTTCGCGCTGAAGATCGTGCGCTTCGCTCGCGACCAGCCGTCCTCGACCGCGGCGAACGGCGACTTGCCGTCGCGCAGCTCATCTCGGATGCGCTCGAAGTAGACGATGAACGAGTCGGCGGTGAAGCCGATCGTGACGATCAGGCCGGCCACGCCCGCGAGCGACAACCGGTAATCGATGCGCCATGACAGCAGGCAGAGCATCACGAACGTCAGGATCGCCATCACCGCCAGCGACGCGATGATCACGAAGCCGAGCGCTCGGTAACTCACCAGGAGCACCCACGCCGCCACGAGCAGGAGGCCGATGAGTCCGGCGACGAGCCCGATCATGAGCTGCTGCGAACCGAGGGTCGCGGAGATCGTGTCGCTCGAGACGACGTTGAAGCTCATCGGCAGCGCGCCGAAGCGCAGCTGGTCGGCGAGCACCTTCGCGGATTCCTCGTTGATCCCGCCGCCCGAGATCTGGGCGCTGCCGCCCGTGATCACCTGGTTCATCCCCGGCGCCGAGATCACGTTGCCGTCGAGCACGAAGGCGAACTGGTTCTGCGCACCCGTGTAGGTGACGAGGCGCTGGCTGATCTCCGAGAACTTCTCGGCACCGCTCAGCTCCCCCTTCGGGGCCGACTTGTCGAAGTCGATGCTGACGATCCACGAGCCGTTGTCCTGGTTGATGCCGGCCTGGGCATCGACGATCTCCGACCCGTCGATCTCGACCGGGCCCAGGATGTACTTCGCGCCGCCGTCGGCGTCGCAGGTGATCAGCGGCTGATCGTGCGCCGCGTGAGCGGGGTCGTTCTCGTCGGACGTGCAGTCGTATGCGAGCAGCTCCGCCTGCATCTTCTCGGTGACCCAGTTGAGATCGCTCGGATCGGTCGGGTCGGCGGTCGGCTCGGCGGCGAGCGTCGCGGCCGGCGTCGGATACGGCGTGGACTCGCCGTCTTCGCCGACGAAGCTCGTCGCCGACGTCGTCGCGTACAGCACCGGACGCAGCTGCATCTGCGCGCTCGCCTCGATGCGCTCGCGCTGTGCGTCGTCGGGGTTGCCCGGCAGTGCGACCACCAGGTGGTCGGAGCCCTGCGTCGTGATCTGCGCCTCGGACACGCCCGACGCGTCGACGCGCTGGCGGATGATCTCCACCGCCTGGTTCATCTGCTCGCTCGTCGGGGTCGCACCGTCGGTGTCGGCCTCCATGACGATCTGCGTTCCGCCCTGCAGGTCGAGAGCGAGCTCGGGAACCCACGTGCCTTCCTTGAACACGTGCACGCCGAGCGCGTTCGCACCGAAGAGGATGAGGGTCAGCCCCAGCAGGCCGATGAGTGCGCGCCAAGCATGGCGCGTGGGAGTGGAAATCGCCACGACAGTGGAGCCCTTACGTCAGTCGCCGGTGGTCAGGTGATCAATCGTTCTTGCGCTCGTCGGTGTCATCCGACGTCTGCTCGTCGTCGACGCGCACGTCGTCGAAGAGCTGCTCCTCGACGGTCTCGCCCTCAGCCTCGTCGGCGAGCTCCTCATCGGACTCGACCTCATCGTCGTACTCCTCCGGCTCGTCGTCCTGGAGCGACTCCTGGTCGATCGTGACCGTCTGCGCGTGCACCTCGACCTCGACGCCGGGCGCGATCGCGATGACCGCGCGCGTCGTGAGGTCGTCCGGGTCGAACGAGACGAGCGTGCCGTAGAGGCCCGAGCGCGTCATCACGGGCGTGCCCGGCGTGAGCGACCGCTGACGCTTCTGCTCCTCCTCCTGCATCTTCTTGCGGCGGCGCGACGAGCTCCAGAACATGAAGATGAGCAGGGCGCCAGCGACGACGAGAAGAATGATGTCCATAGAGCGGAGAGACCTTTCGCGGGTCAGATTTTCGTGGGGATCGCGGTCAGCGCCCAGCAGTCCGGGAATATCCCGGCACATCCTCAAGATTATATGGCATCGGCCGGTGCGGGCACGCCCAAGTGAGCGTATGCATAGGGAGTGGCCACCCGGCCGCGGGGCGTGCGCCCCATGAACCCGATGCGCACCAGATAGGGCTCGACGACGCTCTCGACCGTATCGGCCTCCTCCCCCACCGCCACGGCGAGGGTCGACAGCCCGACGGGGCCGCCGCGGAAGCGCTGCACGAGCGCGTCGAGCACCGCACGATCGAGCCGGTCGAGACCGATCGCATCGACGTCGTAGAGCTCGAGGGCGGATCTGACTCCCGAGAGCGACACCTCGCCGCCGCCGTGGACGAGGGTCCAGTCGCGCACGCGCCGCAGCAGGCGGTTCGCGATGCGGGGCGTCCCGCGCGAGCGTCGGGCGATCTCGCTGCGCTCCTCGGCGCTGAGATCCATGCCGATCATCGCGGCCGAGCGGTCGACCACGCGCTCGAGCTCCTCGGGCTCGTAGTACTCGAGATGTGCGGTGAAGCCGAAGCGGTCGCGCAACGGGTTCGGCAGCAGCCCGGACCTCGTCGTCGCCCCGACGAGGGTGAACGGCGCCAGGTCGAGGGGGATGCTCGTCGCACCGGCGCCCTTGCCGACCATGACGTCGATGCGGAAGTCCTCCATCGCGAGATAGAGCATCTCCTCCGCGGCGCGCGCCATGCGGTGGATCTCGTCGATGAAGAGCACTTCACCGGGCGTGAGGCTCGAGAGCACCGCCGCCAGATCGCCGGCGTGCTGAATGGCCGGCCCGCTCGACATGCGCAGCGGCCGGCCCGCCTCGTGCGCCACGATCATCGCGAGGGTGGTCTTTCCGAGTCCCGGAGGCCCCGCCAGCAGGATGTGGTCGGCAGGCCGATCCTGCATCGCGGCCGCATCGAGCAGCAGCTGCAGCTGGCCGCGCACCTTCTGCTGGCCGACGAATTCGCCGAGGCTCTGCGGGCGCAGGGCTCCTTCGACGGCGAGCTCGGTCTCGTCCTGCGGCTCGGGCGACACCGTGGGCTCAGACACGCGCACCCCCTGTGCGGGCGGGTCCGAGCGCCGCGAGCGTCAGGCGCAGCAGGGCTTGGACCGAGGAGCGATCGTCGTCCGATGCGCCCTCCGCGGCGCGCTCGACGGCATCAGCAGCCGTGCGCTCCGGCCACCCGAGCCCCGCGACGGCCGCCGTGACCTGCGCCGTGACGGAGGCGGGTGCTGATGGGCGGGTCGCGTCACGCACAGCCGGGGCCTGCAGCTTGCCCTGCAGCTGCAGCACGATGAGCTTGGCCGTTTTGGGGCCGATGCCGCTGACCTTCCGGAACGGCGTGTCGTCTTCGCCGTCGACGGCAGCCGCGATCTGGTCGATCGTGAGCACCGACAGGATGCCGAGCGCCGATTTCGGTCCGACACCGCTGACGCCGAGCAGCACTCCGAACACGTCGAGCTCGTCGCGGGACGCGAAACCGAACAGGCTCAGCGCGTCTTCGCGCACGACCAGGTGCGTGTGCAGAAAGAGCTCATGCCCGGGGCGCGCGGTGCGCGCCACGTCGGGCGGAACGGCGACGGAGAATCCGACGCCCGAGACCTCGACGACCACGGCGTCGAGGCCGGCGTGCAGAACGGTGCCGCGAACGGAGGAGATCATGTTGCCAGGCTAGCGGGCGCTTCGTAACTTTGTTCGAGCAACACGCGATCGCCTCTCCGCGTCGGCCCACGCGCGCTGCGCCGGCGTCTGGGCGGCCTGCGCGGTCGGTGCGGCCGATGATCCCGCGCGCCACGCATGGCACAGCGCGATCGCGAGCGCGTCCGCCGCGTCCGCCGGCTTGGGTGCCGCGGCGAGGCCGAGCACCCGAGCGACCATGTGCTGCACCTGCTGCTTGTCCGCCGAGCCGTATCCGGTGATCGCGGCCTTCACCTCGCTCGGGGTGTGGGTCGCCGTCGGCAGGCCGCGCTCGGCCGCAAGCATGAGCGCGACGCCCGATGCCTGAGCGGTGCCCATCACCGAGGCGACGTTGTGCTGTGCGAACACGCGCTCGACGGCGGCGACGTCGGGGGTGTGCGCATCGAGCACCTCGCGGATCCCTCGGGCGATGACCGCGAGGCGGTCCCCCGGATCCGCGTCGACGGGCGAGCGGATCACGCCCACGTGCACGAGCGTCGCGGACCGATCGGCGGCCACGTCGACGACGCCGATGCCGCAGCGGGTGAGGCCGGGGTCGATGCCGAGCACGCGAAGGGTCATGGCCTCAACGCTAGACGCCCCGCGGCAGGCTTGTGCTGCTGCCGCGGGGCGTTTCGACCACGAGAGGTCATTCCTCGTCGTGCTCGGCCAGTTCTGCCTGCACCTCGGGCGTGAGGTCGAGGTTCGTGAACACGTTCTGCACGTCGTCGAGGTCTTCGAGCGCGTCGATGAGCTTGAACAGCTTCCGCGCCGTCTCCGCGTCGAGCGGAACCTTGACGTTCGGCACGAACTCGGCATCGGCCGATTCGTAGTCGATGTCGGCCGCCTGGAGCGCCTGGCGCACGGCGACCATGTCGCTCGCGTCCGTGATGATCTCGAAGCCGTCGGGGTGCGGCTCGACCTCTTCCGCGCCCGCTTCGAGGGCGACCATCATGACGTCGTCCTCGGTGGTGCCGGCGCCCGTCGCGACGATCACGCCCTTGCGCTCGAAGTTGAACGACACGCTGCCCGGGTCGGCCATGTTCCCGCCGTTGCGCGTCACCGCGGTGCGCACGTCAGCCGCGGCGCGGTTCTTGTTGTCGGTCAGGCACTCGATGAGCATCGCCGTGCCGCCCTGGCCGTACGCCTCGTACATGATCGTGGTGTACTCGACGGCCTCACCGCCGATGCCCGCTCCGCGCTTGACCGCGCGATCGATGTTGTCGTTGGGGACCGACGTCTTCTTCGCCTTCTGCACGGCGTCGTACAGGGTCGGGTTTCCCTGCAGGTCGGCGCCGCCCATGCGCGCTGCGACCTCGATGTTCTTGATGAGCTTCGCGAACGACTTCGCACGTCGGGCGTCGATCACTGCCTTCTTGTGCTTCGTGGTCGCCCACTTGGAGTGTCCAGCCATGTGCCTCCTCAGGTCTCTCCAGACCAGTTTACGCACGCGTCCGGCCGCACCGCGTTCACGAGATCACGACGGGTGTGCCGAGCGGAAGCTCCGCGAGCCGAGCCGTGGCCCCCGCGTCGACGCGGAGGCACCCGTTCGAGATCGCCCCGGAGCGCACATCGTGGTAATGGAACGCTGTGACCGCGACGTCCTGTCCGTCGAATCCGGCGAGCGTCGTCGACTGCGCGCCCAGATAGATGATCGGATTCCCGCGCGTGTAGGCGAGCGACGGCACCGATTCGGCGTGCATGATGAACGTGCGCCCCGCCGGCGTCGGCGTCGCATCCGTGCCCCACGCGAAGTCATCGGCGATGCGCTCGCTCGACTGCTCGGATCCGTCGCGCCGCACGATGTCGATCGTGCGCGCCGAGAGATCGACCTCGACGGAGACGTCGTTCGGCGTCAGCTCCACGTCGCTCGTGCGCAGCCAGCCGGCGACCTGCCGCGCATCGCCGTCGCCCGCTCGCGCCTGGCGTCCGACGAGCAGCACCTTCACCCATGACCGGTGCTCCTCCACGACCGGCAGGTCCGTGCCGCCGTAGGTCTGCTCCTGCGGCAGCCACGCGACCGGGTCGCCCTCCGGATCGGCGAACACGGGCGCGCCCTCGGCCTCGCGCGGCGACGCGATCAGCGGCAGCACGTCGCCCTGGGGGTCATCGTCGACGGGGAGAGCCGGATCGACGAGGAAGACATCGTCGATCGGGAGATCCTCGGCCGAGTAATCCGTATCGTTCGCCGGCGGTCCGGTCGGCGTCGGCGCGATCGTCGGGGTCGCCGATGGCGTCGTCGCCGGCGCTGCGGACGGCACTGACGGCCGCGTTTCGTCGCCGCGCGGCCAGAGGAGGAATGCCGCGACGATCGCGGCGACGACGATGACGGCGATCGCGCCGCCGAGCCACATCCCGCGTTTCGTCACCCGTCCATGGTGGCATGATCGAGGGATGCAGATTCTCTCGATCCAGTCGGCAGTGGCGTTCGGCCACGCGGGCAACTCGGCGGCGGTCTTCCCCATGCAGCGCATCGGGGTCGAGGTCCTGCCCGTGCACACCGTGAACTTCTCGAACCACACCGGCTACGGCGCGTGGCGCGGGCCGGTCATGGCGCCGCAGGACGTCGACGACGTCATCACGGGAGTCGAGGAGCGCGGCGCGTTCGCGTCGCTCGATGCCGTGCTGAGCGGCTACCAGGGCTCGGAAGGCATCGCGGATGTCATCATCGACGCCGTGGCGCGCGTGAAGGCCGCGAACCCGCGCGCGCTGTACTCCTGCGATCCCGTGATGGGCAACGCGAAATCGGGCTGCTTCGTCGCGCCCGCAATTCCCGATCTCCTGCGCGACAAGGTCGTTCCGGTCGCCGACATCATCACGCCGAATCAGTTCGAGCTCGGATACCTCACGGGGACGGAGCCGCACACGATCGACGAGACGCTCGCCTCAGCGGACGCCGCGCGCGCCATGGGGCCGCGCACCGTGCTGGTCACGAGCGTGGAGCGGCCCGATCGCGATGACGGCACGATCGAGATGATGGCGATCGACGACGCCGGCGCGTGGATCGTCACCACGCCGTACCTTCCGCTGAAGGCGAACGGCTCGGGCGACGTCACGGCAGCGCTGTTCACCAGCCACTACGTCGCATCACGCGACGCGGCCGACGCGCTCGCCCGCACCGCTTCGAGCGTGTTCGGCCTGCTCGAGCTCACCCATGCCGCATCGACCAACGAGCTGAAGCTCATCGACGCGCAGCAGCACTACGCATCGCCGCGCATGGAGTTCGCCCCGCGTCAGCTGCGCTGAGCGATCCGATCGAGGAACCTCTCGTGGAACCGCGTCTCGCCCGTCTGCTCGGGGTGGAAGGCGGTCGCGAGGATCGCGCCCTGCTCGGCCGCGACGATCCGCCCGTCCGGGAGGGCGGCGAGAACGCTCACGGCGGCGCCCGCTTCTTCGATGGCGGGGGCGCGGATGAAGGCGACACGCACGGGCGGGCGCCCGAGCGCGGCGATGTCGAGGTCCGCTTCGAACGATTCGCTCTGCCGCCCGAACGCATTGCGCCGCACCGTGACGTCGAGACCGCCGAGCGTCTGCTGGCCCTCGATGCCGTCGATGATCCGGTCGGCGAGCAGGATCATCCCCGCGCAGGTGCCGAAGACGGGCAGTCCCGCGCGGATCCGCGCGATGAGCGGCTCCCTCAGGGCGAAAGCGCGAGCGAGCTTATCGATCGTGGAGGACTCGCCGCCCGGCAGCACGAGACCGTCGATGCCGTCGAGGTCCTCGACCCGCCGCACGCGCACGACGTGCGCACCGAGCGACCCGAGCATGAGCTCGTGCTCGCGCACGTCGCCCTGCAGCGCCAGGACGCCGACGCGTCGTGTGCTACCAGCCACGCTCGGCGAGGCGGTGCGGGGCGGGAACGTCGGCGACGTTGATGCCGACCATGGCCTCGCCCAGGCCGCGCGAGACCTCCGCGATCACCGACGGGTCGTCGTGGAACGTCGTCGCCTTGACGATCGCCTTCGCGCGGGAGGCGGGGTCTCCGGACTTGAAGATGCCGGATCCGACGAACACGCCATCGGCGCCGAGCTGCATCATCATGGCGGCGTCGGCCGGCGTGGCGACCCCGCCCGCCGTAAAGAGCACGACCGGCAGCGTGCCGGTGCGCGCCACCTCGGCGACGAGTTCGTACGGCGCCTGCAGCTCCTTCGCCGCCACGTACAGCTCGTCGGCCGACTTGCCCGCGAGCGCCCGCACCTCGCCCGTGATCTGGCGGATGTGGCGCGTCGCCTCCGACACATCTCCCGTCCCGGCCTCGCCCTTGGAGCGGATCATCGCGGCGCCCTCGGTGATGCGGCGGAGCGCCTCGCCGAGGTTCGTCGCGCCGCACACGAACGGCACGTCGAAGCCCCACTTGTCGGTGTGGTTCACGTAGTCGGCGGGCGAGAGCACCTCCGACTCGTCGATGTAGTCGACGCCGAGGTTCTGCAGCACCTGTGCCTCGACGAAATGCCCGATGCGGGCCTTCGCCATGACCGGGATCGACACGGCGTCGATGATGCCGTCGATGA
>DXAM01000102.1 GCA_019117025.1 Candidatus Microbacterium stercoravium | reverse complement strand
TTCGGCTCGTCGCCGGTGCTCAGCGGCCGCCCGGGAATATCACTGATCCCCGGGCGACCCGCTCTCTGAGAAGCGAGAGCGTCGGTGCGTCCGATCAGGCGCGGCCGTCTCCCGAGCTGTCGTCGGCGTCGATGCCCATGCCCGGTACGGCGGTGCCCTGCGCGTGGGCCCTCACCGCATCCTCGATCCGCTGGCCGATGGTCTCATCGACGTTCTTCCAGTACCGGAAGGCGTTCGAGAGCACCGGCTCCTTGACGCCGTCCAGCGCACCCGCGACGGTGCGGACGAATCCGTCGCGCTGGGCATCTGTGAAGACCTCGCGCACCAGGGTGCCCGGCTGACCGAAGTCATCGTCGTCCTCACGCAGGTCGTACGCATGGCGGGTCAGCTCGCCGTCGGCCTCCCAGCCGTTCTCCACGGGGCCCTCCTCGTCCGACCACGAGTCGTCGAACGAGTTGGGGGCGTACACCGAACGTGCACCGGTGTGCTCGTACCACATGTTGCCCTCGAAGTTGTAGGTGTGCACCTCGTTCCTGGGCTTGTTGACGGGCAGCTGCTGGAAGTTGGTGCCGATGCGGTACCGCTGGGCGTCCTGGTACGAGAACGTTCGACCGAGCAGCATCTTGTCCGGGGAGTTCCCCGTGCCGGGGACCATGTTGGCCGGAGAGAAGGCGGCCTGCTCGATCTCGGCGAAGAAGTTCTCGGGGTTGCGGTTCAACGTCATGGTGCCGACCTTGATGCGGGGGTAATCCTTCTTCGACCAGATCTTCGTCAGGTCGAACGGATTGAACCGATAGCTCTTGGCCTCTTCGTACGGCATGATCTGGAAATACAGATCCCACGACGGATAGTCGCCCTGCTCGACCGCCTCGTAGAGGTCCTGGCGGTGGAACTCGGCATTGGCACCGGCCAGCCGCTCGGCCTCGTCGTTGCTCAGATGCTCCAGGCCCTGATTGCTCAGGAAATGCCACTTGACCCAGAAGCGCTCGCTTTCAGCGTTCACCAGCGAGTAGGTGTGGGAGCTGTAGCCGTTCATGTGCCGCCAGGTCTTGGGCAGGCCGCGCTCGCCCATGAGATAGGTCACCTGGTGGGCCGACTCGGGGTTGTTGGTCCAGAAATCCCACTGCATGGTGCTGTCGCGCAGCCCGTTGTTCGGCAACCGCTTCTGTGACCGGATGAAATGCGCGAACTTCATCGGGTCGCGCACGAAGAAGACGGGGGTGTTGTTCCCGACCATGTCGAAGTTGCCCTCGTCCGTGTAGAACTTCAACGCGAAGCCCCGCACGTCGCGCCACGTATCCGGGGATCCCAGCTCGCCGGCCACGGTGGAGAACCGTGCCAGCATCTCGGTCGTCGCACCCGGCTGCAGGAAACCGGCCTTGGTGTACCTCGAGATGTCTTCCGTCACCTCGAAGGTTCCGAACGCGCCCGCGCCCTTCGCGTGCGGACGCCGCTCGGGAACGTTCATGCGGTTGAAGTGCTGCATCGTCTCGATCAGGTGATGATCATGCAGCACGATCGGCCCGTTGTTGCCCACGGTCAGCGAGTTCCTGTCGCTGACGGCCGGAATCCCGGCCTGCGTGGTCGAACCGGTGGCGTGCGGGGTCTTCTTCTCCATCTCGTTCTCCTTCGCTGGCGAATCGAGTCGGCGGCTGTTCAGGTATGCACGCCGACGGTACGGAGCGCTCCGGCAGGGTGCGGCGCATCGTGCGCCGCCTATCGGAGCCGCATACCCCCATCCTGGCATTCGCGGGCGGTGCGCGGGCCCGTCCCTCTGATCCGCCCGCGGGCCCTCGACGGCGCGCGCCCGACTCCGCGGTGTGCGCTCCCCCGGGTGCGCCTGTTCTCGTGAGAACGCACCGTCCGATAGCGTCTGGTCAGGGATACTCTGCGAGCGCGGAGGGGGAGCATGGAGCGCATCGACAGACGTGGGGCGGCCCGGGCGACCGCATTCACCAGACGCGCACTGTTCGCGGGCGGCGTTGCGTCGCTCGCGCTGACGCTCGCCGGGTGCGTGCACCTCGGCCTCGGCGAGCGCAGTGATGCCGAGGCCGTGCAGCGCGCGCTGCAGGCCGAGGTCGAGGCCCTGCCCGAGTACGCGGATGGCACCGTCAAGTATGTGGACGGCGTCAGCTCCGGAACGACGATCTCCGGAGTCCTCCGGGTCCGCTCCAGCTCGCGCGAGCAGACCGAGCAGGCATTGAACCGCATTCACGAGGCGCTTGTGCGCACCTACATCGAACAGCCGCACGTGCGCAGATCGTTCGTGAGGATGACCGTGTCGCCGTCCGACGACGCCCAAGCGACTGTCGAGTCAGCTGATGTCGCCCCCGCGGAGCACGGTGCGACTCCGACCACGGATGACATCATCGCGCAGTTCGGCTTGGAATGAGCATCCCGGACCGCCGCGATTGCGCGAGGCGCCAGCGGCCATGAGTTTGACCCGTGTCAACCGCGCGGCTACGCTCGAGGCGGCCGACCCGCCCGCGGATCCTCGATGGATCGCGGTCGCGCGGGTCGAGTCGGACAAGGGGAGCGAGGTGAGTGTCTGATGACGGGCGATAGTCATAGTTCGGGCACCGCGCGCATTCCGCTCCCCGTCGCTCTTCTTCACTGAGCGGTCGGAGGGGAATCGTGCGGACATCCGTTGCGCGAACACTTCCTCTGCATGCGCACATCGCGGGCTCTCGCGGGCGACGATCTTCCGCCCTACGATCCGTGCCCACCGAGTCCGTCACGCGACCCGCTGCGGGCGGCGCATGCCTCATACGAGAGCGAGCACCCTCATGACCGAAGAGCAGACCCCCACGCCGACCGCGGTCGTCAACACGATCACGCAGTCCGTGAACGACAAGGATCTGACGAAGCTCGCCGCGGCGGCAGGCAAGCTGAGCACGCGACAGCTCGCGACGACGCTCGAGCGGCTCAGCGCGCGCCAGCGCGCCGTCGCCTACCGCGTGCTGCCGAAGCAGCGGGCGCTCGACGTGTTCGAGGCCCTGCAGCCGGCGGTGCAGGGCGAGCTGGTCGAGGCGCTGCAGGACGCGGAGGTCGCCGCGCTGTTCGCGGAGCTGAACCCCGACGACCGCGTGTGGCTGATGGACGAGCTGCCCGCGAGCGTGGCGCAGCGCCTGCTGCGCGGACTTCCCGAGCGCGACCGTCAGCTCACGGCCGAGGTGCTCGGATACCCGAAGGACTCGATCGGGCGCCGGGCGAGCCCGGAGGTCGTCACGACCCATCCCGAGATCGACGTCGCAGAGACGCTGCGGCGGCTGCGCCTGCGCGTCGACGACGCGGAGACCGTCTACACGCTGCCCGTCGTCGATCATGAGCGGCGCATCGTCGGGGTCGTCAGCCTGCGCGAGCTGATCGGCGCCGACGACGACGCTCTGATCGAGACGCTCATGCAGGACGCGCACACGGCCCTCGCGACGGAGGATGCGGAGATCGCCGCGCGCCGCTGCGCCGACCTCGAACTGCTGGCGCTGCCCGTCGTCGACAGCGAAGAGCGCCTCGTCGGCATCCTCACGATCGACGACGCCGTGCGCATCCTGCAGCACGAGGAGAGCGAGGACGCTGCTCGACAGGGTGGTGTGGAGCCGCTGAACCGCCCGTACCTGGCGACCCCGGTGTTCACCCTCGTGCGCTCGCGCGTCGTCTGGCTGCTCGTGCTCGCGCTCGGAGCGACGCTGACGGTGCAGGTGCTGTCGGTGTTCGAGGCCACGCTCGCGCAGCTGACGGTGCTCACCCTGTTCGTGCCCCTGCTGATCGGCACGGGCGGCAACACGGGCAACCAGGCGGCGACCACCGTGACGCGAGCGCTCGCGCTCGACGACGTCAATCCGCGGGATGTCATGAGAGTGCTCACCCGCGAGCTGCGTGTGGGAGCCCTGCTCGGCCTCATGCTGGGGGCGCTCGGTTTCGGCGTCACGAGCGTGTTCTTCGACCTGCACGTCGGCATCGTCATCGGACTCACCCTGCTCGCGGTGTGTACGGTGGCGGCCACCGTCGGCGGCATCATGCCCATGCTCGCGCGGGCGATCCGCGTGGATCCGGCGGTGTTCTCGAACCCGTTCATCTCGACGTTCGTCGACGCGACCGGCCTCATCATCTACTTCCTGATCGCCAGGGCGGTGCTCGGGATCTGACGCCGAGCCGTGCCGGCGGCGCGCGCGTGCGAGAGGATGGCCGTATGACTCTCCACATCCCGCAGATCACGCTCAACGACTCGCACGCGTTCTTCGAAGTGGGCTTCGGCACCTACAACCTCACGGGTGACGACGGCACGGCCGCGATCCGCTCCGCCATCGACGTCGGCTATCGCATCGTCGACACGGCCGTCAACTACGGCAACGAGCGCGAGGTCGGCGACGCCGTTCGGGCGAGCAGCGTCGACCGCGACGAGATCATCGTGACCTCGAAGATCCCCGGCCGCCACCACGGGTACGACGAGTCGATCGCATCGACGCGGGAATCGCTCCAGGCTCTCGGGCTCGACCGGATCGACCTCCACCTCATCCACTGGCCGAACCCTTCAGTCGACAAGTACGTTGACACCTTCCGCGGCCTCGTCGCGCTGCGCGACGAGGGAGCCGTGCGCTCGGTCGGCGTCTCGAACTTCACGATTCCGATGCTGGAACGTGTCATCGCCGAGACGGGGGTAACGCCCGCCGTCAACCAGGTCGAGATGCACCCCTATTTCCCACAGGCCGAGCTTCGCGCCTTCCACACGGCGCACGGGATCCGAACGGAGAGCTGGAGCCCGCTCGCACGTCGGAGCGAGATGCTCGCCGAGCCTGTGATCGCCGAACTCGCTGAGCGACACGGTGTCACGCCGACCCAGCTCGTCGTGCGCTGGCACGTGCAGCTCGGCTCGACCCCGATCCCGAAATCGGCGAGCCCCGAGCGCCAGCGCGAGAATGCCGACGTGTTCGGGTTCGAGCTCACGGACGAAGACGTCGCGCGTATCTCCGCGCTCGAGCACGGACGTCTTTGGGACGGTGACCCCGACACTCACGAGGAGATGTAGGGTCGGCTCTCTTTCTCAGTGGGGCACGGATCTATCACGATCCGTGCCCCACTGAGGCGTCACGCTGGACAGTGCCCGTCCGCAGCGGTTGACTGACATCGCGGATCGTCATTGACGATCGACCCCGGCCGCAACGTTGCGGCAGGGGAGTCCGGCGACGAAGGCGGAGAGCGACATGAAAAGAACGCGCGTTCTGACGGCGGCTGCGGGCATTGCCGCCGCGAGTATGGCATTAGCCGGCTGCGCCGGCGGGTCCGATGGCGGATCGACCGATGGCGGTTCCGACGGGGGATCCGGCGGCGAAGTCGAGGTGTTCACCTGGTGGGCCGCGGGAACGGAGAAAGCGGGGCTGGACGCACTCGTCGAGGTCTTCGACGAACAGCACCCCGACGTCGAGTTCATCAACGGCGCGGTGGCGGGCGGCGCGGGATCCGCCGCGAAGGATCTGCTGCAGTCGCGCTTGCAGGCCGGCGACCCGCCCGACACCTTCCAGGCGCACGCGGGCGCCGAGCTGCAGGACTACATCGACGCCGCCCAGGTCGAAGACGTCTCCGATCTGTATGAGGAGTTCGGGCTGACCGAGGCGTTCCCCGAGGACCTCATCGATCGGCTCACGGTCGACGGCGCGATCTACTCGGTCCCCGCCAACATCCACCGCGCCAACGTGGTGTGGGCGAACCCGGGCGTTCTGGAGGAAGCGGGCCTCGACCCCGAGGCCGAGTACGCCGACATCGATGAATGGATCGAGGCGCTGGAGGCGGTCGAGGAGACGGGCAAGACACCCCTGTCGGTCGCCACCACGTGGACGCAGGTGAACCTGCTCGAGACGGTGCTGCTGGCCGACCTCGGCGCGGAGGGGTACGAAGGGCTGTGGTCGGGGGACACCGACTGGACCGGGTCCGATGTGACCGACGCCCTCGAGCACTTCGAGACGCTCATGGGCTTCACCAACACCGACCGTGATGGCCTCGACTGGCCCGACGCGACGCAGCAGATCATCGACGGTCAGGCCGCGTTCAACGTCATGGGCGACTGGGCCGAGGCATCGTTCGCCGAGGCCGGCTTCGAGGCTCCTGGCGACTACGTCTACTTCCCGGTTCCCGGCACCGACGGCGTGTTCGACTTCCTCGCCGACAGCTTCACGCTGCCGGTCGGCGCGCCGCACCCCGACGGTGCGAAGGCCTGGCTCGAGACGGTCGGATCGGCCGAGGGGCAGAGCGCGTTCAACCAGGCGAAGGGATCCATCCCCGCGCGCACCGACGCCGACACGAGCGAGTTCGGCGAGTACCAGCAGACGGCGATCACGTCGTTCGCAGAGGACACGATCGTCTCGTCGCTGGCGCACGGCGCGGCCAGCCCGGTCGCGACGCTGAACCAGATCACCGACGCGACGAGCAAGTTCACGACGGGCGCGAGCGACCTCGCGACCTTCCAGGAAGAGCTCGCGGCGGCCGCCGGCGCGTGAACCGTTCGGGCGCACCCGGGGCCGGAAGGCTCCGGGTGCGTCGAGCGAGGAGGAAGGGGCAAGGCATGAAGGGGATCCGCAAGGTGGGCGCGCCGCTGCTGCTGCTCGCGCCGTCGCTGATCGTGCTGGCCGTGTTCGTCTACGGCCTGATCGCGGCGAACATCACGACGTCGATCACCGACAACCACACGGCGGCGCAGGCGACGGGCCAGCAGCCGACGACGTTCGTCGGCTTCGACAACTACGTCGGTCTGCTCGGATCGAGCGACTTCCAGCACTCGATCATGAACCTGCTGCTGTTCACCGGGGTGTTCCTCGTCGGCGCGATGGTGATGGGATTCATGTGGGCGTGGATCCTCGAGCGGCCCGCGCGGGGCGAGGGACTGTTCCGCGCGATCTATCTGTTCCCCATGGCGGTGTCGTTCGTCGCGAGCGGTGTCGTGTGGCGCTGGCTGCTCAACAGCAACCAGGGCGAGAACGCGTCGGGTCTGAACCGCCTGTTCCAGATGATCGGGCTCGACGCGCTGCAGAACAACTGGTGGAACAACATCACCTTCGGCATCGTCGCGATCGCGATCCCGGCGATCTGGCAGCTGTCGGGCTACGTGATGGCGCTGTTCCTCGCGGGGTTCCGCGGGATCCCCGACGAACTGCGCGAGGCCGCCCGCATGGACGGCGCGACCGAGTGGCAGCTGTACCGGCACGTGCTGTTCCCCCAGCTCGCGCCCGTCGCCCTGTCAGCGCTCGTGATCATCGGGCACATGTCGCTGAAGTCGTTCGACCTGATCATGTCGATCTCGAAGGCGGCGAACTACCAGACGAAGGTGCCGGCCGTCGACATGTTCGTGTTCAAGAACAGCTTCGACTACGCGAACTCGGCGGCCGTCGGCATGGTGCTGCTCGTGCTCGTGGCCGTCGTGATCATTCCGTACCTCTGGTGGACGAACCGCAAGGAGAACGCGCGATGAGCACGACCGCCCTCCTCACGACATCGGGATCCGCGCCGCCTCCGAGCACGGTGGGCCGCGCGGCGGCGAGCCGCGCCACGTGGCGCACGATCCGCTATGCCGTCGCGATCTTCTTCGTGATCATCGTGCTGATCCCCGTCTACGTGCTGCTCGTGACGAGCTTCAAGGCCCCGGGCGACGCGGCGCCGACGCGCGCATGGGCCCTGCCGCAGGAATGGACGCTCGACAACTGGCAGGCGGCGTGGACGACGCTCTGGCCCGCCATCCTCCGGTCGTTCCAGATGGTCATCCCCGCGGCGATCATCTCGTCGGTGCTCGGATCCCTCAACGGGTTCGTGCTGTCGCGGTGGTCGTTCCGGGGCGCGAACATCGTGTTCGCCGGCATTCTGTTCGGCATGTTCATCCCGTACCAGGCGGTGATGATCCCGCTCACGCAGCTCGTGATCGGCGCCGGCGTGCCGAGCGGCGTACCGTCGCTGATCCTGCTGCACGTCGTCTACGGCATCCCGATCACGACGCTCATCTTCCGCAACTACTACGCGTCGGTGCCGCACGAGCTCGTCGAGGCGGCTCGCGTCGACGGTGCCGGCATGCTGCGCACCTACTGGTCGGTGATCCTGCCGATCTCGATCCCGAGCTTCGTCGTGGTGCTCATCTGGCAGTTCACGAACGCGTGGAACGACTATCTCTTCGCGGTGTTCTTCGCCTCGAGCCAGAACGGCCCCGTGACCCTCGCCCTGAACAACCTGGCGAACGGCGCGATGCTGCAGAACTACGGCGTCTCGATGGCGGGCGCGCTCTTGGCGTCGATGCCGCCGTTGATCGTCTACATCCTGCTGGGGAAGTACTTCGTCGGCGGCCTGATGTCGGGATCCGTGAAGGGGTGACGGCTCGCGGCCCCGGTACCCCGCTCGGGCACATGTGCGACCGGGATAATCGGGGGAATGGGCGCGAAGAAGACGATCGGGATCGTGGTCGGCGGCCTCGCGCTCATCGGCGGCGTGGGGGCGCTCGGCGTCGTGGGCGTGACCGCGCTGATCAACTCGATCGACAGCCCCGCCTTCCGGCTGGACGATCTCGTGCCCACGCCCGAGCCGATCGAGACCGTGGCGACGCCGCAGAGCGCCCCCGCGAACGATGACGCGTGGCTCGATCGCACCGCCGAGCTGACCCAGATCCCCCGCCGCGCCCTATCGGCCTACGTGGCGGCGTCGACGCGCGCCGAGAGCGACGGCTGCGCGGTCGGGTGGAACACCCTCGCGGGCATCGGCTGGGTCGAGAGCCACCACGGCACGCTGCACGGCGGATCCATCGAAGCCGACGGCGTCGCGCGCCCTGCGATCATCGGCATCCCTCTCGACGGCACGAACGACACGATGGAGATCCGCGATACCGACGGCGGCTCGTTCGACGGCGACACCGAGTACGACCGCGCCGTGGGGCCGATGCAGTTCATCCCCGAGACGTGGCGCATCTGGGGCGTCGATGTGTCGGGCGACGGCGTCGCGGATCCGCACAACATCGACGACGCGGCAGCCACGACGGCCCGCTATCTGTGCCGCCTCGACGGCACGCTCGAGACGGACGAGACGTGGATCCGCGCGATCCGGTCGTACAACGACACGCTGGATTACCAGACCCGCGTCGCGACGGCCGCGGCCCGCTACGCCGACGCGACGGGCTGAGGCGCACGACGACGGCAGATCACCGAGTTTCCCGGGATCGGCCCGCAGAATATGCGGGACCGGGCCGGATCTGCCGTCGTCATGCTGCGGCGTTACAGCGTCGCGGTGTCGATCACGAAGCGGTAGCGCACGTCGCCGGCGACCGTGCGGTCGTACGCCTCGTTGATCCGGTCGGCCGGGATGAGCTCGGTCTCGGGGGCGATGCCGCGCTCGGCGCAGAAGTCGAGCATCTCCTGCGTCTCCTTGATCGAGCCGATGTTCGACCCGGCGAAGACCTTGCGGCCGCTGACGACGGATCCGACGTGCATCGGCAGCGCCTCGGGCGGAAGGCCCACGTTCACGAGCGCGCCGTGGGGGCGCAGCGTGCGCAGATGGGCGTCGATGTCGAACGGCGCGCTGATGGTGTTGATGATGATGTCGAAGGAGCGCTTGAGCGAGTCGAGCGCGCCCTCCTCACCGGTGGCGATGTGCCGCGCGGCGCCGAACGCGAGCGAGTCGTCCTTCTTCGCGTCGGTGCGCGAGAGCACCGTGACCTCGGCGCCCATGGCGACGGCGATCTTCACCGCCATGTGGCCGAGCCCGCCGAGGCCGACGACCGCGACCTTCTTGCCTGCGCCCGCGCCCCAGGTCGCGAGCGGCGAATACGTCGTGATGCCGGCGCACAGCAGCGGCGCGGCCTTCTCGTACGGGATCTCCGTCGGAACGCGCAGCACAAAGTCCTCGTTCACGACGACGTGGGTCGAGTAGCCGCCCTGGGTGATCGTGCCGTCGACGTCGACCGAACTGTAGGTGCCGACATTGCCGTTCTCGCAGAGGTGCTCGTCGCCCGCACGGCACTCCTCGCACTCGCGGCACGAGTTGACCATGCAGCCGACGCCGACGCGATCGCCCACCGCGTGGGTCGTCACGGCCGAACCGATCTCGGCCACCTCGCCGACGATCTCGTGGCCGACCACCTGCGGGAACGTGATCGGCCCCCACTCCTCGCGCACGGTGTGGATGTCGCTGTGGCAGATGCCGGCGTAGCGGATGGCGATCAGCACATCGTGCGGGCCGACGTCGCGGCGCTCGATCTCGAGTGGGACGAGCGGATCCGTGGCGGACGTGGCGCCGTAGGCCTTGACGGTGAGCATGGGGGTCTCCTGTCAGATGCTGAGGGAAGGGTCGGGAGCGATCCCGCCTGTCACAACGCTACGCGTCGCGCGGCGGATCGGCGCCCGTCGCGGGCACGAAGTCGAGCGGTGCGCGCATCTCGGCGGGCGCGTTGAGCGCCGCGTACCGCACATCGGCGCGCCCTGGGCGCACCTCGGCGAGGCACGCGATCGTCGTGAGCGTGGGGTAGCCGTGCGCCCGGTTGTCGCGCACGATCGCGCGGTCGTCATCGGCGCCGACCTGCGTCGTGCGGGCGAGCAGCGCCGGCCACTCGTCGAAGGGGGCGGCGGCGAACTCCTCGCGCCAGGCGGCGATGCGCGCGGTGCGCGGATCGTCGACGCCGTCGTGCGCGAGCATGTGGGTGCCGGGCGCGAGCGTCGTCGTCTCCAGCGGCACGGATCCGGTCCACGAGGTCACGCTCGCGCCCGTCTCGTCGACCGTCACGAGGTTGAAGCCGCGCATGCGCTCGAGGTCCGGGAGCGGCCCCTGCGCGAGGGCATCGAGCGGCAGGGCGCCGCGCGAGAGGATCCGATCGTCCGGGAGGTCGGGCTCGCCCTCGCGGTTCAGCACGACCGCCAGGCGTCCGGATGCCGGCTCGGCGGCGAGCCACGCGCCGCCCGCGCGGCGGTCGCGCACCCCCACGACACCGGGATGGTCCGGCCACCACGCGCCGAGCGGATCCCAGCCACGACCGGGATCCTCGTCGCGCACGGCGAGGAGCTGCACGGCGGCGTCGTCGTGCGGAATGCGGATGATCACGGTGCACATCGAGACTCAGCGTAGTGACAAGATGGGAACCATGTTCGTCGTCGTCGGTGTGACAGGTGGAATCGCGGCCTACAAAGCGGCGCAGCTCGTGCGGCTGCTCGTGAAGGACGGCCACGACGTGCACGTGATCCCGACCGACGACGCGCTGCGGTTCGTGGGGCTCCCCACGTGGGAAGCGCTCAGCCGCAACACCGTCACCACGAGCGTGCACGACGACGTCGCGCGCGTGCGGCACGTCGCGCTCGGGCAGCAGGCCGACCTCATCGTCATCGCCCCGGCGACGGCGAACACCATCGCGAAGATGGCGGCGGGTCTCGCCGACGACCTGCTGGGCACCACGCTGCTCGCGACGACGGCGCCCGTGATGATCGCGCCCGCCATGCACACCGAGATGTGGCAGCACCCGGCGACGCAGGCGAACATCGACACGCTCATCTCCCGCGGTGTACACATGATCGGCCCGGTCTCAGGCGAACTGACCGGCGGCGACACCGGACCCGGCCGCATGATGGAGCCCGAGCAGATCCACGAGGCCGTCACCCGCGAGCTGCGCGAGGAGCCGGCCGGGCCGGAGGGACCCGCGACCGGTCAGCGCTGGCTCGTGACCGCGGGAGGAACCCGCGAGCCGCTGGATCCCGTGCGCTACATCGGCAACCGCTCGAGCGGACGTCAGGGCGTCGAAGTCGCGCTCGCCGCCGCCCGGCGGGGCGCCGACGTGACGCTCGTGGCGGTCAACCTGGATCCTGCGGTGCTCGCTCAGGTGACGCGAAAGCACGCTTCCGCGGCGGGTGACATCCGTTCGCGTCACGGGAACGCCGCGCATGGCGGGTCCGTGCGGGTCGTGCGCGCGTCGAGCACCGAGGAGCTGCGGGAGGCCGTGATCGGGCGGGTGCGCGATGCCGACGTCGTCGTCATGGCGGCGGCCGTGAGCGACTACCGCATGGCCGAGGTCGCGCAGGAGAAGCTGCGCAAGGAGGACACCGACGGCACGCTCACGCTCCGGCTCGTTCCCACGCCCGACATCCTCGCCGAGATCTCCGCGTCGAAGGGGGCGGATCAGACGATCGTCGGATTCGCCGCGGAGACGCCGGGCGAAGCCACGCTCGCGGAACGGGCGATCCGCAAGCGCCGCCGCAAGGGATGCGACCTGCTGGCCGCCAACGAGGTCGGCTGGGAACGCGGCTTCGAGCGCGACGACAACCGGCTGCTCATCGTCGACGACCGCGACGAGACCGTCGCCGACGTCGTCGGCAGCAAACGCGACACAGCCGAGGGGCTCGTCGCCACGATTCTCGCCCGCTGACCGAGGATCCGCGCCCTGATCGCGCCTTTTCTCCGCTCGCTCACCGATATGTTCGGTGAGCCACCGGCATCTTTTGCTTGACAGTCGTCATAAGTGTCCGTACGTTCTTTCGTGGGGGCGGGCATCGTAATGCTGCGGTGCTCGTGACAGAGAAGTCACATGAGGAGTGCGAGCGATGCATTGCAGGAATCCACCACGGCCAGCCCGATCACGCGCCCCGATCCGCTCGCGAAATCTCGCGCTCGGCGAATCTCTCAGCCGATAGCCCGCGATCAGCGCGCATCTTTTGGCTGATCGCCGATAGAACACGCGTCACAGACGTCCCCGCCCGTCGGGGCCGAAGACGATCGGGCCACCACGCACAAGCCGTTGCAGCGGCGCGCGGATGACCCGATCGCATCAACACATCCCATGCAGGAAAACTCGACCCTTTAAGGGAGATGTCACGATGAATCGTACTCTTCGCAGTCGCGCGCGGTGGTGGCTCACAGCCAGCAC
>DXAM01000101.1 GCA_019117025.1 Candidatus Microbacterium stercoravium | reverse complement strand
TCCGTGAACGGCGCGAGCGAGGTCGCGGCGAGCGTGAACACCTCGTCGTCGCTGAGGTCGGCCATCGTGCGCGCAACCTCGCCGCCGACGAGGCCGACGAGGATCGGCTCTCCGGTCGCGGGCATGAGGTTGATCCAGGTGCGGATCGTGACGTCGGGCGCGGGATCTTCGCCCGGCGACGGGCTGGGTGCCGGAGTCGGCGTGGGGCTGACCGGCCCGATGATGTGCCAGATGCCGGCGTTCGTCGACCAGAACGGCGTCTCGTATCGGAGCCAGACCGACTCGATGTGCCCCATCTCGAGGGTCGAGATCGCACCGCGATGCGCGAACGGCAGCGGCGGGTTGAATTCGATCCCGCCCGCCTGCAGCACGCCGAGCGGCACCGTGAGCACCACTCGGTCGAAGGTCAGCGACTCGCCTGACGCGAGGCGCAGGCTGACGCCCTTGTCGTCGTAGGTCACGTTCGACACCACCGTCGACAGGGTCACCTCGAGATCGCCGAGCACCGATTCGACGAACGGCGCCACGTCGCTGACGAGCGCGTCATAGGATCCGCCCGGCATGCCGGGAGCGAACCAGCTCGACGCAGTGGTCGGATCAATACCGGTCATCGCCGACAGCGACGCGAGCACCGAGGTGAGCTCAGGGGATCCGTCGACGCCCGCTTCGGCGAGCGCATCGGCGATCGTGCGGTCGGACATGTCGCTCGCGACCGCGGCGAGCGCCTTCTCCACCTGATCGGCCGAGGGGATGTCCGTCTCGCCGTCTCGCGTGAAGCCGACGGGGTCGCCGATCTCGACGGCGCCGACGCCGAGCAGGGCCATGCGCGAGGCCACCTCGGTGTCGTCGGCGCCGAGCAGCCATGCCCCCCGCTGCGGCGGCACGGGCCACTCGTCGTCCGGATGCGTCGCGAGCCGGCCTCCCGCGTAGTCGCGTGCCTCGATCACCGTCACGTCGAAGCCGGCCTCGACGAGACGGGCCGCAGCGGATGCGCCGGCCGCGCCCGCGCCGACGACGGCGATGCGCTCTCCGTCGCCCGCGATGTCCTTGACCTCGCTCGCCGCACGCTCCCCCGAGCGCATGGCGCCGGCGATCGTGCCGGGCCGCTCCACGCTCGTCGCCTCGCCCGCGAAGAAGACGCGCTCGATCAGGGCGGCTGCGAGGGCCTGTCGGTCGGTCGCCGTCGCCCCCGCGGGCGTCACGCTGCGTGCGCCGCGCGCGAAGGGATCCTGCGCCCACGCCGTGCGGAAGAACGATGTCGGTGCGGGAACCTCGCCCACGGGCGTCGGCGTCACCGTGGGCCCCGGGCTGCGCGTCGGACCGGGACGCGGCGGGACATCCGGCGTGCACGACGCAAGAAGGACCGACAGGGCGCCTGCCCCGGCCCCGATAAAGAGCGTCCGTCGCGAGATCCTCATTATCCGCAAGGTTACCTGTGACGGGTGCCGCGCGGCGATTGCGCTCCAGACATCGGATGTTTACGCTGGGAGGACGCGACCCCAAGGAGAACACGTGAGCGCGATAGTCAGTGTCGACACCATCGACATCCGGTTTCCCACGTCGGAGCACCTCGATGGCTCCGACGCCATGAACCCCGACCCCGATTACTCGGCCGCCTACGTGCGCGTCGTCACGGATGCGGAAGACGGCCACGAGGGGCACGGCTTCGTGTTCACGATCGGCCGCGGCAACGACGTGCAGACCGCGGCGATCCGTGCGCTCACGCCGCACCTCGCGGGGCGCGACGTCGAGGCCATCCTCGACGACATGGGGGGCTTTTGGCGCGAGCTCGTCTGGGACTCCCAGCTGCGCTGGCTCGGCCCGGAGAAGGGCGTCATGCACATGGCGATCGGCGCGGTGGTCAATGCGCTGTGGGATCTCAAGGCCAAGCGCGCCGGCCTGCCCCTCTGGCAGCTGCTCGCCCGCATGACGCCCGAGGAGCTGGTCGACCTCGTCGATTTCCGCTACCTCACCGACGCCCTCACGCGCGAGGATGCCCTCGAGATCCTGCGCGCCGCCGAGCCGGGGCGGACCGAACGCGAGCAGCAGCTGCTCGCCGAGGGATACCCCGCATACACGACGACGCCCGGTTGGCTCGGCTATTCGGACGAGAAGCTCGTGCGGCTGTGCCGCGAGGCGGTCGAAGACGGCTTCTCGATGGTCAAGCTCAAGGTCGGCGGCGACGTCGAAGACGATGTGCGCCGCATGCGCCTCGCCCGCGAGGCCGTCGGCCCCGATATCCGCATCGGCACCGACGCGAACCAGCGCTGGGACGTCGCCGAGGCGATCGAGTGGATGAGCCGCCTCGCCGAGTTCGACGTCGCCTGGATCGAAGAGCCGACGAGCCCCGACGACGTGCTCGGGCACGCCGCGATCGCCCGCGGCGTCGCCCCGATCCCGGTCGCCACGGGCGAACACTCCGGCGGCCGCGTCATGTTCAAGCAGATGCTGCAGGCCGGTTCCCTCAGCGTGCTGCAGATCGACGCCGCGCGCGTGGCGGGCGTCAACGAGAACATCGCGATCCTGCTGCTCGCCGCGAAGTTCGGCGTGCCGGTGTGCCCGCACGCGGGCGGCGTGGGCCTGTGCGAGGCCGTGCAGCACCTCTCGATGTTCGACTTCGTGGCGGTCACCGGCACGACCGAGGGCCGCGTCATCGAATACGTCGACCACCTGCACGAGCACTTCGTGACCCCCACCGACGTCTCGGGCGGCGTCTACCGCGCCCCCACAACGCCCGGCAACGGCATGGAGATGCTCGCCGCGAGCAGGGCGGAGTTCGAGTTCCATGGCTGAGCCGCTCTCCCCCCGATCCGACCTGCGGCTGCCGGCGCTCGGATACGGCGCCGCGAACATCGGCAACCTCTTCCGCGCGCTCACCGACGACGAGGCGCACGAGGTGCTCGACGCGGCGTGGAACGCCGGGGTCCGCTACTTCGACACGGCCCCGCACTACGGCCTCGGCTGGTCGGAGCGCCGCCTCGGCGACTTCCTGCGCACCAAGCCGCGCGACGAGTTCGTCGTGTCGACCAAGGTCGGACGTCTGCTCGTGCCGAACCCCGAGGGCGCGGACGAGCTCGACCTCGACAACGACTTCCACGTGCCGGCGGTCGTCAAGCGGGCGTGGGCGTACACGGCCGACGGCATCCGCCGTTCGATCGACGAGTCGCTCGAACGCATGGGGCTCGACCGCATCGACCTCGCCTACATGCACGATCCCGACCGGTCGCCCTCGCCCGAGGCCTCCCTCGACGAGGGCACGATCGCGCTCGATGCGCTGAAGCGCGAGGGCGTGATCCGGGCGGCGGGCGTCGGATCCATGGACACGGCGATCCTCGCCCGCGGCGCGGCATCCGGCGGCCTCGATGCGCTGATGGTGGCCGGGCGCCTCACGCTGCTGGAACAGCCCGCGCTCGACGAGGTCGTCCCCGCCGCGGAGCGCACCGGCACCGGCATCGTCACGGCGTCGGTGTTCAACTCGGGGCTGCTCGCCCGCGACCGCCCCGACGCGAACGCGCGATACGAGTACGGCCAGGCGCCGTCGGAGGTGCTCGACAAGGCGGTGCGGATCGCCGACGTCTGCCGCGCGCACGGCGTGCCGCTGCCCGCGGCGGCGCTGCAGTACACCCGCCGCATCGGCCCGGTCGCGTCGGTCGTCGCCGGCAGCAGCCGCCCGCAGCAGATCCGACAGAACGCCGAGTGGATGCGCCTCGAGATTCCCGAGGCCCTGTGGGCGGAGCTCGCGGCCTCGGGCCTCATCCCCCGGTAGGCCGACCGTACAGCGCCCGAGGACCCGTTCGCGGGGCCTCGGGCGCTGTGGTCTTCCTACTCCGAGCGCAGGCGCAGGCCCTGCATCCCGCCGTCGACCGCGAGCGAGACGCCCGTCGTCGAGCTCGCGCGGGGGCTCGCGAGGTACGCGACGGCATCGGCGACCTCCTCCGGCTGCACGAGGCGGCCGTGCGGCTGTCGCGCGCCGAGGGCGGCGCGCTCGGCCGCGGGATCCGGAGCCGAGTCGAGCAGCCGCCCGACCCACGGGGTGTCGGCGGTGCCGGGGTTCACGCAGTTGACGCGGATCCCCTCGCGCAGGTGATCCGCCGCCATGTGCAGCGTGAGCGACTGGATCGCCCCCTTCGTCGCGCCGTAGAGGGCGCGCTCCGGCAGGCCGGCCGTCGCGGCGATCGAGCAGGTGTTCACGATCGCGGCCGCGTTCGACCTGCGCAGGTGCGGCAGCGCCGCGCGCGTGACGCGAACGGCGCCCACGACGTTGACGTCGTACACGCGGTGCCACTCATCGTCGTCATTGGCCTCGACGCTGCCCTGCGCCCCGATGCCCGCGTTGTTCACCACGATGTCGATGCCGCCGAGGTCGGCCGCCGCCTTCTCGATGCCGGCGCGCACGCTCTC
>DXAM01000100.1 GCA_019117025.1 Candidatus Microbacterium stercoravium | reverse complement strand
GCTCCGCCCGACGCACGATCTGTGCCATGATCGGCGCATGATCGCCTCCCTGCTGCTGCCCGCCGTCGTCGAATCGCGCGCTGGCGAGATCCAGGTGCGGCGCGCAACGCACGATGATCTCGATGCCGTGGTGGAGCTGCTCCGCGACGACGAGATCAGCCAGGCGCGCGCAGACGGGACCGACTCGGCGCAGCGTGCGGACTACGAGAGGGCGTTCGCGGAGATCGTGGAGGACGCCCGCAACGACCTGCTCGTCGCGGTCGAGTCCGGCGGCGAGGTCGTCGGCACCCTTCAGCTCACCAGCCTGCCCGGCATGTCGCGCGAGGGAGCGACCCGACTCCTCGTGGAGGCCGTGCGTGTGTCGCCCGACCGCCGTTCGGCGGGCATCGGCAGCGCGCTCATCAGGTGGGTGACCGGCGTCGCCGCGCGCGCGATCGGAGCGAGTCTCGTTCAGCTCACGTCCGACTCATCGCGAGCCGACGCGCGGCGGTTCTACCTGCGCTTGGGCTTCGCCGACTCCCATGTGGGGTTCAAATACATCGTTCCGGCGTGAGCACGATGCGTGCGCGTCATCCGATATGCAGGTTGCGCACCTCCCGTTAAGATCGGAGCAGGAAAGAGCGGCGCCGGCCGCTCCGCACCGGGGGATGACGAACAGTATGAGCGACGCCGATCGCGGAATTTCACCGCAGCATACGCACCTCGAGCAGGGGGCGGCCATCGCCGCGACCGAACCGCCGAACGCCGACCCCGGCCCTGCAGGACACGCGCCCCGCGGACCCGTCTGGATCGGGCTCGCGTCGATCCTCGCCGGCGTCGCGGGGTTCGTCGTGGCCCTCATCCCGGCGGAGTACAGCATGCGCACTGCGCTCATGGCCGCCGGGATCGTGATCGCGGCAGTCGGCGCCGCTCTCGCGATCGTGTCGTTGAGGAAGGCTCACCACACGGGCCTGTCTGTGACGGGGCTGGTGGTGAGCGGGCTCGTGTTCCTCCTCATGAGCGCGCTGCTCGTGCTCGGGATCATCGCGGAGCACCAGATCCAGGCGATGATTCAGCGCGATGAAGAGCGGGTGCAGGCGGAGCAGGCCGAGGAGCAGGCCGCTCAGGATGCGCTGCTGGAGAGATCGGCGTGGATGGAGGAGGCTCTCGCCGGGGCCGCACGAGCGGAGCCGGTGGTCACCGACGCCGCGCTCCTGACGCAGATCCTGAGCGATCCCGACGCGCACGGCGACGACGTGTTCCTGGTCGGCGCCACGATGCCGCTCCCGCTCACGTCGCCGGGCCTCGAAGCGGAAGGGCTGTGCGTCACGCACGTGACCCTTTCGCCCGCCGACGGCTCCGCGGCGGAGGGGATCACGGACGCCGCGATCGTCGACAGGGGAACGGCGGAGCATTGCCCGCTGACCGATGCGGCGACGAGCGCGGAGGCGGGCGAGGGCCTGCTGGACGGCTTCATGACGGACTATCAGCTGCGGCTCGTGCCGTCGGGCGTGATGCAGGTCGGGACCGACGATCTGCCCCAGTTCATGCTCGTGAGCATCGAAGAATAGGGGAAGACCCGCCGCATCGATGACTATGACCGCCGGGCTGAGCAATCTCATGGCCCGACGGTCATCATGAACCGCAACGTTCACGGAGTGCCCGCTGTCAAGTTGCTGACCGCGTTTGTTATCTGTTCGTGATCTTGGCGTAGGGTGGGCCGTTGACCGCGAAGGACGGCCGTCTGAGCCGCCCCAGTGTCCTTCGCTCCATGATGTCGAGAGCACGGTCGGGCGGCGACGCGCAGGATCTGCGTGCAGACGAGGCCGAGGAGTTCGCAGTGGACCAGAACACGACCACCCCCACCGTTTCCCCCCAGCGCCGCCTCGCCCGCGGCGGTGCGATCGCCTCCGGCATTATGGCGATCGCTGCGGCGGTCACGCTCGTGCCGACGGCCGCGAACGCCGCCGACGACGCGACGTGGGACGCGCTCGCACAGTGCGAGTCCGGCGGAGACTGGGCGATCAACACGGGTAACGGCTACTACGGCGGCCTGCAGTTCTCGCTTCCCACGTGGGAGGCCAACGGCGGCGTCGGAAACCCCGCCGACGCGTCGCGCGAGGAGCAGATCCGCATCGCGGAGAACGTGCTCGCGACGCAGGGCTGGGGCGCCTGGCCGAGCTGCTCGGCGCAGATCGGGGCGACCGGCGGGGCCGAGCCTCGCGAGGCACCCGCTGAAGAGCCGGCGCCGGCGGAGGAGCCCGCCCCCGCGGAGGCACCGGCCGCCGAGCAGCCTGCGCCGGCTGAGGCGCCCGCCGAAGCGCCCGCCCCTGCGGAGGAGCCCGCACCGGCGCCCGAGCCCGAGGCGCCTGCCTACGACCTGCCCGAGGTCGAGGCGTCGGATGACACCTACACGATCGAGTCGGGCGACACGCTCGCGAAGATCGCCGACGAGCTCGACATCTCGAGCGGCTGGCTCGGCCTGTTCGCCGTGAACCAGGAGGATGTGTCGAACCCCGACCTCATCTTCGCGGGTCAGGACCTGGTGCTGCCCGCCGAGTGATCTCGGCCTGAGGACGACAGTGGCCGGTGGGAGCAATCCCACCGGCCACGATCGTCTGACGATCCGGTCAGATCACGCCGAAGGCGATCATCGCGTCGGCGACCTTGCGGAAGCCCGCGACGTTCGCCCCCACCACGTAGTTGCCGGGACGGCCGAACTCCTCGGCCGTCTCGAGGGCGTTCTGGTGGATGCCCTTCATGATGTCGGTGAGGCGCTCCTCGGTGTACTCGAACGACCAGGTGTCGCGCGAGGCATTCTGCTGCATCTCGAGCGCGCTGGTCGCAACGCCGCCCGCGTTCGCCGCCTTGCCGGGACCGTAAGCGATGCCGGCCTCCTGGAAGACCTCCACGGCCGTAGGCGTTGAGGGCATATTGGCACCCTCCGACACGGCGATGACGCCGTTCGCAACGAGGGTCCTCGCGTCCTTCTCGTGCAGCTCGTTCTGCGTCGCGCAGGGGAGCGCGACATCCACCGGCACGTCCCAGACGGATCCGCCTTCGATGAACCGCGACCGTCCGCCGCGCCGCTCGGCGTACGTGCTGATGCGGCCGCGCTCGACCTCCTTGATCTGCTTGAGCAGGTCGAGGTCGATGCCGTCTTCGTCCACGACGTAACCGGTCGAATCGGACGCGGTGATCGCGATGCCGCCCAGCTGGCGCACCTTCTCGATCGCGTAGATCGCCACGTTGCCGGATCCCGACACCGAGACCTTGCGGTCCTCGAGGCTGGTGCCGCGCGCGCTCAGCATCTCCTGCGCGAAGATCGTGGCACCGTAGCCCGTCGCCTCGGTGCGCACGAGGGATCCGCCCCAATCGAGGCCCTTGCCGGTGAGAACCGACTCGTACTTGTTCGTGAGGCGCTTGTACTGGCCGAAGAGGTACCCGATCTCGCGCGCTCCGACGCCGATGTCGCCCGCGGGCACGTCGGTGTACTCGCCGATGTGGCGGTAGAGCTCGCTCATGAACGACTGGCAGAAGCGCATGACTTCGCCGTCGGACTTCCCGGCCGGGTCGAAGTCGCTGCCGCCCTTGCCGCCGCCGATCGGAAGACCGGTGAGGGAGTTCTTGAAGATCTGCTCGAAACCGAGGAACTTCACGATGCCGAGGTTCACGTTGCCGCGGAACCGAAGGCCGCCCTTGTACGGGCCGAGCGCGGAGTTGAACTCGACGCGGAACCCGCGGTTGACCTGCACCTCGCCACGGTCATCCACCCACGGCACGCGGAAGATGATCTGGCGCTCGGGTTCGCACAGCCGCGTCAGGATCGCCTTGTCGTTGTATTCGGGGTGACGTTCCTGCACGAGGGCGAGAGAATCGAAGACCTCGTGAACGGCCTGATGGAACTCGGGTTCGCCCGGGTTGCGGGCGAGGACGCCATCAAGCGTGGCCTGAAGGTTGGAATCGAGCATTGAAGTCCTTTCTGCGCGCGGAGCGCGGGGAACCGCCTGGCGGTCGACGAGGACGAGGCCGCGGGAGATCGTGTCCGCCCTTGTGGGGCTGAACGTGCTCGCCTTCGAAGCGCCCGCGCACATTATCCGTGACACAGACCAAGTCCGGCGGCAAGTCTATGCCCGCAGGGCTCGATCTTCACAACGCGGGTATGGCTGAGATGTGATCAGAGGCCCTGCCCGGCATCCCACAATCGCTCCGTGCGGCCGGCGAGGAGCGCATCGAGATGCGTCGCCTGCGCGTCGGTGAGCGACGAGACGTAGTCGATGACTCCGCGACCGACGGCGCGACGATGCAGCTCGGTCTCGCTCGTCGTCGACAGCAGCTCGGGCCGCTCGGCCCGCAGCCCCAGATAGTCCTCGGTGGCCAGCTGGACGAGATCGACGAGCCGCCGGGGCGCGCGCCGGACGTCGTGGGGATCGTCCAGCCACGCGGCGAGCCCATCGACGAGGCGCTCGAGCACGGTGGCCTGACCGCGCTGATACACCGCGAGGTCGGCGCGGTCGAGGATGAAGCGCTCGTGGAGGAACTTCAGCACGGCCACCTCGTGCCATGCCGTGCGATCGAGGCTGACGTGGCCCGAGCGGTGGGCCGGATCCCGGTGCACCTCGACCGACGACTGCAGGTGCCGGATCCAGCCCGACGTGAAGCGGGCGAGCGCGCGATCGGCGGAGAGGGATCCGTCGAACGGAACCGTCAGCAGCCCGTCGACGACCTCGTCCGTCACGCGCGCGACGGCGGCGTCGAAGGCGTCGCTGTCGGCGATCCACGGATCGCGATGCTCGAGGCGGCGCCACAGCAGCTCGAGCGAATGACCGGGCACACGGGTCTGCACCTTCAGGGCATCGGTGTGCATCGTGCGCAGCGTTGCGACGTCGCGCCGCCACGCGCGGAACTCACCGGCGATCGTGGCCTGATTCAGCAGTCCCGCGCGATAGAAGTCGTCGAGGTCGTGCAGCGAGTACGCGATGTCGTCGGCGATGTCCATGACCGAGCACTCGACCGTCTGCTGCCCCGTCGCGATCGAGGGATAGGCACTGAGCGCATCGTCGGCATCCGCCAGATCGACGGCGTACATCGAGAACTTGTTGCTCGCCGCCCCGCGCCGTTCGCCGCCCTCCCCGCGCCGCCACGGGTACTTCAGCACGGCGCTGCGCACGGCCCGCGTGAGGTTCAGCCCGACACCGGGGGTGTCGTACTCGTCGAGCCGGGTCAGGATGCGATAGGTCTGCGCATTGCCTTCGAACCCCTCGAGCAGGCGGAATCGATCGCGGGCGAGCCGGTCGAGCGTCTGCTCGCCCAGGTGACCGAATGGCGGATGTCCGATGTCATGCGCGCTGGCGGCGGCCTGCACGACCACCGGATGGCATCCCCCGAGCTCTTCCACGAGCCGCCCCATGGGCCCCTCATCGCGGTGCAGATGCATCGCGATCGCGCGGGCGACGGCGGCGACCTTCACCGAGTGGGTGAGCCTGTTGTGCACCGCGAGACCCGCGCCGGACTGCGCGATGACCTGCGTCACGGCCGAGAGCCGTGAGAAGTACGGCGAGAAGCGGATCCTCTCGATGTCCACGCGGAAGTGCGGGCTGCTCTCGGCGCGCTGGAACTCGTCGAGCTGTTCGTCGAGGCGGCGCCCCAGTCGATCGTCGGCAGTCGTCATGTGCCCATCCTGGCGCATCGGGGCCGTTCGGCTGGGAATCGCGACCGAAGGCGCAGAAGGCGGAGCGACCGCAGGGCGAGTTCGAGAGAATGGATGACCGTGATCTCCTCCGTGTTCGCCCTGCCGCAGAATCTCGCCGCAAAGTCCGACCCGGCGGTGATCGGATCCGACGAGGCCCGACTCGCGGAGATCGACCGTGCGCTCATCGCCGCCCAGGAGGACGTCGAACGGCGCCTCGCGGACGCGCGGAGGAGCGACGGTGACGGGCAGGACGCGATGGATCGGGACATCGCGGTCTATGGCCTCGTCGCGAGGCAGACGATGCTGCGGAGATTCGCGGTGGACCTCTGCCTCGGCAAAGTCGTGACGCAGGACGGCGAGACCCTGTACATCGGCCGCACGGGTCTCGTCTCGCCCGAGGGCGAACGCCTGCTGATCGACTGGCGCGCGCCGGCGGCCGAGCCGTTCTTCGGCGCGACGCACCAGAACCCGATGGGCCTCGTGATGCGACGCCGGTTCCGCTGGAAGCTCGGCCGCGTGGTCGACTTCTGGGACGAAGTCTTCGATCCGGACGCCCGCGAGCACGACGTCGCACTCGACGATCAGTCGGCGTTCATCCGCGCTCTCGGCGCGACCCGCTCGTCGCAGATGCGCGATGTGCTCGGAACGATCCAGGCGGATCAGGACGCCATCATCCGCGCGCACGCGCACGACGCGCTCGTCGTCGACGGCGGCCCGGGCACAGGGAAGACGGTGGTCGCACTGCACCGGGCCGCATATCTGCTGTACGCCGACCAGCGCATCTCGCAGCGCGGGGGCGGCGGCGTGCTGTTCGTCGGGCCGAACGATCGATACCTCTCGTACGTCGATGACGTGCTTCCGAGCCTCGGCGAGCACAGCGTCGCGGTCGCGACGCTCGGTCGGCTTACCGTCGAGGGAGAGCACGCGGCCCCCGAGACCGATCCGCGGGTCGCGTCGCTCAAGGGATCCGTGCGCTTCGAGGTGGCGATCGCCGGGATCGTGCGCGGGTACGAGCGCCCGCCCGCGGAGCCCATCGTCATCCCGACCTCGTGGGCCGACATCGAGATCGAGCCCGAGGAATGGGCAGAGGCGTTCGAAGCCGCCGACGACGGCACCCCGCACAACGACGCGCAGGATCTCGTGTGGGAGGAACTGCTCGAGATCCTCACGGCGAAAGTCACGGAGATGCCGCCGCACCTCGCGCGCCGCGAGCTCGAGACGCACACCGGGTTGCGCGAGGTCTTCGACCGTGCGTGGCCGATGCTGGATCCGGCGCGGCTCGTCGCTGCGCTCTGGACGTCGCGCGCCCTGCTCGCGCGTCACGCCCCGTGGCTGACGCCGAACGAGGTGGATCTGCTGCAGCGCGAGGACGGCGCCGCGTGGACGCTCGCCGATATTCCCCTGATCGATGCGGCGCGCGATCTCATGGGCGATCCCGCGGCGACCGCACGACGCCGGGCGCACGACCGGGCGCTGGACGCGGAGCGAGAGCGCATCGAGAGCGTCGTCGACTACCTCTCGGACGCCGACGAGGACGGCGAGGGCGTCTCCCTGATGCTCGGTGCGGCCGATATGCAGGAGCGGCTGATCGATGAGGGCGCACTCCCGGTGCTGCCGACCGACGAACTGGCGGGGCCCTTCGCTCACGTGATCGTCGATGAGGCGCAGGAGCTGACGGACGCCGAATGGCGCATGCTGATCCGTCGCTGTCCGTCGAAGAGCTTCACGATCGTCGGCGACCGCGCGCAGGCGCGCCGCGGATTCTCGGAGAGCTGGGCCGATCGGCTCGGGGCGGTCGGGATCCGGCGGGCGACGGTGTCTCCGCTCTCGATCAACTACCGCACCCCGTCGGAGATCATGGCCGAGGCGGAGCCGGTGATCCGGGAGGCGGTGCCGGACGCCAACGTTCCGACATCGGTCCGGTCGTCGGGCGTGCCGGTGCGCCGCGGTCGCGTCTCCGAGTTGCGGGACGTCTTGGACGACTGGCTCGCCTCGAGCGATGAGGGCGTCGCCTGCGTGATCGGCGCCTCTGACGTTCCCGATCTTCCCCGGGTCACGGCGCTGACGGCAGCCGGATCGAAGGGGCTCGAATTCGATCTCGTCGTGCTCGTCGAGCCGTCTGCGCTCGGTGACGGCATCGAGGGCGCCGTCGATCGCTATGTCGCGATGACCCGTGCCACCGGCCGATTGGTGATTCTCGGCGACTGATGCCTCGGCGGATCAGAGCCGCTTGAACCGCACCGCCGACCACACGTCGTCGATCGAGACGTTGGCGACGAGCGTGAGGCCGTGCTCGCCGATGGCCTCCCAGATGCTGTCTCGGTTGATGTCGGCGCGGCCGCCCTTGAGATAGCAGATCCACGCCGCCCTGAAGGACGACACGTTCGGGGCGCTCTCTGCGAGGAACGCGTCGAGCGACGCCCTGTCGTCGAGGAACGCGACGATCACTCCCTCGGTATCGCGGTCGATGCCGTCGACGACCGTGACGCCGTCGGGAAGGGGACCCAGAAGCGCGAGCTGCGCACGCGATCCGCGCAGCAGCACTTCGGTGTGCGGGCTGATCTGCAGTTTGTCCGAGACGGAGCGCTTCATGTGCACAGCGTAGGGCCGGATGCGCGGCCGAGGGAAGACCCCTGGTCGATCATCTGCCCTCGCGCCGCGCGGGATCGGGTGCGGCGGCAGGATCTGCGGTGCGCGCGTGCGGGCTGCGCGGTCAGGAGTCCGTCGGCACGAGGACCGACGTGACCTCGACGACGCCCGCGCCGTACTGCTCGTCGAGCGAGTTCTGCAGGCTTCCGTCGTCGAATGTGACGCTGACGTTCACCGTGCCGAACCCGTCGACGGTGGACGAGAGCACTCCGGGCTCCGACGACATGATCTCGCTCGCGATGTCCTTCAGATCGTCGGTCGGCTGCACGCAGTCGTCGCCCTCGCACGTCGGGGCGATGGGGAGCTCGTCCGTGGCATCGGTGTCGACCGACGTGACGGCCAGCGTCTCATCGTCGGGCGAGTAGTCGCCCTCGACCGTGAACAGGCCCCAGCGCACGTCGTTCTGCTCCTCGTAGTCGCCCTCGACGGCGTCCCAGTCCCACCCCGTGAGCACGATGCCGGAGCACTTCGGCGGTGCCGACTCGGCGACCGCGCCGATGCAGAGCTGCGGATCATCGCCGCTCTCGGGGTCGTCGAGCACGGTGTAGGGAACGAGCGTCGAGACGCTGTAGCTGCCGTCGGTGTTCGCCGTCGCGACGGGCGACGGCTCCGCGCCCCCGTCGCCGCCTCCGGACGTCGTGGTCGCACAGCCCGCGAGCAGCAGAACGGACGCTGCCGCAACTCCGATGATCTTCGCTCTCGCCATGCCCCCAGTATCACCCGAGTCGCGCAGTATGGCACCGCGCGTTGTGCAAACGTGAAGGATTCGGATCCCGATGCGCTCCGCCCTCACGCCTCGTGCATGCGCTTCGTCGTGCGGGCGGTCGCGGGTGCCGTCCACGGATCCTCCGGCCACGGGTGCTTGGGATATCGGCCGCGCATCTCCTTGCGCACCTCGCGGTACGCGCCGTCCCAGAACGAGGCGAGGTCCTCCGTGACGGCGAGCGGGCGCCGTGCGGGGGAGAGGAGGTGGAACTGCACCGGGACGCGTCCGTCCACGAGGCGCGGCGTCTCGGCCAGCCCGAAGACCTCCTGGAGCTTGACGGCGACGCGCGGACGCCCGTCGGCATCCGCCGGGTACTCGATCCGCGCGCTCGATCCCGAGGGCACGGGGAGGCGCTCCGGTGCGAGCTCGTCGAGGCGCGCCGCCTCGGGCCACGGGAGCAGGCCGCGGACCGCCGACGTCAGATCGAGCGCCGCGAGCGACGACGATGCGTTGAGGGCGCTTCCCAACCAGTCGTCGAGCGCCGACAGCAGCGCATCGTCGGAGACATCGGGCCACGGGGCTCCGAGCTCTCGATGGATCAGCCCGATACGGGTGCGGAGCGACGTCGCCTTCTCCGGCCACGGCAGCACGCCGAGACCGTTCTGCCGAATGTGGGCGGCGAGGGCCGCTCCCGTGTCCTCCGCACGCGGGCGCGCCGGCGTCGACGAGAGCACGATCGCACCGAGCCGTTGCTCCTCCCGCACCCGCACGCGTCCCTCCTCGATCCGGCTCACGCGCGTCGCGTGCGGCCCGCCGATCGCACATGCGTCGTCTTCAGCGAGCGCCGCCGCGAGACGGATCACCGCGCCCGTGCCGTCGGCCGCCGCACCCTCGGCGCGCTGCACCTCGCAGACGGCGATCCACTCGGATCCGATGAGGCTCGACCCGACCGGGAGCGCGGCGCGCGTTCCGCTCGCCAGCAGATAGGTGCGCGATCCCGGGGAAACGCGCCGCGCGATCCACTCGGGTCGCGCGAGCGCCGCCACGATGCCCGGCGCGTCGGACGCCGTCCGCCGCTCGGAAGGGTCCGCGGATCCCACGGCGAGGCGCTGCAGCCGCTTCACCTCGCGCCGCCATCCGCTCGACCCGTGCGCCGTGCCGCGGCGGAGCGATCGGACGAGGGCACCGAGATCCGCGCCGGGATCTCGGTGGTCGCCCGACATCGCGGCGACGACTTCGGCGGCATCCATCGGGTCGGTCGGTGTGCGCAGCAGCGCGCGGGCCTGCCTGGCGCCCACCGGCATGCGGGCCACGCGCGCGCCGAGGTCCGTGGCGCGGCCGGTCTGATCGACGAGCCCGAGCTCACGCAGCGCTGACGTCGCGCGGGACATGGCCTCGGGCGGGGGCGCGGTGAGCAGCGGAAGCCCCTGGGCCTCCGGCGTTCCCCAGACCGCGAGCAGCAGGGCGGCATCCGTCAGATCGGCCGAGGCGATCTCGGGGTCCGACGCGGCGCGGAACGCGGCGAACTCGGCTTCCGTATATGCCCGAACCACGCGTCCGGGTCCCTGCCGCGCCGCGCGGCCCGCCCGCTGATCGGCGCTCGCCCGCGAGGCGCTGACGGTGACGAGCCCCGACATGTCGCGGGCCTGGTCGCGCCGCACCTCTCGCGACAGCCCCGCATCGATCACGAGCCGTACGCCGGGAACCGTGAGCGAGCTCTCCGCGAGGGCGGTGCTGACGACGATGCGCGGCGGGTCTGCGGGGGAGATGCGCCCCGATGTCGCACGTTCCTGGGCCTCGGCGCCGAGCCGGCCGTGCAGCGGGAGTACGTCGGCACCGTCCGTCCGGTCCCGTACGCGCCGCACGACCTCGTCGACGTCGCGCGCGGAGGGCACGAACACGAGCGCGTCGTGACCCGCCGCGCGCTGCTCCGCAACCGCGGTCGCCGCGAGATGATCGAGGAACTCGCGCGTCACGCCCCGCGGACCGAGCCGCGGGGACGCACACGGCGCATACGCGGTGTCCAAGGGATGCAGCGCCGAGGGGATGTCCACGACGACGGCGCCGAGAAGGTCGGCCAGCGGACCCGCGTCGAGCGTCGCCGACATGGCGACGAGCACCAGATCCTCGCGCAGCGACGCGACCTCGGTGAGCAGCCCGAGCAGGAGATCGCCGTCGACGGATCGTTCGTGCACCTCGTCGAGCACGACGGCGGAGACGCCGTCGAGACCTGGATCGCTCAGCAGGCGGCGCAGCAGCACGCCGGGGGTGACGGTCTCGATGCGCGTCTCGGCGGAGACGATCCGCTCGCCGCGCACCGTGAAGCCGCTCGGGCCGCCGAGCGGTGAGCCGTCGAGCTCGGCGATGCGCCGGGCGGCCGCGCGAACCGCGACGCGGCGCGGCTGGGTGACGAGCACGCGGCCGGGGCGATCGGCCAGCTGCTCCGCCACGAGGGGCGGCACGAATGTCGTCTTGCCGGTGCCCGGAGGAGCGACGACGACCGCGGCGCCGGTGGCGATCGCGCGCTCGAGCGCGGTGCGGGAGCCGGCGACGGTGAGCCCGGCGCCGATGCGGTCGAGGTCGAACGTGTGCATCTGACCATTCTCGCCTCACAGCACGGCGACGAGCCGGCGTCCTATTCTGATTCCATGGCAGGAGAGTGGACGCCGGACGTGCTGGGCGATGAGTTCGAGCAGCTCACTCTGCCGCTCGCGCCGGACGAGGAGGGGGAGGTCGTTGCTACGCTCGTGCGCGCGCTGCCGAAGAGGCGGTGGCTCCGGCGACGATCGCTCGAAGACATCGACGTGCTGTACGTGCACGGCTGGTCCGACTACTTCTTCCACAAGCGCCTCGCGCGCACTTTCACGGCCCGCGGCGCCCGGTTCTTCGCCCTCGACCTGCGCAAGTACGGGCGCAGCCTGCGCGAGGGGCAGACGGCCGGCTACGTGGCCGACCTGCGCACCTATGACGAAGAGATCGGGGCCGCCCTCGATCAGATCGGGCCGGGCCGCCGCCTCGTGCTGCTCGGACATTCGACGGGCGGGCTCGTTCTCAGCCTCTGGGCGCACCGGCACCCGGGAGCGGCGAGCGCCGTGCTGCTCAACAGTCCCTGGCTCGAGTTCCAGCTCCCGAGGTTCCAGCGCGAGGCGATCACACCCCTGGTGCAGCTGCAGGCGCGCCGCCGACCGCTCGAGCGCGTGCCTCAGGTGGACCTGGGGTTCTACTCCCGGGCGCAGGCCGAGGCGGCGGATCCCGACGACGTGCTCGAGCCGAACTCCGCCTGGCGCCCCGAGCTGAGCATGCCGGTGCCCGCCGGCTGGCTCAACGCCGTCTTCCGCGGACACGATGCGGTCGAGACGGGGCTTGCGATCGATTCGCCCGTTCTCGTGATGCTGTCGGCGCGCTCGGCCCGTCCGCTGCGGTGGTCCGACGAGCTCACGCGCGCCGACTCGGTGCTCGTCGTCGACGACATCGCGCGCGCGGCGCTCAAGCTGGGGCCGCTCGTGACGATCGCGCGCATCGAGGGCGCGCTCCACGACGTCTTCATCTCCCGCCGCGAGGCGCGCGATGAGGCGTATCGCGTGCTCGTGGACTGGACGGAGCGCGCGCTTCGGTAGCGTGGATCGAACCGCATCCGCGCCCGTCACACCTGGAGCCCCCATGACGTTCACGACCCGCCGCTTCGGCGCGGCCGACTGGCAGGAGTACCGCGAGATCCGGCTGCGCATGCTCGCCGACACGCCGCTCGCGTACGGCGAGACGCTCGACCACGCGCGATCGCTCGGCGATGCGGACTGGATCACGCGCGCCACGCGGAACGAACTGCATCCGAACATCGGGCTCGCGGCCATCAGCGACGAGGGCGCCTGGCTCGGGGTGATGAGCGGATTCGTCAGCGCGCACGCCGGACCGATGCTCGTCGGCGTCTTCGTCGATCGCGCGGCGCGCGGCGCTCACGAGGGGGTCGCGGATGCGCTTCTCGACGGCATCATCGACTGGGCGAGCGTCTTCGGCGGCACGCTGACGCTCGACGTGCACGCGGACAATCCGCGCGCGATCGCCTTCTACCGCCGACGCGGGTTCGTCGACACCGGCGTCACCTCGGACTACGCCCTCCCGCCGTTCGGCACCGAGAACGAGATGCGGCTGCGCCTGTGACGGGCCTCGAGCGTCTGACGCGCGGCATGCTCGTCGCCACGGATCTCGACGGCACCCTCGTGCCGAAGGACAGCATGACGGTGCCGCCGTACACAGCCCGAGTGCTGCGCGACATCGACGATGCCGGCATCCCGGTCGTGTTCACCACCGGACGCCCGCTTCGATGGGTCGAGCCGCTGCGCGAGTTCATCGGCGCGCACGGCATCGCGATCGTGTCGAACGGCGCGCTCACATATGACATGCGCACGAATCGGGCCGGCCGCACGCACGGCATCGAGGCGGCACCGGGCCTTGCCGTCGCCGCAGAGATCTCGGAAGCGCTCCCGGGCGCGCAGCTCGCGCTGGAGTTCCCCGATGGGATCCGCGTCACGCCCGCGTTCGCGCAGGCGTCGCCGCGCGACGGAGCACCCTGCGGCGAGCTGGACGCGCTGTGGACGGAGCCGGCCATCAAGCTGTTGGTGCGGGATCCGTCGGTCGCCGACGAGGTGCTGCGCGACACCGTGACGGCGACCGTGGGAGACCGCGTGACGGTCACGTGGTCGATTCCCGGCCTCATCGAGATCAGCGCATCGGGCATCACGAAGGCGCACGCCCTGGAG
>DXAM01000099.1 GCA_019117025.1 Candidatus Microbacterium stercoravium | reverse complement strand
GCGGGCCGTGGCGCAGCCAGTCCTGCATGTCGTCGACCTGACGCTCGTCGCCCTGGATCTCTGCTTCGACGCGGTCGGACCCGACGTTGCGCACCCATCCGGTGACGCCGAGGCGATCGGCTTCCGCCTTCGTCGCGTACCGGAAGCCCACGCCTTGCACGGTTCCGTGCACGATCGCGTGTATGCGCTTCATCGAGGATCCCTCCGTCGGTTGCTGCGGCTCGTCGAGACGCCAGGGTACTCCAGCGCGGCGCCCTGGATCCCGGGCGGGTCAGGCTTCTTCGTTGAGCGCGTGCAGCAGCGTCGCGAGGCGGCGCACGTCGTCGACGTTCCACTGGGCGAGCTTGTCGCGCAACGTGCGCTCTGAGGGATCGTCGCGGATCTCGTCGAACCGCGCGCGCCCCTCGGGCGTCGCCTCGAGCAGGTGCGCGCGACGGTCGTTCGGGTCGGGCTGGCGGGCGACGAGTCCGAGCTGCTCGAGCGATCCGATGGCGCGGCTGAGCTGCCCCTTGTCGATCAGCATCTGATCGGCGACCTCGGTCGCGGTGATGGGGCCCGACTGAGCGATCGTCGTGAACACCTTGTAGCTTCCGGGCAGAAGACCGGGGGAGAGCCGGTCGGCCCGCCGCACCATGAGGCGGCGGAAGCGACCGAACATGTTCATGAACTCGGCCTCGACCGAGTGGATCGCATCAAGTCGGTCCGCGTCATCGGGCTCAGCGGTCGTGGTCATCTTCCTCAGTCTCCGAGCGCACGGGCAGGCGGATCGCGCCGGTCGAAGCGAGCGCGACGTCACGCGCTTCACTGTATCCGAGGTGCTCCTGGTCGGCTTCGTGCCAGGCGTCGCCGGAGTCGTCCGATGACGCGGCGGCCGCCGCCGACTTCTCCTGTGCGGCCTTCAGTTGCTCCTGCGTGTTCTTGCGGTTGAGCGACGTGTTCGGCAGGAAGCAGATCGCGATGAGGCTGATGACAGCGAGCGGCACGCCGACGAGGAAGGCATGTGAGATCGAGGTCGCCGAGACCTGCTCGATGATCGAAGCGATCGACTCGGGCATGCCGCGCGTGGGGGGAAGCCCGCCGCTCGTGAGCGTGTCGCCGATCTCCTCGGCCGCGGCCGGATCCGTCGCGGCGATCTGGGCGATCGCCGCCGCGATGTCGGCCTTGCGATCGGCGAACAGGTTCGTCATGCTCGCGGCGAGCACGGATCCCATGACCGCGACGCCCGTCGTCCCGCCGACCGAGCGGAAGAAGTTCACACCGCTGGATGCGACGCCGATCTCGTGGGGAGCGGTCGAGTTCTGCACGACGAGAACCAGGTTCTGCATCGTCATGCCGGTTCCCGCACCGAGCACGAACATGAACACACCGGCGAGTACGAGCGGTGTGTCGTACTGCAGCGTCGAGAGCAGGCTGGTGCCGGCGACCATGAGCACGCCGCCCGTGACGACGTAGCGCTTCCATTTGCCGGTGCGCGAGACCAGCTGTCCGATGACGACGGACGCGCCCATCATGCCGAGCGCCATCGGGATCGTCATGAGGCCGGCTTCGGTCGGACCGAACCCGCGCGAGACCTGCATGTACTGCGCGAGGTAGACGGCGGTGCCGAACATCGACACGCCGATCGAGATCGAGGCGAGCACCGCGAGCGTGAACATCTTGTTGCGGAACAGGTGTATCGGGATGAGCGGCTCGGCGACCCGCATCTCGACGATGATGAATGCGATCGTCGCAACGACGGCGATGCCGACCATGTACAGCGTCTCCCAGCTGACCCATCCGTACGTCTGGACGTTCGAGATCCAGACGAGCAGGAACCCGGCCGCGATGGAAAGCAGCACGATGCCGAAGTAGTCGATCCGCACCTTGTCGGGCTTGGCCTGGTGGATCTTGAGCGTCTTCGTGAGCACGATGAACGCCGCCACACCGAGCGGAACGCCGACGTAGAAGTTCCAGTGCCAGCTGATGGTGTCGGTGAGGAAGCCGCCGAGCAGCGGGCCTCCGACCGTGCCGATCGACATGACGCCCGCGAACAGGCCCATGTACTTGCCGCGCTCGCGGGGGCTGAGGATATCGGCCATCAGAATCTGGCTGAGCGCCTGCAGGCCGCCGCCGCCGATGCCCTGCAGGGCACGGAAGAAGATGAGCATCTCGGCCGACTGCGACAGGCCCGCGCCGGCGGAAGCCAGCACGAAGAGCACGAGCGCGACGAGCATCAGCACCTTGCGGTTGACGAGGTCGGCGAGCTTGCCCCAGATCGGCGTCGAGATGGCGGTGGTCAGCAGGGTCATGGTGATGACCCAGGTGTACTGCGTCTGCGTGCCGCCGAGGTCGTCGACGATGATGGGCATCGACGAACCGACGACGGTCATCGAGAGCATCGAACAGAACATGGCCAACAGGAGGCCGGAGAGCGCCTCGAGCTTCTGGCGTGTGGCCTTCTTTTCGCTGAGCGTGGTCAAACGAGTCCTTCCGGAACAGGGGTGCAGAAAGTTGTGATCGGTCAACTATATATGTATGGTTGACGTCGAACAACTAATCTCCCTGTGTCTTTGCCGGGATCCGTCGCAGGCGTCGGCTATCGTCGAGACCGATGATGTCTCCTGAGCTGCAGCTGCGTGTCGTGGCTGATTCGCGCGATCGCGTGGCCTGGCTCCGGGCGCGGTCGCGGGGCATCACGGCGACCGATGTGGCGCACCTGTCGACGCCCGCGTCGATTCTGCGCGCGGCCAAGCAGAAGCTGCGTCCGACCGGGTTCTCCGGAAACGCGTACACCGATCACGGGCGTCGGCGCGAGCCCGAGATCGCTGCATGGATCGAGGCCGAGCACGGGATCCTGCCGTCGAGCGCACTGTTCCGCGCCGAGGTCGAGAAGCGGCACCTCGCGACGCCCGACGGCGTCGTCGAGGATGCCCACGGTCGCATCGTGCTGAGCGAGATCAAGACGACGAACAAACCGTGGCGCACGATTCCGCGTCAGTATCTGCGTCAGGTCTGGTGGCAGCAGCACGTGCTCGGTGCCGAACGCACGCTGTTCGTCTGGGAGGAGCACCGCGACTTCCGGCCGCTCCACGACGAGCCGAAGTGCGTGTGGATCGATCGCGACGACGACGAGATCGCGAAGCTCGTCGGTATGGCGACCTCGCTCATCGACGAGCTCTACCGCATGACCACGGGTGCGGCGATCGCGCAGGACGGCATGAGTCCGCGCGAGCAGGCGATGCTGCGCTCCGCCACACAAGACGCGTACCGCGCGCTCGCGCTCATCGACTGACGGCGGATCCACAGCCTCGCGAGTTGGTGCCGCGGTCCTGCGTGTCATAAGCTTGATGGAGCCGAAGACCGCCGGTCGTCGGAAACCCCGGTTTCCGATCGAAGCACTGCTTGAGCAGGGGCCCGCGCAGGTGTACCGAGTACTTTTGAGCTCCGTGCGCCCTGCGCCGGAGCTTTTCTCATGTGTGCGGGTGGGCGCGGCCGGTTCCTCACCACCGTGAGGGGCCTCGTACGTATCAAGGAGTGGCCATGGCGCTGAAGGAAGCATCGGTCGCCGAGCTCGCGAACAAGTTCGAGAGCTCGACCGCCGTTCTGCTCACCGAGTACCGCGGCCTGACGGTCGGGGAGCTCAAGGAGCTTCGCGACAGCATTCGTCAGGATGCGGAATACGCCGTGGTGAAGAACACGCTGACCAAGATCGCTGCCGGTAAGGCAGGGGTCGAGGGGCTCGACGAGAACCTTCAGGGTCCGTCGGCTCTTGCTTTCGTGCACGGTGACCCGGTCGCCGTCGCGAAGGGTCTGCGCGCCTTCGCCAAGGCACACCCTCTTCTCGTGATCAAGGGCGGGTACTTCGATGGTGCCCCGCTCTCGGCTGAGGAAGTCAACAAGCTTGCCGACCTGGAGAGCCGTGAGGTTCTGCTTTCGAAGGTCGCCGGCATGATGAAGGCCTCGATGTCGAAGGCTGCTGCCGTCTTCCAGGCGCTGCCGTCCAAGACGGTCCGCACCGTTGAGGCGCTGCGCGAGAAGCAGGAGAACGCGGGCTGATCGCCGGCGTTCGCATTAACCACCTACCTACCTCAAAAACACAGGAGATACATCATGGCGAAGCTCAGCACTGAAGAGCTGCTCAGCGCGTTCGAGGAGCTCACGCTCATCGAGCTCAGCGAGTTCGTGAAGGCGTTCGAGGAGAAGTTCGACGTCACCGCTGCTGCCCCGGTTGCTGCCGTGGCCGCTGGCGCGCCCGCCGCAGCCGAGGAGGCTGCCGAGGAGCAGACCGAGTTCGACGTCATCCTCGAGGCTGCCGGCGACAAGAAGATCCAGGTCATCAAGGCTGTCCGCGAGCTCACCTCGCTCGGCCTCGGCGACGCGAAGGGCCTCGTCGACGGCGCCCCGAAGGCCGTTCTCGAGGGCGTTGCGAAGGACGCTGCCGAGGACGCGAAGGCGAAGCTCGAGGACGCTGGCGCCTCGGTTACC
>DXAM01000098.1 GCA_019117025.1 Candidatus Microbacterium stercoravium | reverse complement strand
GCCCGCGCGAGGAATACACCCGCCGGCTCATCGATGCGCTTCCCGAGGTGGTCGGATCGTGAGCGCTGTTCTCGAGGCGCTCCGCGGAGCGCTCGCAGCCGATGAGATCCTGCCCCTCGACGATCGGTACGTCACGGACGCCACCGGCGTGGTGCCCGATGCACCGCCGGCCGCGATCGTCGCGCCCGTCTCCGTCGACGGCGTTCGGGCGGTCGCGCGCATCGCGACGGCCCACCGGGCGCCGATCGTCGTGCGCGGCGCCGGAACTGGCCTGTCGGGCGGAGCGATCGCGACCCCGGGCGGCATCGTGCTCTCGACCGAGCGCCTCGCCGAGATCGCGGTCGATCCCGACGACCAGGTCGCGGTCGTGGGCCCGGGCGCGATCACCGATCGGATCGACCGCGCCGCCCGCCGGCACGGGCTGATGTACGCGCCCGATCCGGCCTCGAGCGCGCGCAGCACGATCGGCGGGAACATCGCCACGGGGGCGGGCGGCCTGCGCTGCGTGAAGTACGGCGTGACGCGCGACGCGGTGCTCGCGCTCGACGTGGTGCTGGCCGACGGCGAGCTGCTGCGCACGGGGCACCGCACCGTCAAGGGTGTGACGGGGCTCGACCTCACGGCGCTGTTCGTCGGCAGCGAGGGCACGCTCGGAATCGTCGTGGGGGCGACCCTGCGCCTCGTGCCGGCCCCGGCCGACGAGCGATCGCTCATCGTGTCGGCCGCCGACCTCGACGAGGCGGGCCGGGCCATCCGCGCAGCGACGGGATCGGGGGTGCGCCCGTCCTGCGTCGAGCTGATCGACCGGGGCGCGCTGCAGAACATCGACGAGAACCTCGGAACCGACCTCGAGCGGCGCCACGGCGACGCCCTGGTGCTCGTGGGCACCGACGGGCCCGGCGCCGAGGCCGAGCTGAGCGCGATCGTGCGGGCGCTCGACGCGGAGGGCCTCGACGCGGAGGTGCTGACGACCGAGGAGGGGCTGCGCTACGCGGAGCTGCGCCGCTCGGGCCGCGGCACGCGCCCGGGGACGTGGAAGATCGGCGAGGACATGGCTGTGCCGCGCTCGCAGGTCGTGCCGGCCCTCGCGGCGCTGCGCGAGATCGGCGCGCAGTACGGCGTGTCGACCGAGGTCGTCGCGCACGCGGGCGACGGCAACCTGCATCCGACGGTGTTCACGCCGCGTGAAACCGGCGAGACGGCGCCCCCGGACCGGCTCGTGCGCGCCGCCGACGCACTCGTGCGCCGCGCCCTCGACCTCGGCGGCACGCTCTCCGGAGAGCACGGCATCGGCCGTGCCAAACGGCCCTGGCTCGTCGACGAGCTCGGGCAGGCGCAGGTCGACCTGCAGCGCCGCCTCAAGGCGGTGTTCGATCCGCTCGGGCTCCTGGCGCCCGATGGATTCCTCTCCGACGCCGAGACGACCCCCGCACTGACCCGAGATGAGGTCCCCGCATGACGAACGACGCTCCGCGCCTGGCCGACAGGGTGCGCGATCTCGCCGCGCCCACGACGTTCGGACGCGTGCTCGGCGCACCGCCCGAGGGCGCGATCGCGCTCACGAGCGGATCGCCGGACGTGTCGCTCCTGCCGTCCGCAGAGATCGCGACGGCCGCCGCGACGGTGCTCGCGGATCCGGTGCGCCGGGCGCGGTCGCTCGACTACGCGGGGCGGCCCGGAAGCGCCGAGCTGCGTGAGTGGATCGGCGCGCGCGAGGGCGTGGATCCGTCGCGCGTGCTCATCACGAACGGTGCGCTGCACGCCATCTCGGTGTCGCTGCGGGCGACCGTGAACCCCGGCGACGTGCTCGTCGTCGAGAGCCCGCTGTACCCCCTCGCCCTGTCGGCGGCGCAGCTCACGGGCGCGCAGATCGAGACGGTGCCGACCGACGCGCACGGGCTCGACGTCGACGCCCTCGAGGAGAAGCTCGTCGGCGGCCTGCGTCCGGCGGCTGTGTACCTCGTGCCCGACTTCCAGAACCCGTCGGGCGCGGTGCTCTCGGCGCGGCGGCGCGCTCGCCTGGTCGACCTGGCCGAGCGCTACGGCTTCGTCGTGGTCTCCGACAACCCGTATGCGCCGCTCCGGTGGGCGGGAGAGCGGATCCCCGATCTCGATGCGGGAAGCGATCGGGTCATCCGCGCGAACACGTTCTCGAAGGTGATCGGCCCCGGCCTGCGACTCGGGTGGCTCGTGCTGCCCGAGTGGGCCTATCCGGGAGCGATCGATCTGCGGGCGCGCACCGACCAGCACCCCTCGAGCCTCACCCAGGAGATCGTCGCGGAGATCGTCGTCCGGCGCGGGCTGTTCGACGAGATCGCCGCGCGCGCGACCGCCGAGTACGCGGTGCGGGCGCAGGCGCTCATCGGCGCGCTGCGCGAGGGACTCGGCGATGCGGTCGACGTCGCCGTGCCCGAGGGCGGCCTGTTCGCCTGGGCGAAGCTGACCCGCGTCGGTGCGGACGACCTCGCGGAGGAGCTCGCCGACCGCGGGATCCTCGTCAACCCGGGCAGCCAGTTCTCGCCTCCCGGAACCGCGACAGCAGACACGCTCGCCCGCGTGCGCATGACCTTCGCCCGCCACGACGCCGAGACGCTGCGGGCCGCGGCAGTCCGGATCGCGCAGGCGCACGCCGATCTGGAAGGCACCCGCCGATGAGCGTGCGCATCGAACGCGCGCACTGGTCCGACCCCCGCGTGGTCTCATTCCGCGAGCAGATGGACGCGGAGATCCAGCCCCGCTACGCTCACCTCAGGCACCTCGCACCGCGCGTCGAGGTGGATCCCGCGACCGTTCTCGTGACGCTCGTCGCGACGAGATCCGACGGCGAGCCCGTCGGCACGGTCGCGCTCAAGCGCACCGGCGCGTTCGGCGAGGTCAAGCGCCTCTTCGTGCATGACCGCGGACGGCGCCTCGGCGTCGCGCGCGCCCTCATGGCGGCGATCGAGCAGGTCGCGCGCGAGGAGGGATTCCGCGAGGCGTTCCTCCAGACGGGCAGCGAGCAGCCCCAGGCGATGGCGCTGTACGAGCGGGAGGGATGGATCCCCGTGGTGCCGTACGGGCCGTACGCGGGCGATACGGCGCTCAGCCGCTGCTATGTCAAGGATCTATCGGCGCCGTTCGTCGCCGCCGTCGTACCGCAGGACGGCACCGTCGACGGTCCGCTGTCGGCGATCGCGTCGCTCGACGCCGCGGGCGCCGATCTCGCGCTTCTCGACGACGGCACCCTCGACGGCGCGGGCGGCCCGTCGCTCGACGCACCGCTACTCGCGGCGGCAGCGGTCACCGAATCATCGCGCATCGCCGTGGCGCCCCGCGTGCGGGTCACGCACGCCGAGCCGTTCCATCTCGCCAAGGCGATCCAGAGCCTCGACTGGAGCGCGGCGGGCCGCGCCGGGTGGGTCGCGGACGTGTCGGAGTCGCGCGGCGAGGCCGCGGCCGTCGGGCGCCGCGCGGCACCGGAGGCCGACGAGGCATGGGCGGAGGCGCAGGCGGTCATCGACGCGGCGCGTCGGCTCTGGGACTCCTGGGAGGACGACGCCGAGATTCGCGATGCGTCCACCGGGCGCTACATCGACGCGAGCCGCGTGCACTACGTCGACGTCGAGACCCCGTGGTTCCGCATCACCGGGCCGTCGATCGTGCCGCGCTCGCCGCAGGGCCAGATCCCGGTCGTGATCGAGGCGGATGCCGCCGGTCCGGCGCTCGAGGCCGCGGCGCGCGAGGCCGACCTGGTGCGCGTCGCGGGTCCGCGCGCCGGCGACGCATCCCGTCGCGTGCGAGAGCTCGCGGGCCAGCGGCCGATCCGCGTGCTCGTCGACCTCGACCCGTCGCAGGTCGCCGCCGCGCCGCACGCGCGGTCGGACGACGAGCAGCTCGCGGCGTGGGCCGCGTTCGTGCGCGCCGAGGCGCATGCCGACGGCGTCGTGCTCACCGGCACGCCCGAGCAGAACGCCCGCGCGGCGCGCGCGATCGCGGGGCGGGGATCCGGCGGCACTCTGCGCGAGCGACTGGGGCTCGTGCGGCCGATCAGCAGATACGCCCGCCCGGCGGAGGGAGAAGGACGATGACGAAGCGTCAGGTGCACCTCGGTGCGCATTTCCCCGGCGTCAACGCGACGACGATCTGGACGCGGCCGGAATCGGGCAGTCAGATCGATCCGTCATCGTTCGTCCATCTCGCCCAGACGGCCGAGCGCGGCTTCATGGACCTCATGTTCCTCGCCGAGGGGCTGCGCCTGCGCGAGCACGCGGGGCAGATCCACGACCTCGACGTCGTCGGCCGTCCCGACACCCTCGTGCAGCTCGCGCAGGTCGCGCGGCGCACGCAGCACATCGGCCTGGTGGCCACGCTCAGCACGACCTTCAACGAGCCGGCGGAGTTCGCGCGTCAGCTCGCGACGCTCGATCAGCTCTCGAACGGGCGCGCGGCGTGGAACCTCGTGACCAGTCATGGCGCGTTCTTCGGCGCGAACTTCCGCCGCGGCGGCTTCCTCGCAGACGACGACCGGTATGCGCGCGCGGAGTCGTTCGCCGATGCCGTGTTCGCGCTGTGGGACGCTGCGGGCACGGGCGAGGAAGTGCGCATCTCGGATCGCTTCTTCGACATCGCGGCGCGGTCGACCGTTCCGCCGACGCCGCAGGGCCGCCCGGTCGTGATGCAGGCGGGCGTATCGCCCGAGGGGCGCGAGATCGCGGCGCGGTACGCCGACGCGATCTTCTCGCCGTTCGCCGCGGGGCCGGCGGCCGAATCGTTCGCGGCCGATATCCGCGAGCGCCTCGTCGCGCACGGCCGCTCGGAGGACGCGCTCAAGATCCTCCCGGGCACGAGCTTCGCGCTGGGCGACACGCACGAGGACGCGCTCGAACGCGCGCGCCGCGACCAGTGGGACCAGGTGAGCCCGGCGACCGCCGTGCGTCAGATCGAGACGATCTGGGGCCGGCGCTTCGACGGGCTCGACGTCGACGGCCCGCTGCCGCCCCTCGAGGACGTCGTCGAGGGCGTGGAGCTCTCCGCCGGGCGGGCGAAGGTCCACACGGACCAGCGCGCGCAGGCGGCCGAACTGATCGCGCGCGCCGAGGCCGAGGGCCTCTCGGCCCGCGCCGCCGTCGTGGCGACGACGACGCGCCGATCGCCGCTCGTGGGGACGCCCGCCGAGGTCGCCCGCATCATCGACGAGGCCGTGCAGAACCGGGCGAGCGACGGGTTCATGCTGATCCCGTCGATCACGCCCACGGGACTCGACCGCTTCGTCGACGAGGTCGTTCCCGAGCTGCAGGAGCGGGGCTGCTACCGCTCGGAATGGGAGGGGACGACGCTGCGGGAGAACCTCGGATCCGCCCGCGCGTGAACTCCCGTGGTGAGATGGACTCATGACACCCGCGACGCCCGCTGACGACTTCTCCGAGGCGCGTGCGCTGCGGGAATACCCCGAGACCGCGGCGTTCGCCGCCGCGCAGCGCTTCGACCTGGATCCGTTCCAGCTCGAGGGGTGCCGTGCGCTCGAACGGGGCTCCAGCGCGCTCGTCGCCGCGCCGACGGGCGCGGGAAAGACGATCGTCGGCGAGTTCGCCATCCATCTCGCCATGACATCGGCGCGCGACAAGGCGTTCTACACGACGCCCATGAAAGCACTGTCGAACCAGAAGTTCCGCGAGCTGCAGAACGTGTACGGCGCCGAGAACGTCGGCCTGCTGACGGGCGACACGAACATCAACTCGCACGCGCGCGTGGTCGTCATGACCACCGAGGTGCTGCGCAACATGATCTACGGGGGATCGAGCGCGCTCGACGATCTGCGGTACGTGGTGATGGACGAGGTGCACTACCTCGCCGACCGCTTCCGCGGGGCGGTCTGGGAGGAAGTCATCATCCACCTCCCGCAGAGCGTGCGCCTCGTGGGGCTGTCGGCCACCGTTTCGAACGCCGAGGAGTTCGGCGACTGGATCAGCACCGTGCGCGGGGGCACCGAGGTGATCGTGTCCGAGACCCGGCCGGTGCCGCTCGAACAGCACGTGCTGGCGCGCGGCGAGCTGGTCCCTCTGTTCGAGGGAGCGGGGACCGACGTCAACCGCGACCTGCTGCGCCTGGGGCGCGGGCTGCCCTCGGGCGGCGGAGGGCACCGCGGGCGCGGCAGGCAGAAGCACGCTCCGCCGCGCGGCGGCGGCCGCCTCGACCGGGCGAAGGCGATCGAGCTGCTCGATGTCCAGCACCTGCTTCCGGCGATCTTCTTCATCTTCAGCCGGGTCGGCTGCGACCAGGCGGTCATCCAGACGCGGCACGCGGGGATCCGCCTGACGACGCCGGACGAGCGCGGCGAGATCCGGCGGATCGTGCGCGAGCGCACCGCGCCGCTGCAGGACGAGGATCTCGGCGTGCTCGGCTTCCACGAATGGTCGCGCGACCTCGAGCGGGGCGTGGCGGCCCACCACGCGGGTCTGCTGCCCGCGTTCAAGGAGGTCGTCGAGGAGCTGTTCCAGAAGAAGCTCGTCAAGGTCGTCTTCGCGACGGAGACCCTCGCGCTCGGCATCAACATGCCCGCGCGCACCGTCGTGCTCGAGAAGCTCGACAAGTTCAACGGCGAGACCCGGGCGCCGATCACCTCGGGGGAGTACACCCAGCTGACGGGACGTGCGGGTCGGCGCGGCATCGACGTGGAGGGCCACGCGGTCGTGCACTGGACCGCCGGCATGGATCCGCACGTGGTCGCGTCGCTCGCGTCGCGCCGCACGTACCCCCTGAATTCGTCGTTCCGGCCCACCTACAACATGGCGGTCAACCTCATCGACCAGTACGGCCGACCGGCCGCGCGCGACATCCTCGAATCGTCCTTCGCGCAGTTCCAGGCCGACCGTGCGGTGGTCGACATCGCGCGCGAGGTCAGGCGCGCGGAGGAATCGCTCGAGGGCTACCTCAGCGCGATGACCTGCCACCTGGGCGACTTCGCCGAGTACGCGGGGCTGCGCCGCGAGCTGAACGACCTCGAGAAGAAAGCGCGCAAGGACGTTTCGGCCTCGAAGGCGCGCCAGGAGCAGCGGCGTCAGAAGATGGCGCGGCTGAAGAGGAACCTGCAGCGGCACCCGTGCCACGCGTGCCCCGACCGGGAGAAGCACGCGCGCTGGGGCGAGAGGTATTACCAGCTGAAGCGGCGGGCGGACAAGCAGCGTCGCGAGATCGACGCGCGCACGGGCACCGTCGCACGTCGGTTCGATCACATCGTCGACGTGCTCGTCGAGCTCGACTACGTGGCGATCGAGCGCGGCGCCGCGACCCTCACCGAAGCGGGCCGCCGCATGAAGCGCATCTACGGCGACCGCGACCTGCTCGTCGCCGAAGCGCTGCGTCAGGGGCTGTGGACGAGCCTCGACCCGGCGGGGCTCGCCGCCCTCGCGTGCTCGCTCGTGTACGAACCGCGCCGCGGGGATCTGAACGACGACGCACCGTTGCCGCGCGGAGGGTTCCGCGACGTGCTCGACGCCACCGAGCGGCTGTGGGCCGACCTCGACGACCTCGAGCAGGACCACCGGCTGCCGGGCACCGCCCCCATCGCGCCGGGGCTCGCTCAGGCGATGCACATGTGGGCGAACGGCCAGCTGCTCGACCGCGTGCTCGGAGCGGCCGACATGGCCGCCGGCGATTTCGTGCGGTCGACGAAGCAGACGATCGATCTGCTCGACCAAGTGTCGATGGTCGCCGACGGCGACCTCGCCCGCACCGCGCGCCGCGCGCTCGACGCGGTGCGCCGCGGCATCGTGGCCTACTCCGCGGTCTAGCGGCCCCGATTCTTCATTTCTGGCACATCTCATGGGCCGATGCGCTGAAGAGATGTGCCAGAAATGAGGAATAGCATCGGAGGGTGCGTATCGACATCGTGACCATCTTCCCGAGCTTCTTCGATGTGCTCGACGTCTCCCTGATCGGCAAGGCGCGCGGCTCGGGGCTGCTCGACCTGCGCGTGCACGACCTGCGCGACCACACGCACGACCGGCACCGCACGGTCGACGACACGCCGTACGGCGGCGGTGCGGGCATGGTGATGAAGCCCGAACCGTGGGGCGAGGCGCTCGACGGGGTCCTGGGGGAGGACGCCGTGCTCGTCGTGCCGACGCCGTCGGGCGACGTGTTCACCCAGGCCACGGCCCGCGAGCTCGCCGACGAGACGCAGCTCGTGTTCGCGTGCGGCCGCTACGAGGGGATCGATCAGCGCGTCATCGACCACTACGCTGCACGCGGCCGCGTGCGCCTCGTGAGCATCGGCGACTACGTGCTCAACGGCGGTGAGGTCGCGTCGATGGCGATGATCGAGGCGATCGGACGGCTCATCCCCGGCGTGGTCGGCAACCCGGAGAGCCTCGTCGAGGAGTCGCACGAGCTCGGCATGCTTGAGTACCCGATCTACACGAAGCCGGCGTCGTGGCGTGGCCTCGACGTGCCCGACGTGCTGCTGAGCGGCCATCACGGAAAGATCGCGGCGTGGCGCCGCGATCAGGCGCTCGAGCGCACGCGGGAGCGCCGGCCCGACCTGTTGGATCCGCCCGACTGACGCGCGACGGCGGTCGCGCTACACCTGGGTGAGGATGACGGGCCCGTCGGCGGTGATCGCGATCGTGTGCTCGCTGTGCGCGCCGCGGGATCTGTCGGCGCTCTTCAGCGTCCAGCCGTCGTTCTCGTCGGTGATGAGCTCGTCGGTGGTCTGCAGGAACCACGGCTCGATCGCGATGACGAGGCCCGGCTTCAGCGGGAAGCCGCGGCCTGCGCGGCCGTTGTTCGGCACGTGCGGGTCGCCGTGCATCGTGCGGCCGACGCCGTGGCCGCCGAAGTCGGTGTTGATCTTCAGACCCTCTGCGTGGGCGATCTCCGCGATCGCAGCGGAGATGTCGCCGACCTTGCCGCCGGGCTGGGCCGCGGCGATGCCGGCCGCGAGCGCGCGCTCGGTGGTGTCGATCAGGCGCAGGTCCTCGTCGCGCGGCGTGCCCACCACGAACGAGACGGCCGAGTCGGCGACCCACCCGTTCACCGAGACGGCGAAGTCGAGGGTGACGAGGTCGCCGTCCTCGATGCGGTAATCGAACGGCCGGCCGTGCAGCACGGCGTCGTTGATCGAGGTGCAGATGACGTATCCGAACGGGCCGGATCCGAATGACGGGGCGTAGTCGAGATAGCAGCTCTCGGCGCCGGCCGCGCGGATCAGCTCGTGCGCGCGGCGATCGATGTCGAGCAGGTTCGTGCCGACCGTCGTCTCGCTGCGGAGCGTGCGGAGCGTCTCAGCGACGAAACGGCCGGCGGGCCGCATCTCGTCGATCTCGGCGGGGGTGCGCAACTCGATCATGGAAGTCCTTTCGCGTGTGCCCCCATTGTGTCGCACTCATCCGCGTGCGCGCTGACATGCATGTTCCGCGCCCGGCCCGGAGTGTGGCAGAATAGTTCTTCGTGCCGTGATCGGCGCGCCCGTCGGTGCGCCAGGTTTCGCCTCTGCCACAGGGGAGTCGAGGACGCATCCGCGAGGATCGTCTCACGCGCACCGCTCATCTCATACCTTTTCACGCGGCCGACCTGTGGCGACTGCAGAGAGCGATTCATCATGAACATCATCGATGCCGTCGACGCAGCCTCGCTGCGCTCCGACATCCCCGAGTTCGGCCCCGGCGACACCGTCAAGGTGCACGTGAACATCGTCGAGGGCAGCCGCTCGCGCGTTCAGGTCTTCCAGGGCGTCGTGCTCGGCCGTCAGGGCGCGGGCGTGCGCGAGACCTTCACGGTCCGCAAGGTCAGCTTCCAGGTGGGCGTCGAGCGCGTGTTCCCCGTGCACTCGCCGATCATCGAGAAGATCGAGCGCGTCAGCCGCGGCGACGTGCGCCGCGCGAAGATCTACTACCTGCGCGGTCTCACGGGCAAGAAGGCGAAGATCCGCGAGAAGCGCGACAACGCCTGATCTCCGATCAGATTCATAGCGATCGCCCCGTGACGCCTGCGTCGCGGGGCGATCGCTTTATGGGAACCTGGAACCGATGACAAGCGAATCACCGACATCGCCGCCCGCCCGCTCCTCCCGAGGGCGGGGCGCGCTGGCCTTCTTCCGCGACGTCGTCGTGATCGTCGTCGTGGCCGTTCTCGTGTCGGTGCTCATCAAGGCGTTCGTCGTGCGCTCGTTCTACATTCCCTCCGCTTCGATGGAGGAGACGCTGATGGTCGACGACAAGATCCTCGTCGATGAGCTGACGGTCGGCTGGACGGGATACGAGCGCGGCGACGTCGTCGTGTTCGAGGACCCGGGCGGATGGCTCGAGGGCACCCAGGAGGATCCGCCGGGCGGCATTGCGGGTGCGGTCGACTGGGTGCTGAACGCGATCGGGCTGGCGGCGTCGGATTCCGAGGATCATCTCGTCAAGCGCATCATCGGTATGCCGGGCGACCACGTGGAATGCTGCAACGAACTCGGCCAGCTCGTGGTCAACGGCGCCGGCATCGACGAGCTCGATTACCTCAACCTCCCCGCGGGATCCACACTGGCGTCGACCCAGGACTTCGACATCACGGTGCCCGAGGGCGCCGTGTGGGTCATGGGCGACAATCGCAACCGGTCGCGCGACTCGCGGTATCACAACGAGCAGCCCGGTGGGGGCTTCGTGCCGATCGACAAGATCGTGGGACGCGTCGTGCTGCGCACCTGGCCGCTCGACCGGTTCGGCACGCTCGAGAAGTCGACCGCGGCCGTGGGCGTTCCGGACGCCGGGCGATGAGCCCCGTCGTTCCCACGCTCGAGCTCGAGGAACGGCTGCTGGGCGAGGCACCCCTGGTGTTCGGCCTCGATGAGGTCGGCCGGGGCGCGCTCGCCGGCCCCGTGACGGTCGCCGCCTCGGTCATCGACAGCTCGACCCTCGGCACCGCGATCCCCGAGGGCCTGCGCGACTCGAAGCTCGTCACCGAGCGCAACAGGCCGCGGGTCGCCGAGCGCGCAGCCGCCTGGGTGCGCGAGACGACGCTCGGCTGGGCGACGCCCGGAGAAGTCGACGAGGCCGGCATCATGGGGGCTCTCGGGCTCGCGGCCTCCCGCGCGCTGCAGGCGATGCGCGAGCGCGGGTTCGACCCGGCCGACGGCATCAGCCTGCTCGACGGAAACCACGACTACCTCTCGCGTCTCGCCAGCCCGGTGCTCGGGCCGCTCGACGTGCGCACGGTCGTGAAGGGCGACCGCGACCGTGCGGTCATCTCGGCCGCATCGATCGCGGCGAAGGTCTCGCGCGACGCCGTGATGGTCGAGCTGCACGACCAGCACGAGGCGTACGCCTGGCAGCGCAACAAGGGATACGCGAGCGCGGCGCACCGAGCGGCCATCGACGAGCACGGGCTCACGGTCCACCACCGCCGCTCCTGGGCCATCGGCCCGGCGCTCTCCCGGGGCGAAGCCTCGTAGGATGGACGGACCATGGATGAAGATGCATTTGAGGAGTTCGATCGCGAGCTCGAGCTCTCGCTGTATCGCGAGTATCGCGACGTGGTCGGGCAGTTCCAGTACGTGGTCGAGACCGAGCGGCGCTTCTACCTCGCGAACGACGTCAACGTGGTGCGCCACGATACGGAGCACGACTTCTACTTCGAGCTGACGATGCGCGACGTGTGGGTGTGGGACATCTACCGCGCCGACCGCTTCGTGACATCGGTGCGGGTGCTGACGTTCAAGGACGTCAACGTCGAAGAGCTCTCGCGCCGCGACTTCGAACTGCCCGACGACCTGTCGATCGGCAAGCCCTGACCCCGGGATCAGCGCGCTAACATTGCGCGGATCCACGGGGTCGTCCACACCTCCCGCGTGATCGCGCGGGTGCCCGGGAGCGGGCTTCCGCCCGCCGCGGCACGGTGGGGTCATGTCACACAACCTGACCCTCGGCCGCGCGGGGGAAGAGCGCGCCGCTGAGCACCTGATCGCCGACGGGTATGACGTCGTCGACCGCAACTGGCGATGCTCCGACGGCGAACTCGACATCGTCGCCGTGCGGGGCCGCGAGCTGGCCGTCATCGAAGTCAAGACGCGCACATCGCGTCGGTACGGGCACCCGTTCGAGGCGCTCGACGATCGCAAGACGATCCGGCTCTGGAAGCTCGCGCACATGTGGGCGCGCGCTCATCCGGGCGCCGCGCGGGGCCGGCGGCTGCGCGTCGACGCGATCGCCGTGACCGGCGCGGATCCGTCGCGCGCCGCGGTCGAGCATCTGCGGGGCATCGGATGATCGTCGTGCGCACGTGGGCGGTGGCGCTCACGGGCCTCAGCGGTGAGCTCATCGAGGTCGAAGCCGACATCACCCAGCACCGCCCCGACTTCCGGCTGATCGGCATGCCCGACAAGGCGCTCGGCGAGGCGGTGCGCCGCGTGACGAATGCGTGCGAGAACAGCGGCCTGGCCCTTCCCGATCGCCGACTCACCGTGAACCTCTCGCCGGCGAGTCTGCCGAAGCAGGGATCCGGCTTCGACCTCGCCGTCGCCCTCGCGGCACTCGCGACCGACGGGCGGCTCGATCCCGCGTCGCTCGCCCGCACCGTGCACATCGGCGAGCTCGGCCTCGACGGGCGCGTGCGCGCGGTCGCGGGCGTGCTGCCTTCCGTGATCGCCGCGGTGCGCTCGGGGCGCGACCGCGTGGTCGTTCCGGCCGCGAACGCCGAGGAAGCGAGGCTCGTGGGGGGCGCTGATGTGATCGCCGTGCGCACTCTCGCCGAGGCCGCGCGGCTGCACGGTGCCGAGATCGACGATCAGGTGATCGACGCGATAGAGCCGCCGGAGGTGCGTCCGTCCGCGCCGCTGGCCGAGCGCGATCCCGGCGACCTCGCCGATGTCGTCGGCCAGCCCGAGGCCGTCGACGCGCTGCTCGTCGCGGCCGCCGGCGGCCACCACCTCATGATGTCGGGGCCACCGGGCGCGGGCAAGACGATGCTTGCCCGGCGGCTGCCCGGCATCCTGCCCGAGCTCGACGACGAGGCGGCGCTCGAGGTCGCATCGGTGAGGTCGCTGTCGGGCCAGGCCGTGTCATCGCTGTCGCGCGTGCCGCCGTTCGAAGCGCCCCACCATTCCGCGACGCTCGCCGCCCTCGTCGGCGGCGGTTCGCGGCGGGCGAGCCCGGGTGCGATCGCCCGCGCGTCCCGCGGCGTGCTGTTCATCGACGAGGTCGCCGAAGCACCCCGGTCGCTGCTCGACGCGCTGCGGCAGCCGTTGGAGCACGGCGCGATCTCGATCCACCGAGCGGGGTTCACCGCGCGATTCCCCGCCCGGTTCCAGCTCGTGCTGGCGATGAATCCGTGTCCGTGCGGCGAGTTCGGCGTCTCGGGAGGCACGTGCACGTGCTCGCCGGCTGACGTGCGGCGGTACGCGGGGAAGATCTCGGGCCCGCTGCGCGATCGCGTCGACATCGACCTCCGGCTGCAGCGCGTGTCGCACCTCGGCGACGATGCGGGGCGGCGCGTCTCGAGCGCCGACGCCCGTGCCCGCGTCGCCGAGGCGCGCCGGCGCGCCGCCCATCGCCTCGCGGAAACCCCCTGGCGGACGAACGCGGAGGCGACCGGCCCGTGGCTGCGCGACGGGCCGCACGCCCTGACCGGTCCGGCGCGCCGCACGCTCGAATCGGCGCTGAGCCGGGGCCTTCTCACGCTGCGCGCGCACGACCGCGTGCTGCGCGTGGCATGGACGATCGCGGACCTCGCCCAACGTCCCGCGCCGACGGCCGCCGATGTCGGGCGCGCGCTGTTCCTCAAGAAAGGGGTATCCGCATGACGTCCTCGCTGCCGATCTCGCGTCTGCTGACGGACCGCGCGGTGCGGGCGGCTCACGACTGGCTCGGCCCCGGAGACATCGGCGACGAGCTCGCGCGCATCGCGTGGTCGGTCCTGATCGAGCCCGGCGACGGCATCGCGGGGGAGCTGATCGCCCGGCTCGGTGCGCGGGCGGCGCTCGAGGCGGTCGGCGACGCCGATCGCATGGGGGCCGACGAGGCGCGCGCGGCGCTCGACCGGTGGCGGCCCCGCTGGGACTCCGCGCTCGTGATCGCCGCGATCGATGAGGCCCGCCGACGATCGCTGCGCCTGGTGACGCCCGACGCTCCGGGTTGGCCCGCCGGGTTCGACGACCTCGGGCCCCATGCGCCGGTGGCGCTCTGGGTGCGCGGCGATGCGCAGACGCTGTCGGCGGCATCGGTCGCGGTCGTCGGCGCGCGGGCGGCAACGCCCTACGGCGAGCACGTCGCGACCGAGATGTCGGGGGAGCTGGCCGCAGGCGGGCTCACGATCGTCTCGGGCGCCGCCTACGGCATCGACGGGGCGGCGCACCGGGCGGCCCTGCGGGCGGGCGGAACCACCGTGGCGTTCGTGGCGGGAGGGGCCGACCGCATCTATCCGTCGGGGCATGCGCACCTGCTGCAGGAGATCGCTGCGCGCGGCGCCGTGGTCGCCGAGTGCCCGCCCGGCACGACGCCCACGAAATGGCGATTCCTCGCGAGGAACAGGCTGATCGCGGCGGCCGCGCACGGCACCGTGGTCGTCGAGGCGGGAGGGCGCAGCGGCAGCATCAACACGGCGGGCCATGCGGCGTCGCTCGGGCGTCCGCTCGGGGCCGTGCCCGGGCCGGTGACGAGCTCGACCTCGTCCGGCTGCCATCGGCTGCTGCGCGAGTACGACGCGACCTGCGTGACGGGGGCTGCGGATGTGCGCGAGATGCTCGGATCGCCCCAGGAGCCGCAGCCCCTCTCGTACGATTCGCCCGACGCGACCCGGGTCGGCGACGCGCTCAGCCGCCGACCGCGCACCGTCGATGAGCTCGCGCGGCGCAGCGGCCTCGCGCCCGACGACGTCACGGCCGTGCTCGGTCTGATGTCGCTCGACGGGCGTGCGGAGGCGCGGGCCGACGGCTGGGTGGGGACCGCATAGGCCCGCGTGGCGCGGTCGCGCCCGAGCGGATCCGCGCGAAGCTTGAGCCGTGATCCTGTCCCACGCGATCGATGCGTTCGCGGCGCACCTCGGCGAGGTGCGCCGGCTATCGCCCGCGACCGTGCGCGCGTACCGTGCCGATCTCGCGGATCTGCGCGAGGCGGCGGGCGACGTCGCCGTGTCCGACATCGATCTCGAGCTGTTGCGCGACTGGCTGTGGCGGGCCGCTCAGCGGGGCGACGCGCGTTCGACGCTCGCCCGACGCACGTCGTCTGCGCGCGGATTCTTCGCGTGGGCGCTCGACGGCGGCATCACGAGCACGGATCCGAGCCTGCGCCTCGTGACGCCGAAGAAGGCGCAGACGCTGCCGCGCGTCGCGAGCGCGGAGGGGCTGGCCGATCTCCTCGCGCACGCCCGGGAGCTCGCGGCGCACGGGGATCCGGTCGCGCTGCGCGACCACGCCATCCTCGAGACGCTCTATGCGACGGGCATCCGCGTATCGGAGCTGTGCGGCATCGACGTCGACGACCTCGACCTGTCGAGCGCGACGGCGCGCGTGACGGGCAAGGGATCCAAGCAGCGCGTGGTGCCGTTCGGTGCGCCGGCGCGGCGAGCGGTGGAGGCGTATCTCACCCGCGGCCGCCCCGCGCTCGCAGCTCGCGCCGAGGCGGCGGGGCCGGCCGTATTCCTCGGTGCGCGCGGGGCTCGCCTGGGAGCGCGCGCCGTGTACGACCTCGTCGCGCGCACGGTGAGCCCGATCGTGGGCCGGGCCGTCGGCCCGCACGCGCTGCGGCACTCCGCCGCGACGCACCTGCTCGACGGCGGCGCCGACCTGCGCGCGGTCCAGGAGCTGCTCGGCCATGCGAGCCTCGGCACCACCCAGGTGTACACGCACGTGTCGAGCGAGCGGCTGCGTGCGGCGTACCGGCTCGCGCATCCGCGCGCATAGGCGCCGCGCTACGCGCAGCAGGGGAGCAGCACCGGCCGCTCGATCGCGCCCAGCAGCGCGAGCGGATTGATGTATTCGCCGTCGAGGCGCGCACCGAGGTGCAGCGATCCGGCCGCGGCGTGGCCGCCGTCGGCGAGCGTGCCCACCAGCTGTCCTCGGGAGACCGCGGTGCCGGCCGCCAGGTCGCTGTCGACGGGCTCGAGCGTCGAGACGAGGCCGCCGCCGTGATCGATCGTGATCAGCGGGCGGTCCACGACGACGCCGCGGAAGGCGACGACGCCATCGTCGGGCGCCGCGACCTCCTCGCCCGCGACGGCGACGTCGACGCCCCGGTGGCCCGCTCCGTAGGGGTTCGCCGGAGCCTCGTAGGGGCGGACGACCTCGGCGACGCCGCCGGGCCAGACCCATCGCGGCGCCTCGTCCGTCGGAGCCGCCCGAGCGACCGCGGTCGAGGGATCCGCAGCTGCGGCGAGGAGCAGCACGACGGCCGTGAGCGCCCGGAGGGGACGCGAACGGCGACGGCGCGGTTCGGCAGTGTTCCTGGAGCGCATCCCCTCACTCCACCGCAATCGCGCGCGGGGCGCTCGCGCGCCCGCGCCGAATGGGGACGGACCCGCCGAATCCGCTCGTTGTGAGCGCGCTGACCCGCGCTTCTCCCGCAGACGCGTGCTGTACACTGGAGGTCGCATCCCGCCCTGCGGGGTGACTTCGCGTGTCTCAGCGGCTTCGGCCGTGTCGCTCCTCCCACCGGTCCCTCTCGCGAGGGCGGGAGCGCGTCGGACACCAGGCTCGCCAGCAGCTCGCTGGCACATCAACCGAAACCGGCGCGCACCTGTCGCGCCTCGATACAAGGAGTACGACCATGGCCGTCGTCACTATTCGCCAGCTGCTCGACAGCGGCGTTCACTTCGGACACCAGACCCGCCGGTGGAACCCGAAGGTGAAGCGCTTCATCCTCACGGAGCGCTCGGGCATCCACATCATCGACCTGCAGCAGTCGCTGGGCTACATCGACAGCGCTTACGACTTCGTCAAGCAGACGGTCGCGCACGGCGGCACGATCCTCTTCGTCGGCACCAAGAAGCAGGCGCAGGAAGTGCTCGCCGAGCAGGCGACGCGCGTCGGGCAGCCCTATGTCAACCAGCGCTGGCTCGGCGGCCTCCTCACGAACTTCCAGACGGTCTCCAAGCGTCTTGCGCGCATGAAGGAGCTCGAGGAGCTCGACTACGACAACCCGTCCGAGTCGGGCTTCACGAAGAAGGAGCTGCTGCTCAAGAAGCGCGAGCTCGACAAGCTGCACAAGTCGCTCGGCGGCATCCGCAACCTCACGAAGACGCCGTCGGCCCTCTGGGTCGTCGACGCGAAGCGCGAGCACCTCGCGATCGATGAGGCGCGCAAGCTGGGCATCCCGGTCATCGGCATCCTCGACACGAACGTCGACCCCGACGACCTCGCGTACCCGATCCCGGGCAATGACGACGCGATCCGTTCGGTCGGTCTGCTGACGCGCATCATCGCTGACGCCGCCGCCGAGGGCCTCCAGCAGAAGCACAACCCCACCGAGGGCGGCTCCGCCGAGCCCCTCGCCGAGTGGGAGCAGGAGCTCCTGACGCAGGGCACGGAGGCGCCGGCCGCCGAGGCGCCCGCCGCTGAGGCTCCCGCTGCCGAGGCCGACGCTCCCGCTGCCGAGGCGCCCGCCGCCGACGCACCTGCAGCCGAGTAATCGACACCGACACCAAGGGGATATCACTCATGGCAAACGTCAGCATCGCCGACATCAAGACGCTGCGTGAGCAGCTCGGCACGGGCATGGTCGACACGAAGAAGGCGCTCGAGGAGGCCGATGGCGACCTCGAGAAGGCCATCGAGATCCTGCGCCTGAAGGGCGCGAAGGGCAACGCGAAGCGCGCCGATCGCGCCGCGACCGAGGGCCTCGTCGCCGCGACGTCGAACGACGGCCGGGCGACGATCATCGAGCTCGCCTGCGAGACCGACTTCGTCGCGAAGAACGAGAAGTTCCTCGCCCTGGCCGACAAGGTCCTCGCCGCCGTCGCCGCGGTCGGCGCGAACAGCGTCGAGGAGGCCCTCGCGGCCGATGTCGACGGCAAGAGCGTGGCCGACACGATCGCCGATGAGGCGGCCGTGATCGGCGAGAAGATCGAGGTCCGCGGTGCGACGACCCTCACGGGCGACGCATTCCAGATCTACCTCCACAAGACGAACAAGGATCTGCCCGCGCAGGTCGGCGTCGTCGTCGCCTTCTCGGGCGACGACGCGGAGACCGCTCGCTCGATCGCCCAGCACATCTCGTTCGCCGCGCCCGAGTACCTCACGCGCGACGAGGTCCCGACCGACGTCGTCGACAAGGAGCGCGACATCGTCACCGAGATCTCGCGCAGCGAGGGCAAGCCCGAGGCCGCACTGCCGAAGATCATCGAGGGCCGCGTGAACGCGTTCTTCAAGCAGGTCGTGCTGCTCGACCAGGCATATGCCAAGGACAACAAGCTGTCGATCCAGAAGGTCGCCGACGAGGCGGGGATCACGATCACCGGCTTCGAGCGCTTCAAGGTCGGCGCGTAAGCGACGCTCTGCCCACGGGGCCCGGGATCCGCGCACGCGGCCCGGGCCCCGTTCGCACGCGCCCGGGCGTCTTCGCAGGCATCTGCGCGGCCGTCTGCGGTAGCGTGGAACCCACTGCCTGTACGGCGCTCGAGAGGAAGAATCTATCGTGACCAGCACCACCCGCCGCGTTCTGCTCAAGCTTTCCGGGGAGGCGTTCGGGGGCGGTCAGCTCGGTGTCGCGCCCGATGTGGTCGGCGAGATCGCCCGTGCGATCGCGGACGCCGCGACCGACGTCGAGATCGCGGTCGTCGTCGGCGGCGGAAACTTCTTCCGCGGCGCCGAACTGTCCAAGAGCGGCATGGAGCGCACGCGCGCCGACTACATGGGCATGCTCGGCACTGTGATGAACGCGCTCGCGCTGCAGGACTTCCTCGAGCAGGCGGGCACGCAGACGCGCGTGCAGTCGGCCATCGAGATGCGCCAGGTCGCCGAGCCGTACATCCCGCGCAAGGCGGAGCGCCACCTGGAGAAGGGGCGCGTCGTGATCTTCGGCGCCGGCGCCGGACTGCCGTACTTCTCGACCGATACCGTGGCCGCGCAGCGCGCCCTCGAGATCCGCGCCGATGAGGTGCTGGTCGCGAAGAACGGCGTCGACGGCGTGTACTCGGCCGACCCCCGCGTCGATCCGGCCGCCGTCAAGCTCGATCACGTCACCTACGGCGACGCGCTCGTGCGCGGCCTCAAGGTCGTCGACTCCACGGCGCTCAGCCTCTGCATGGACAACGGCATGGGCATGCGCGTGTTCGGCATGGATCCGGCGCAGAACATCACGAGTGCGCTGCGCGGCGACCAGATCGGCACGAGCGTCACCAACTGACCGGCGCGCCGCCGCCTCACGGCCGGGCTGTGCGCCCGGAACCGTAGAATCGTCTTCACACCCCGATGAATGGAGTCCCCGTGATCGCCGACGTACTGTCCGAAGCCACGAGCCGCATGGAGCGCGCTGTCGAATCGGCGAAGGAAGACTTCGCGACCGTACGCACCGGTCGCGCGAACCCGCAGCTGTTCCAGAAGCTCACGGTCGACTACTACGGATCGCCGACGCCGCTCCAGCAGCTGGCCGCGCTCGCGAACCCCGAGGCGCGCACGCTGCTCGTCACGCCCTACGACAAGTCGGCGCTCGGCGCGATCGAGCAGGCGATCCGCGACATGCCGAACCTCGGCGCGAACCCCACGAATGACGGATCCGTCGTACGCGTGACGATGCCCGAGCTCACCGAGGAGCGCCGCAAAGAGTACGTCAAGCTCGTCCGCGGCAAGGCCGAGGACGCGCGCGTGCGCGTGCGCGGCATCCGCCGACAGGTGAAGGACGACCTGACGGCGCTCAAGGAGGAGATCGGCGAAGACGACGTGGCTCGCGGCGAGAAGGACCTCGACGCGATCACGAAGAAGCACGTCGAACTGATCGACGAGGCGCTCGTGCGCAAGGAAGCCGAGCTGCTCGAAGTCTGATGGTGACGGGCTCGGGCGGGGACGATGCGCGGCAGGAGGATCCTGCCGCCGCTCCGCCGCGCCCGGACACGGGTCCGGCGTCGCTGCAGGACCGGCTGACGAGCGCCCGAGGCGACTTCGAGAACCGCGTCGACCGCGCGCGGGAGCAGATCGACGCGACGAACGAGCGCATCAAGAACCGCACCGGCCGCGATCTGTTCGCCGCGATCGGCGTAGGCGTGCTCGCGGGTGCAGCCGTCGTCGGATCCCTGCTGTTCGTGAAGTGGGTCTTCGCGATCCTCGCGATCGCGATCGCGGGCCTCGGGGTGTTCGAGCTGACGCGCGCGCTCCAGGCGCGCGGACGCCGCATCGATCTCGTGCCGCAGCTGTTCGCCGCCGCGATCATCATCTCGGCGGCGTTCTGGTTCCACTCCGCCGTGCATTGGACCGCCCTGTTCCTCTCGCTCGCGCTCATCGTGGTGTGGCGCGTCGTCGCACAGATGTCCGGAAGCGACGGGCGGGTGTACGCCTCGATCTTCACCGACATCATCGTCGGCTGCTTCGTACCGATCTACGTGCCGTTCCTCGCGAGCTCGGCCCTCGTGCTGCTCCGTCACGAGAACGGCGAGTTCTGGATCCTGTCGTTCCTGCTGGTCGTGGTCGTCGCGGATACGGGTGCGTACGCCTCGGGCCTCGCGTTCGGCCGCCACAAGATGGCACCGCGCATCAGCCCCGGCAAGACGTGGGAGGGCGTGGCCGGCGGCGCAGCGGTGTCGCTCATCGCGGGCGCCCTCGCGGGTCAGTTCCTCCTCGGGATCCCGTGGTGGGCGGGTGCGATCTTCGCCGCGCCGCTGGTGATCTCGTCGGTCCTGGGCGACCTCGGCGAGTCGATGATCAAGCGCGACCTCGGCATCAAGGACATGAGCTCGTGGCTCCCCGGGCACGGCGGGGTGCTCGACCGCCTCGACAGCATCCTGCCCTCGGCCGTGGTCGCCCTCGCCATGTTCCAGCTGCTGTCCCCCCTCGGAGCGTCATGACCTCACAGAGCACCAGAGCACCCTTCGCGCGTGCGGCGCGCGGCGCGCGCGGATACGACGTCGAGGCGGTCGAGGCGTTCCTCGACCGCGCACGCGAGGCGTTCCAGGGGGCGGGGAGCCTGTCGAGCGACGACGTGCGCACGGCTTCCTTCCCGCTCGTGCGGGCCGGCTTCGACGTGCCGAGCGTCGATGCCGCCCTGGCACGCCTCGAAGACGCGCTGGCGGCGCGGGAGCGCGACGCCCGGATCCGTGAGAGCGGCGCCGACGCGTGGGTCGCGAGTGCGAAGGGAGAGGCGCAGGAGATCCTTGCGCGGCTGAGCCGGCCGGAGGGCGAGCGCTTCGACCGCGAACCGTGGCACCGGTCGGGCTACTCGGTCGTCGAGGTCGATATCGTCTCTGAGCGCGTCGCGCGTTATTTCGCGGCGGGCGAGCCGATCACGGCCGAGCAGGTGCGCACCGCGGCGTTCCACCCGCAGCGCGGGGGATACCGCGAGGAGCAGGTCGACGCCGTACTCGATGCGGTCGTGCGGATCATCCTCGCCGTGCGCTGAACGCACACTTCTCAGAATATCGTCTGAATGTCCCAGAAGGATGTCACGTTCGGGTAACAGTCAGGTAGACTCACGAGCACTGTGACTTCTGAGAACAACGACTCCCGAACCCTGTCTCGTCGAGAGGCCCGCTCGATCGAGCGTTCAGCCATCGCCGAAGGGCGACGTGCCACCCGCTCGCTGAAGGCTGGCCCGCGCCATCGCTCGGCGTCGGCGCCCACGGGAGTTCGCCGCGCGGCGATCGCGATCGTCGGAGGTGTGGCGGTCGTCGGCTTCCTCGCTGCGACGCTCGCGCCGGTGATCGGATCGCAGGTCGCCGAGGCGAGCCAGGATCCGTCGGCGTCGCGCTACGCGACGGCCGCAGACGAAGCGCAGCTGTTCGCCGCAGCCAACGCGGGAAGCCTCAGTGCGCTCGGCACGGTCTCATACGAGGCCGAGCTGCGCACGCCGACGCCGACGCCCACGCCCGAGGTCGCCGCGGTCGCCGCGCCCGGCCAGCAGGCGGAAGCGCCCGCCGAGGCGGAGCAGCCCGGCAGTGTGCCGGCGCCCTACTCGGCGCCCGAGCCGTTCACCGGCGGGGGATCGCCCGAGGAATGGATGACGGCGGCCGGCATCGCGGAGAGCGACTGGGGCTACGTCGACTACGTGGTCAGCCGCGAGAGCGGCTGGAACCCGAACGCCACGAACCCGTCTTCCGGGGCGTGCGGCCTGGTGCAGGCGTATCCGTGCAGCAAGGTGCCGGGCGGCGGGTACGATCCCGTGGCCAACCTGCAGTGGGCCAACGGCTACGCCGTCGGCCGCTACGGCAGCTGGGCCGGCGCCTACGCCTTCTGGGTCTCGAACAACTGGTGGTGATTCGGCATGGGCAGGTCGCGCAAGCGCCGGCCCGAGCGCCGCTCGCCTGACGACAGCCTCGATCGACTGATCTCCGGCTGGCGGCGGACCGAGTCGCGCGGCGGCTCGGAATGGAACGTACAGCCCGTCGGTCAGGGGCGCAGCGAGAAGCGCTATTCCTGCCCCGGCTGCTCGCGGCCGATCGAAGCCGGATCGGCCCACCTCGTGACGTGGCGCGCCGACGGCGTGCTCGGCGACCGCGCCGACCTCGAGGCGCGTCGGCATTGGCATTCGCACTGCTGGAATCTGTAGATCAGGAGCACCAACGTGGAGATCAGGGGAGCAGCGGTCCTTCCGGCGCGCCGCGAGGACATCGAACTGACCACCGACGACGGCCTCACCCTCGTGGGTGAGCTGGCCCTGCCCGCCGAGAAGGAGCCCGCAGCCACGCTCGTCACGCTCCACCCGCTGCCGACGCACGGCGGCTTCATGGACTCCCACATCATCCGGAAGGCCGCGGCGCGGCTGCCCGCGCTCGCGGACCTCGCGGTGCTGCGGTTCAACACGCGCGGCACGACGTCGCCGCGCGGCACGAGCGACGGCGAATTCGGCGACGGCATCTCGGAGCGCAGCGACGTCGCCGCCGCGATGCGCTTCGTCGCCGACCGCGCGCTGCCCGCGCCCTGGATCGTCGGCTGGTCGTTCGGCACCGAGCTCGCGCTGAAGTACGGCCGCGAGCATCAGATCGCCGGCACGATCCTGCTGTCGCCGCCGCTGCACCGCGCGTCGAGTGACGAGGTGGCCGCGTGGGCGGGCACGCAGACGCCGCTCGTCGTCATCGTTCCCGAGTTCGACGACTACCTGCGCCCCGCTGAGGCCCGGGAGCGCTTCGCCTCCGTTCCGGAAGCGCAGCTCATCGCCGTCGACGGCGGCAAGCACCTCTGGGTGGGTGAGAAGCAGACGACCCGCGTGCTCGATGAGATCGTCCGCGCGGTGAATCCGTCTGCGCTGCCGCTCCCGACCGAGTGGCACGACGCCTGAGGCACGCTACCGCGCGTTCATGCGCGGGATCAGCACCTGGCGGTAGATGATCAGGATGCTCGCGGCGACCGGGATGGCGATGAGGGCGCCGAGCAGGCCGAGCAGCGCTCCGCCCGAGAGCGCCGCGACGACGACGACGCCGCCCGGAACGGCGACGGCGCGGCTCATCACGCGCGGCGACAGCACGTACGCCTCGATCTGCATGTAGACGAGGTAGTAGATCGCGGCGATCAGCGCCGTGGTCGTGTCGCCGACGCCCGGCAGGATGCACACGAGCACGATGATCGACGAACCGGTGATCGTTCCGACCAGCGGGATCATCGAGCCGAGGAACGCGATGACCGCGAGCATCATCGCGAACGGGGCGTCGACGATCGACAGGAAGATCGCGCTGAGCACGCCGTTGATCGCCGCGAGCGTCACCTGGCCCATGACGTAGTAGCCGACGGAGTTCGTGATCTGCTCGGCGATGTGGATGAACGATTCTCTCCGCGAGGCGGGCACGATCTGGTAGATCGCGTTCTTCAGCGAGGGCGTCGAGGCGGTGAAGTAGATCGTGAGGATGAGCACGATGAACGCACCGAAGAGCCCGTTCGCGACGCCCACCGTCACGTTCACGAGGCTCTCGCTGATCGAGAAGATGTTGTTCGTCAGCCAGTCATTGAAGGCGTCGATCACCACCGGCAGATCGAGGTTCGGGAACGTGTCGGACGCCCACGTCTCGATGTCGGTCTGCCAGGCCGACCGGTTCAGCTGGAAGGTGATGCGGCGCACGAGCTGGGTGATCTGATCGATGAGAACGGGCAGCACGATCAGGAGGATGCCCACGAAGATCGCCAGCACGCCCACGATCGCGACGGCGACCGCCGACCAGCGCGGGAGCTTGCGGCGCTCGAGCCAGGAGACGACGGGGTCGAGGCCGAGCGAGATGAACAGGGCCGTGCCGACGTACAGCAGCACGGTCGAGAGGTTCTGCACGCTCTGCAGCAGGATGTATGCCAGCCCGACGCCGAGCGTCGCGATGAAACCCAGGCGGAACGGGTTGTGGATCTTCATGGGGCTCCTGCTGCGATGTGCGCCGGGAAACGGTGGCCTGTGGTGAGAGTACCCGGAATCCGCGATCGTCCGTGAACCGCGCGCCCGCGGCACGGTTCCCTGCGACTCCCAGGCTTGCGCCGTTAGTCTTTACACAACTGTGACATCGGAGCGTCCGCTCGCGATGCGTGACTGAGGAGATGTGATTCGTGCGATTCGTCTGGGCGGTGGTCGCCTTCCTCGCAGGCGTGGGCCTGATCGGGGCCGGCGTCATGCAATTGGACGGTGCCAAGGGCGCCGATGAGATCACGAGCCAGATCGAGTCATCCGACGAGTCGCTTCCGTACACGGTGATCGACGCGGAGGTGCTCTCGGCGTACCCGGGCCAGCAGGGCCTTCGGATCTCGGGAACCGATGAGGAGATCTTCGCCTCATACGGTCGCACCTCGGACATCCAGGCGTGGCTGTCCGATACGACGTACAACCATGCGGCGCTCGCGGGCGAGACGACCGAGGAGGGCGAGCCCGTCGTCAGCTCCGACGTGGTCGAGCCGACGAACGAGTTCGAGGATACGGGCGAGCGCGTGTGGTGGAACCCGCGCGACTCCGACCTGTGGGTCGAGCAGATGACGGCCGACGACGAGCTCGCGCACACCTTCGCTCTTCCGCAGGGCATGAGCCTCCTCATCGCCACCGACGGCACTGAGCCCGCGCCGACCGAGATCAGCGTGACCTGGACGACGGCGCCCGTGACGACGCCGTGGGCCGGCCCGCTGATCGCCGCGGGCGGCCTCGCGCTGCTGATCGGCCTCGTCTTCTGGATCCTCGGTTTCCTCCACATGCGCCGTCGCCGGGGCCCGCGCCGCAAGGGATCCGCGAAGCAGCGCCGCTCCGGCACCGGCCGCAAGCAGATCACCGGCACGGCGGAGCGCCGCCGCGCGACGCCGGCGCGGCGGGCGATCGTCGGGATCCCGGCGCTCGCGGTGGGCGGTGCGCTGCTCGCGGGCTGCACCCCGTCGGCGTGGCCCGAGTTCGGTCAGGACCCGACGCCGACGCCGACGGTCGAGGCGACGGAATCGCCGGACACGGAGATGCCCGCGCTCACCAATGCGCAGGCGCAGCGACTGGTCTCGAGCATGGCGCAGGTCATGGCCGACGCCGACCGCGAGGGCAACGCCGAGCTGGGCGAGAAGCGGCTCTCGGGCGTCGCACTCGAGGTGCGCAAGATCGCCTACGAGATCCGCTCGGACGTCGACGACTGGAAGACCCCGACTCCGCTGCCCGACGCCGACGTCAGTGTTCTGCTGCCGCAGGCGAATGACGGCTGGCCGCGCACGGCGCTGCTCGTGATCGGCGATGAGGAATCGGAGAAGAATCCGACGATCCTCATCGCGACGCAGTCGAGCCCGTGGGAGACCTACAAGATGTCGTACATGGGGTCGATCACCCCGAGCACGGAGATCCCCGAGCTCGCGCCGGCATGGCTCGGCGCGGCGCTCGTGCCGCCGGACTCGTCGTTCCTCCAGATCGCCCCGGACGACCTCGCCGCCGCCTACGCCGACGTGATCGACCAGGGCGAGGACAGCGAGTACGCCGAACTGTTCGACGTCGGGAACGACCCGTTCATCGCCGCGCTCTCGGAGAAGCGGAAGAAGACGAAGGACACGTTCGAGGAGACGGCGGAGGACACGGCCGGAATCACGTTCGACCAGTGGGCGGGCTCCTCCGACCCCGTGGCCCTCGCGACGTTCAACAGCGGTGCGATCGTGGCGGTGTCGCTGCGCGACAGCGAGACGCTCGAACCGACGGTCGAGGACGGGGTCATTAAGATCCCGGATGCCCCGGAGATCCAGCACTTCGTGGGCGAGGAGGAGACGACGACGGGGCTCACGACGAGCTACACGAGCCAGCTCTTCTTCTCGGTGCCGGCGAAGGCGTCCGACGAACCGATCCGCGTTCTCGGCTACTCCTACGCGCTCACGGGCAGCGAACTGCTCCCGGAGCCCGAGGACGAGGAAGAATAGAACCGACTCCCGCTCCGACCTCTTCGAAAGGTGATCGATGTCTGACGCCTCTCTCGGCTCCGCGCTCCGCGGCGCCGTCGATCTCTCGTCCCTGCGCAACCGCCCGGCCGCGCCGCAGGGGCATGCCCCCGACCCGCAGAACGCAGTCGGCAGCGCGCCCGACGTGGTCATGGAGATCACCGACCAGTCCTTCTCCCAGGTGCTCGAGCTCTCGCGCCAAGTGCCCGTCGTCGTCGACCTGTGGGCGACGTGGTGCGAGCCCTGCACGCAGCTGAGCCCGATCATCGAGAAGGTCGCGCGCGAACTGCAGGGCCGGGTCGTCCTCGCGACGGTCGATGTCGATCAGAATCCGCAGATCCAGCAGGCCTTCCAGGCGCAGTCCATCCCGCTCGTGGTGGCTCTGCTCGGCGGGCGCCCGGTGCCGCTGTTCACGGGCGCCGTGCCCGAGCAGCAGGTGCGCGAGGTCTTCGCGCAGCTGCTCGACGTCGCCGCGCAGCAGGGCGTGACGGGAACGATCAACGTGGGGGAGGAGAACGGCGAGGAGCCCGCTGAGGAGCCGCCGCTGCCACCGCTGCACCAGGAGGCGTTCGACGCGATCCAGCGCGGCGACAACGCCGCAGCGATCGCCGCCTACGAGAAGGCGCTCGCCGAGAACCCCCGTGACGAGCAGGCCTCCGCCGGACTCGCTCAGGTCCGGCTGCTGCAGCGGATCGACGGCGCCGATCTCCACGCGGCGCGTCGGGCCGCGGCGGAGGCGCCGGCCGACATCGATGCGCAGATGCTCGTCGCCGATCTCGACATCGCCGGCGGACACGTCGATGACGCGTTCGCGCGGTTGCTCGACGTGTTCGAAGCGGCGGCGGGCGACGACCGCGGCCACGTCAAGGACCGCCTCATCGCGCTGTTCGGCCTCATCGGCGCGTCGGATCCGCGGGTCATCGCGGCGCGCACGCGGCTGACGAACCTGCTGTTCTGACCGCGGCATGATCTACCTCGATCACGCGGCGACGACGCCCCTCCGCGACGAGGTGCGCGATGCGTGGCTCGAGGCGCAGGGCATCGTCGGGAATGCGTCATCGGTGCACGCCGCGGGCCAGGGCGCGCGCCGCGTTCTCGAGGAGGCGCGTGAGAGCTTCGCGGCCTCGGTGCGCGCCGAGCCGATCGAGGTGGTCTTCACCTCGGGAGGCACGGAGTCGATCGGTCTCGCCCTGCAGGGCCTCTGGCGGCGCCGGGCGGACGGCCGCGACACCATCGTGCTGCCGGACGGCGAGCATCACGCCGCGCTCGACACGGTCTCGTGGCTCGAGAGCCGAGAGGCCGCGCGCATCGCGCCGGTGGCGCTCGACGCGGTCGGCCGGATCCGCGACGATGCCTTCCGCGACGCCCTGGCCGATGCGGCCGTCGCGACCGCGCTCGTGGCGGCCAACGAGACCGGCACCGTCAACGACGCCGCACGCCTCGCGGACGCGGCGGCCCGCGCGGGCGTTCCCCTGCACCTCGACGCCGTGGCGGCGCTCGGCCGCACGCCCGTCGACTTCGCCGCCTGGCGCGGCGATGCGCCGGCCGGCAGCGGCCTCGTGGCGATGAGCGCATCGGGGCACAAGATCGGCGCACCCGTGGGGACCGGCGCGCTCGTCGTCTCGCGCACCGCGCGCATTGAGCCGCTGCTGCACGGCGGCGGTCAGCAGCGGGGGATCCGCGCCGGCACGCAGGACGTCGCGGGCGCCGTCGCGCTCGCCCGTGCCGCGGAGCTCGCGGAGCAGGAACGAACCGCCGAGTCCGCGCGGCTCGAGGGACTCCGCGCGGGGCTCGTCTCGGCGCTCGCGCGGCGGCTGCCGCGGGCGGTCGTCCTGGGCGATCCCGACCGGCACCTGCCGAGCACGGTCCACGTGCTCCTGCCGGGCGCCGACGGGGAATCGGTCCTGTTCCTCCTCGACCAGCAGGGCATCTCCGTGTCGACGGGGTCGGCGTGCCAGGCGGGCGTTGCGGAGCCCTCGCACGTGGTGATGGCGCTCGGATACTCTGCGGCCGAGGCGCGTCAGGTCGTGCGGATCTCGATGGGGCGGGACACGACGGCCGCCGACCTCGTCGCCCTCGAGAACGCGCTCGTGGACGCGTACGAGCGCCTCAGCGGCTGAACCCGCGCCCAGCGACCGCGCGTACTCTGGAGGGCATGCGAGTTCTTGCAGCGATGAGCGGCGGCGTCGACTCCGCGGTGGCGGCGGCGCGCGCCGTCGAGGCCGGCCATGACGTCGTCGGCGTGCATCTCGCGCTGTCCCGTGCGGGGGGGACCCTCCGCACCGGCAGCCGCGGGTGCTGCACCGTCGAAGACGCGATGGACGCCCGGCGGGTCGCCGACAAGATCGGCATCCCGTTCTATGTGTGGGACTTCTCCGAGCGCTTCCGCGACGACGTGATCGACGACTTCATCGCCGAGTATCGGGCGGGCCGCACGCCGAACCCCTGCATGCGCTGCAACGAGAAGATCAAGTTCCAGGCGCTGCTCGAACGGGCGATCGAGCTGGGCTTCGATGCGATCTGCACGGGCCACTACGCCACGCTCGTCGAGGGAGAGGGCGGCCTCGAGCTGCACCGCTCGAGCGAGGAGGCGAAGGACCAGTCCTACGTGCTGGGGGTGCTCACGGCCGAGCAGCTGCGGCACACGATGTTCCCCCTCGGCGAGACGCCGTCGAAGTCGATCGTGCGTGCCGAAGCGGCCGAGCGCGGCTTCTCGGTGGCGAAGAAGCCCGACAGCTATGACATCTGCTTCATCCCCGACGGCGACACGCGCGGGTATCTCGCCGAGAAGGTCGGCGCCGAGGCGGGCGACATCGTCGACCGATCGGGAGGGGTCATCGGGTCCCACGAGGGCGCGCACGCCTTCACGGTGGGGCAGCGCAAAGGGCTCTCGATCGGCCGTCCCGCCCCCGACGGCAAGCCCCGCTTCGTGCTCGAGATCCGACCCGTGTCGAACGAGGTCGTCGTCGGCCCGAAGGAGGCGCTCGCGGTCGCCGAGATCTCCGGGGCGCGCTACAGCTGGGCGGGAGCGGCGCCGGCCGAGAGCGAATTCGCGTGCGAGGTGCAGATCCGGGCCCACGCGGATCCGGTGCCCGCGGTCGCGGTCGTCACCGACGACGTGCTCGTGATCACGCCGGACGAGCCGCTCGACGGCGTAGCGACGGGCCAGACGGCCGTCGTGTACGCGGGCACGCGCGTGCTGGGGCAGTGCACGATCGACCGCACGGTCTCCGCCGTACCGGCAGCGCCGTAGGCCTTCGTCTGTCAGGGGTCCCGACCTAAACTCGTCTCGTGACCAACGCCGCATCTGACCTCACCCTCGACGATGCGCGTGCCGAGGCGGAAGACCTCGTCGCGCGCATCGAATCGGCGCGCGACGCATACTACGGCTCCGACGCGTCCGACGTCGACGACCAGACCTACGACGGCTGGCTGCACCGGCTCGAGCAGCTCGAGCAGGCGCATCCCGTGCTGCGCACACAGGACTCGCCGACGCAGACGGTCGGTGCCGCCGGGGTGACGGGGCTCGACACGATCGAGCACGCCGAGCGCATGCTCAGCCTCGACAACGTCTTCTCACCCGACGAGCTGCGCGACTGGTGCGTCCGGGCCGAGGCTTCGGCAGCGCGCGACGTGCGCTGGCTGACCGAGCTGAAGATCGACGGGCTCGCGATCAACCTGCGCTACGAGAACGGCGTGCTGTCCTCCGCCGCGACGCGCGGCGACGGGCGCATCGGCGAGATCGTCACCGACAACGCGCTGTGCGTGGCCGGCATCCCGCGCCGACTCGCGGGCGAGGGCCACCCGGCGATCGTCGAGGTGCGCGGTGAGGTCTTCCTCCCCGTCGAGGCGTTCCACGCGCTGAACGCCGGCCAGGCGTCGCGCCGGGAGCGCGCCCTCGCCGAGGCGCGCGAGCGCTGGCAGGGCGTGCGGAGCGCGGGCAGGAAGGACTTCGACGAGGCACGTCAGCGCGCGGCCGCCGACCGACGTTTCCCCGCGTTCGCGAATCCGCGCAATGCCGCGAGCGGCGGCCTGCGTCAGCAGCTCGAGAAGAAGCAGGGGCTGGAGCTCGAAGCGGGCCGGGCGCGCCTCGATTCGCTGCGGCTCTACGTGCACGGCATCGGTGCGTGGCCCGATCCGCCTGTCGCATCGCAGAGCGAGGTGTACGAACTGCTCGCCTCATGGGGGCTGCCGACCAGCCCGCATCTGAAGGTGTGCGCATCGATCGATGAGGTGCTCGCCTTCGTCGATCACTACGGCGAGAACCGCCACGCCGTCGAGCACGAGCTCGACGGGATCGTGGTCAAGATCGATGAGCT
>DXAM01000097.1 GCA_019117025.1 Candidatus Microbacterium stercoravium | reverse complement strand
GGGCCTGACGCTCGTCGCAGAGCGCGCGGGCAGCCGCAGCGCGACGCTGTCGCTCGAGGGCACCGCCGCGAGCTCGACTCGGATGGACGCGATCGACGACCTCGTCATCCGCGTCTCCGACGAGGCGTTCTCGCGCGCGCCGTCGAACGGCAGCCGGGAGTTCGTCTTCAAGGTCACGTTCGACGGTGCGACGCTCCACGTCGACAGCACCCGCCTGAAGGCCGCAGAAGACGGCTCGATCAACACGGAGGCGACGCTGACGCTGAGCGGCGCGAGCTTCGCGGGGGAGAGCGGCCGCGACCTGATCGCCGACGGCGCGCTGACCCTCCCGGGACTGCCGGAGTCGGTGACGGCCTCCGCGATCGTGAGCGGGGCGAGCACGGCGACGCTGCACCTGAGCGGATCCCTCGGGGAAGCGGAGCGCCCGTCGTTCGCGCTCGCTTTCGCCGATGCCGCTTTCGACGGCACGCCCGCCGCCCGCGTACGGGGTGACGGGATCTCGGGCCTCGGAACCCTCGTGATCGAGCGGGACCAGCAGTGGCGCGAGCAGCTGAGCGGGCTGCGGAACGAGGCCGATCTGGTCGAGCGCGGGGCGTATTCGCCGTCGTCGTTCACGGCGTTCGACGCCGCGCGGGCGACCGCTGCCGAGACGCTCGCGAACGAGGAATCCTCAGACGATGAGCTTCAGGCCGCGTTCGAACGGCTGTCGCGGGCGGCCCGCGGTCTGCAGATCGTGGGAACGCCCTATCGCGTGCTCGAGGCCGAGGAGTTCGACGAGTCGTCGGGAGCTCCCCTGAGCCCGCAGACCAGCGCGATCGGGGGCGTCGGTGTCGGATCGTGGATCGCGTACGACGGGATCGACTTCGCCGACGACCTGCCGGCGCGCGTGAAGCTCAGGTATTCGAACCACCCGAGCGACAGCGCGACCGATGAGTTCGTCGAGGTGCGCGTCGGTGCCGTGGACGGCCCCGTCGCCGCGCGGGTGGACGTCGAGACGACGGGCGGGTGGAACGAGTTCCAGACCGCTGAGGCGACGATCGACGATCCCGCGCTGCTCGCGGGAACGAACCGCATCTACTTCGTCTTCGGGGGCACCCCCGATCCGACGCAGCCGAACTCCTGGATCGTGAACCTCGACTGGGCGCAGTTCCTCCGCACCGCGGAGGACGGGCCCGAGCAGACCGCGCCCGTGCGGATCGAGGCCGAGACGTACGACGCCGACAACGGCAACGGCCTCAAGAAGGAGGGCGGTGACGCGCCCGGCGGCAACGTCGGCGGTACGTGGGACGGCGGCCAGTTGGATTACGCCGATCGGAGCTTCGGATCCGAGCCCCTCACGCACGTCACGGTGAGCACGTCGACGCGCGACGAGCGCGTGGGCGACAACCCGCGTCTCGAGTTCTACCTCGATGAGGTCAGCGATGAGGCGAGGGTCGGCGAGGTGGCGCTGCCGAAGACCGGCGGCTGGGGCACCTACGTCGAGACCACGGCGGCACTCGACCGGTCCGTGTCGGGCGAGCACACGCTGATCGTCGTGATGCGCGCGGACGAGATCGAGGGCCAGGAGTTCACCTATGTCTCGAACCTGCAGTGGTTCGAGTTCGGACCGGAGCCCCGGGAAGAGCCCGAGGCCGATCTCGAGGCGCTGAACGCCGCGATCGAATCGGCCGAGCCGCTGCGCGCCGAGGAGGAGCGGTACGTCTCGATCGACTTCGCGGTGTTCGCCGCGGCGCTCGACGAGGCCTCCCGCGTCGCGGGCACGGCGGGCATCGCTCAGGCCGAGGCCGACGAGGCGCAGCGCGTGCTCGCTCTCGCGGCGGGGCAGCTCGAGTGGAAGCCCGTGCGCCAGCTGCCGGGACTCATCGCCCGTGCGGAGGCCGTCGATCCGGAATCGCACGAGCCCGATCTCATCGATGCCGTGAACGAGGCGCTCGAGACGGCGCGCGCCATCGGTGCCGACTCCTCCTACGAGGAGCACGTCGCTGCGGTCGACGCCCTCACCTCGGCTCTCGATGCGCTGGGCGGTTCCGACGAGCCGTCGGCGGATCTGGACGTGTCGGTGCAGGCGCGCACGCGTGCGGTGGCGGGCGATCAGTACGTGTCGGTGTCGGTGACGAACAACGAGGATGCGGCGGTGGATGTCGTGGTCGAGACGGCCTACGGCTCGAAGTCGTTCGCTGAGGTGCAGCCGGGCGACACGGCGAGCGTGTCGATCAACTCGCGCGAGGGATCCATCCCGGCGGGCGAGGCGACCGTCACGGTGACCGGCACGTCGGGAGATGCGCAGGTGACAGTGGAGAAGACGGCCGCCTACGAGGCCGCCGGATGACCGGTCGCGGGCACGCGCGACGGCCCCGTGTCGTCGGCGTGCCCGCCGACTGCAACTACCGTGGAGGTATGCACACCCCCACTCCCACTCCCACCGAGGTTCTCGATGTCGTCGGCCGTCTCGAGGCCGAGCAGGAGATTCCCGATGCGATGCGCGCTGACGTGCGCCTGCTCGGACGCCTGCTCGGTCACGTTCTGATCGAAAGCGGGTCGGAGGGCCTGTTCGAAGACGTCGAGCGGCTGCGCGCCGCGACGATCGAGGCGTACACGCATCCGGGATCCGACGCGTTCGACCGCGCCGTGCAGATCGTGGATTCGTTCACGCTCGACCGCGCCGACGAGGTCGCCCGCGCCTTCACCGTCTACTTCCATCTCGTCAACCTCGCCGAGGAGCGCCAGCGCGTGCGCGCGCTGCGCGCCCGCGACGGCGCCGCATCCCGCGATTCCCGCGGCACGGTCGCCGGCGCGTACGCCGCGCTCGTCGACGAGGTCGGATCCGACGAGGCAGGGCGCCGGCTCGACGCTCTCACGTTCCACCCCGTCTTCACCGCGCACCCGACCGAGGCGCGCCGCCGCGCGATCTCGACGAGCATCCGTCGGCTGACGACGCTCGTGGACGAGCTCGCGGCCGGGCCCCGGGGCGGCGTGGCCGAACGCCGCACGCAGCGTCACATGCTCGAGGAGATCGACGCGCTGTGGCGCACCTCGCCGATCCGCCGGGAGAAGCCCACGCCGGTCGATGAAGTGCGCAACGTGATGGCCGTGTTCGACGACACGCTGTTCACCTCGGTGCCCGAGGTCTACCGCAACGTCGACGATGCCCTGCAGGGCAGTGCGTCGGGCGTGCGCGAGCCGCGCGTGCGCCCCTTCGTGCGCGTGGGGAGCTGGGTCGGCGGCGACCGCGACGGCAACCCGTTCGTCACCGCGAAGGTCAGCCGCAAGGCGGCCGGCATCGCGAGTGACCACGTGCTGCGCGGCCTCGAGAGGGCCGCGCTCGCCGTGGGCCGCGGGCTCACGCTGAGCCGGGAGTCGACGGCGCCGAACGCGGCGCTGACGCAGCTCTGGTCGCGCCTGCGCAGTGCCGACGAGGACGCGGCGGCCGAGGTCGCCAAGCGCTCGCCGAACGAGCTGCACCGCGCCGTCGTGCTGCTGCTCGCGCGCAAGATCGCCGCCACGCGCACGCGCGACGCCGACCTCGCGTACCGCGAGCCCGATGAGCTGCTCGCCGACCTGCGCATCGTGCAGGCCTCGCTCATCGACGCGGGCGCCGTTCGCCACGCCTACGGCGCGCTGCAGGACTTCATCTGGCAGGTCGAGACCTTCGGCTTCCACCTCACCGAGCTCGAGGTGCGCCAGCACTCGGCCGTGCACCGCAAGGTGCTGGCCGAGCTCGACGCCGGCGGCGAACGCAGCGAGCAGACCGAAGAGGTGCTCGACGTCTTCCGCACGATCGCGCACGTGCAGCAGCGGTTCGGGCCGCGGGCGGCCGGCCGCTACATCGTGTCGTTCACGCAGTCGGTGGACGACCTCGCGAACGTGCACCGGCTCGCGCAGTACGCGGCGGGGGAGACGGGCACGGTTCCCGTGCTCGACGTGATCCCGCTGTTCGAGACGTTCGACGACCTGCAGGCGGCGCCCGCGATCCTCGCGGAGATCGTCGACCATCCTGAGTTCGCCGCGCGCCTGGCCGCGACCGGTCGCACGCTCGAGGTGATGCTCGGCTATTCCGACTCGTCGAAGGACGTCGGCCCGGTGGCCGCGACGCTCGCGCTCTACGAGGCGCAGGCCGCGATCGCGCAGTGGGCGCAGGACGAGGACATCGAGCTGACGCTGTTCCACGGGCGCGGCGGCGCGCTCGGGCGCGGCGGCGGACCCGCGAACAGCGCGATCCTCGCGCAGCCGCCGCATTCGGTCGACGGCCGGTTCAAGCTCACCGAGCAGGGCGAGGTGATCTTCGCGCGCTACGGCGACCCGGACATCGCCCAGCGCCACATCGATCAGGTCGCCGCCGCGATCCTCACCGCGTCGGCGCCGTCGAACGAGAAGACCAACCGCGATGCCGCCGAGCGCTTCGCCGAGGTCGCCGCGAAGATGGATGCCACCTCGCGGCAGCGCTTCTTCGACCTCGTGAAGGCCGAGGGCTTCGCGCCCTGGTTCGCGACGGTCACGCCCATGGAGGAGGTCGGGCTGCTCGCGCTCGGATCGCGTCCGGCGCGCCGCGGGCTGTCGGTCGAGTCGCTCGAGGACCTGCGCGCGATCCCGTGGGTGTTCGCGTGGACGCAGGCCCGCATCAACCTCGCCGGCTGGTTCGGGCTCGGCACGGCGCTCGAGGCCGTCGGCGACGAGCAGCTGCTGCGCGAGGCGTACGCCGAGTGGCCGCTGTTCCGCACCATGATCGACAACGTCGGCATGAGCCTGGCGAAGACCGACGACCGCATCGCTCGCGAGTACCTCGCCCTCGGCGACCGCGAGGACCTCGCGGCGCTCGTCATCGAGGAGATGGAGCTCACGCGCGACTGGGTCGTGCGCATCGTGGGCGGCGAGGGGCTCATCGGCAACAAGCCCGTGCTGCAGCGCGCGGTCAAGCTGCGCAGCCCGTACGTCGACGCGCTGTCGCTGCTGCAGCTGCGTGCGCTCCGCGCGCTGCGCGACGACCCGAAGGACGCCCCGGCGGATCCGGATGTCCAGCGTCTGCTGCTCCTCGCCGTGTCCGGTGTGGCTGCGGGGCTGCAGAACACGGGCTGATCCCGCCCGTACGCGGATGCCGCCGAGACCGAACGGACTCGGCGGCATCCGCGTCTGCGGCTACGACGTCGCGCGCAGCTTGGTCGTGAGCGCCTTGAGCGTCTCGAGCTCGTCATTCGTGAGCGCCGACATCCGCCTGGCAATGCTGCGACCGTGCTGCACGGCGACGGCGCGGAACGCGTGAACTCCGTCGTCGGTCGCCGTCACGAGCGCTCCGCGGCCGTCCTCCGGATCTGAGCACTTGGTCACGAGACCGCGGGCGACCATCTTGTCGACGAGCCGCGAGACGCTCGGCTGGCTGATCAGCAGGTTCCCCGTGATGTCGCGCAGCCGGGCCGTGTGATCCGATCCGCGCACGACAGTGAGCAGCACGTCGTACTCGCCCTGCTGCAACGATGAATCGAGGAAGTCCTTCGAGATATCGGTGAAGATCTCGTGCTGTGCGCGGAAGAGGTTCTCCCACGCCTCCACGGCGAGGCGGCGGTCGGTCATACATTCAATTGTATGCGTTTTCGCGCGGGGGCAGCAGAAGGGCCCGGCCGGAGTGTGCCCCGACCGGGCCCGTGTCCCTTGCACCAAGAGTGTCCTGCAATCACATGCCGGTGACCGCCACAGCAAAACGATCACCGTCCTCAGACTCTATAACGGCCAGGTAACGGAAGGCAAGGGTGTGTCGTTATGTTTCTGTTATTCATCGGTTTCGGATACCCCCTGCACAGGTTCGGCTCGTCGCCGGTGCTCAGCGGCCGCCCGGGAATATCACTGATCCCCGGGCGACCCGCTCTCTGAGAAGCGAGAGCGTCGGTGCGTCCGATCAGGCGCGGCCGTCTCCCGAGCTGTCGTCGGCGTCG
>DXAM01000096.1 GCA_019117025.1 Candidatus Microbacterium stercoravium | reverse complement strand
GCCTCAGTCGTCGGCGCCGCAGTCCCGCCCGTAACGCTTCGCAAGTGCGCTCCCGCCCCGGCATGGCCCCGCGAGTGCGCTCCCGCCGTCTGAGGTGCCAGGGAGGGCGTCTACGCACTCGTGGAGACGTGGCCACCGTGCGATGGGGCCCGCGGGCTCCTGGGGAACGACACGCTCGGCGAGATGCTCGTCGACCGTGTCGTCGTGGCATGCTTCATCCGCCTGGTGCCCGAATCACCCCACCGCGAGTCGCGGGAATAGCGCCCAGCGCACCGCGTGGCGAGGAACGCGACGCGGTGCGCGCGTGATGGCTCTCCGCACGCGGAACGTCAGGAGGTCTCGTAGCGACAGCGTGACGCCCTTCCACGCGCGGAAACACCCACCACACACGAAGCTGCAGCGGCTCACCTAGCGACTGCGTAACGCGCCGCGCGCCCGGGCCGCCCGTCGGCGGCGCTTGAAAACTGGACAGTATCGGCGCCGAAAGCGTTCAGAATACGAGCGCCGCCGACAGTGCCACCCTGCGGCGGGCCCCGTTCCCCCGGCTCCGGCTACTCCTCGCGCCCCGACGCACGTCCCTGTCCCCGGCGTCCCGCCACGCGCGAAGCGGCCGGACGACGCGCGCGACCTTCGCGAAGCCGCCGACAACGCACCCGGGACGCACACAGGGGCCGCCCCACGAGGCGCACGCGGCCGCACACGACAAAGCCCCGGAGCCTGAAGCTCCGGGGCTGATGTCGAGATTCGCCTTACCGCGCGAAGTGCCCGCGGTAGTACTCGAAGGCCCACCCGACGAGCGAGATCGCGAGAAGGAAGATCGCGAGCGGGAGGAGGAAGTGTGCGGTTGCGAGTCCGAGGACGAACACGGCGGGCGCGGCGGCAAGCACGAGCGGCCACCACGACCACGGGGCGAATTCGCCCATCTCAGGGTCGCCATCGTCGACGTCGACGTCCTCGCGGTCCTCCGGCAGTTCGATCCCCTTCTGCGCCTTGTATGAGACGGAGATGAAGAACCCGATCATGCCGGACATGAGGGACATGAACAGCAGCGCGATGGTGCCGGCCCACTCCACATAGCCGTGGAAGGGATCCAGAAGGCTCCAGGCGGTGTACGCGGCGAACAGGACGAAGAAGAACGCCGCGAGCAGCCACCAGATGACGATGTTGGTTCTCATCTACTTGACCCCTCCATCGAGCGTGGGCTCGGGAACGCGATTGGCGTCGTAATCGTCCATCGCCTCCGGGTGGTTCAGGTCGAACGCCGGGCGCTCCGAACGGATTCGCGGAATCGACGTGAAGTTGTGGCGCGGCGGCGGGCAGCTTGTCGCCCATTCGAGCGATCCTCCGTAACCCCACGGGTCGTTGACCGTGACCTTCTTGCCCTTGCGCGCGGTGATCCACACGTTGAGGAAGAACGGGATCATCGAGGCGCCGAGGAGCATCGCGCCCACGGTGGAAAGCTCATTCTCCCAGGCCCAGCCGTCCTGCGGCATCCAGTCGGCGTAGCGACGCGGCATGCCGTCGACGCCGAGCCAGTGCTGGACCAGGAACGTCATGTGGAAGCCAATGAACAGCATCCAGAAGTGCACGTAGCCGAGACGCTCGTTGAGCATCTTGCCGGTCCACTTGGGCCACCAGAAGTAGAAGCCGGCGAACATCGCGAACACGACGGTGCCGAACACCACGTAGTGGAAGTGGGCGACGACGAAGTACGTGTCACTGATGTGGAAGTCCAGCGGCGGTGCCGACAGGATCACACCGGTGAGACCACCGAACACGAACGACACGAGGAAGCCGAGCGAGAACACCATCGGCGTCTCGAACGTGAGCGATCCGCGCCACATGGTGCCGATCCAGTTGAAGATCTTCACGCCCGTGGGCACGGCGATCAGCATTGTCATGAGGGCGAAGAATGGCAACAGCACCGCGCCGGTGACGTACATGTGGTGCGCCCAGACGGAGACGGACAGGGCCGCGATCGCGATCGTCGCGTAGACAAGCGTCTTGTATCCGAAGATCGGCTTGCGGCTGAAGGCCGGGAAGATCTCAGACACGATGCCGAAGAACGGCAGCGCGATGATGTACACCTCGGGGTGACCGAAGAACCAGAACAGGTGCTGCCAGAGCAGCACGCCGCCGTTGGCGGGGTCATACACGTGCGAGCCGAAGATGCGGTCGCTGGCCGCGGCGAGCATGGCCGCGGCGAGAACCGGGAAGGCGATCAGGATCAGCAGGCTCGTGACGAGCGTGTTCCACGAGAAGATCGGCAGGCGCCACATCGTCATGCCCGGTGCGCGCATCGTGATGATCGTCGTGATGAAGTTCACCGCGCCGAAGATCGTGCCGAAGCCGGAGATGCCGAGGCCGACCATCCAGAGGTTGCCGCCCACACCCGGCGAGAACGAGGCGTTCGCGAGCGGCTGGTAGGCGAACCAGCCGAACGATGCCGCCCCCTGAGGCGTGAGGAATCCGGCGATCGCGATGAGGGATCCGAAGAGGAACAGCCACATCGCGAAGGCGTTCAATCGCGGGAACGCGACATCGGGCGCGCCGATCTGCAGCGGCAGGATCGCATTGGCGAACCCGGCGAACAGCGGCGTCGCGAACATGAGGAGCATCACGGTGCCGTGCATCGTGAACAGCTGGTTGTACTGCTCCTCAGTGGGGACGATCTGAATCCCGGGGGCGAAGAGCTCGGCGCGGATGAGAAGCGCCATCACTCCGCCCAGCAGGAAGAAGATCACCGACGAGATCAGGTACATGTACCCGATCGTCTTGTGGTCGGTGGAGGTGATCCACCGAACGATGATGTTGCCCTTTTCGCCCGTGCGCGAACCGCTCAACAGAGCGGCCTGCCGCGGAGGGAGCGGGGCCGAACCCGGCTGGCTGGCCATGCTCAGTGTCCTTCCTCAGTCTCAGAAGCGACCCCGTCGGTGCCGGGGAGGTTCTGGAGACGGTCATATGCGTCGTTGACGTCGCCGACGTTGCCCTGCTGCTCGAGGTCGGCGATGTACTGCTCGTACTCGGACTCGCTCACGACCTCGACGTTGAACAGCATGCGCGAGTGGTACTCACCGCAGAGCTCAGCGCAGCGACCGTCGTAGTGACCCTCGCGGGTCGGAGTGAACGACCACGAGTTGTCGTGCCCGATGTACATGTCCTTCTTGTACAGGAAGTCGATGATCCAGAACGAGTGCACGACATCGCGCGACTGCAGGTCGATCGTGACCTTCTTGTCGACCGGCAGCACGAGCGTCGGAAGCGCGTCCTGGTCGATGTCGCCGTTGTCGGCAGCCTCGGCCTGCACTCCCATCGAGTAGACGGTGTCGCCGCCTTCGGTAGCGCCGTCGTACTGGAAGTCCCATGCCCACTGCTTGGCGATCGCCGTGACCTCGACCTCGACCTCGTCATCGGTCCAGGGGCGTTCGATCTCGGTCTGCTCGCGCACCGTGAAGGCGAACATGCCCATGACGAGGATCATCGGCACCGCGGTGAAGAAGATCTCGATCGGCATGTTGTACCGCATCTGCACAGGCAGACCCGTCTGGCCCTTGCGGCGGCGGTAGACGACCATCGCCCACAGCATCAGGCCCCACGTGATCACGCCCACGAGAAGCAGCACGACCCAGGACCCCACCCACAGAGAGGCGATTCCTTCGGTCTGGTCCGTAGCGGGCTGGCCGGACTCTTCGAACCCGGGGAGGTACCCATGGAGCTCGGTGGGCGTGCAGCCCGCAAGTGCGACGGCAGCGGCAGCGATCACGGGGATCGCTGCCCAGCGGATTCGGCGTTTCGAGGGCACGAACTCACCTTTCAAACAGGGATGTGGCTCCCCCCATCCTATGGCAAGTGCACACCCGGTTCATGCCAATCGCTCAGCGAGTTCGACAGAGTGTCGAAATCCCGGCGAAGCAGAAACGCCCCGTCTGCCGGAGCACACGGGGCGTTTCTCATCGCTGATCAGTGGAAGCTGTCTCCGCACGCGCAGCTGCCGCCCGCGTTCGGGTTGTCGATCGTGAAGCCCTGCTCTGCGATCGTGTCCTTGAAATCGATCGACGCGCCGTCGAGGTAGGGAATCGACATGTTGTCGATGATGACCTCCACGCCGTCGAAGTCGACCGTCTCGTCGCCGTCGAGGTAGCGCTCGTCGAAGTAGAGCTGGTAGATCAGGCCCGAGCACCCGCCCGGCTGGACGGCGACGCGCAGACGGAGGTCGTCGCGGCCCTCCTGCTCGAGAAGGCTCTTGACCTTGTCCGCGGCTGCGTCGGTGAGGCTGACGCCGTGGGCGCGGTCGGTCTCCGTCGCCGTCATTGTGGTGTCGGTCATGTCACTACTCCCTCTCACGTGTTCGGCCGCATGCGACGGCCTGTCAGCATTCTACGTGGGCTTACTGATCAGCGGGCGGAATTTCGACGGTTCAGCCGCGCGAGCAGCAGAGCCTCCGAGCGGATCGCGTTGCGGAAGGTGTCGATGTGCAGCGACTCGTTGGGGCTGTGCGCCCGCGAGTGGGGATCCTCCACGCCGGTCACGAGGATCTGCGCCCCGTCGAAGCGGTCGACGAGGTCGGAGATGAACGGAATGGATCCGCCCACGCCGTAATCGACGGCATCGCGCCCGTATCCGTCCGCGAGCGCGCGGCGCACCTCGTCGATCGCCCATCCCTCGGTGTCGACGAGCACGCTGTCGCCGAGGTCGACGTCGCTGAAGCTCAGCTGCGCGCCGAAGGGCGCGTGCTCGCGCAGGTGCCGCTCGATCGCGGCATACGCGTCGGCGGATGACTGCCCCGGGGCGACACGGCAGCTCAGCACCAGGGTCACGCTCGGCGACAGGGTGTTGCTGGCTGCCTCGACGGACGTGAAGTCGATCCCCGTGACCGTGACGGTCGGTCTGTTCCAGATGCGGCCGAGCAGCGAGCCCTCGCCGACGGGACGCACGCCGTCCAGCAGTCCCGTCTCGTCGCGCAGCTGCTGCTCGGAGTACGCGGGCGTCTCAGCGTCGCGCGAGAGCAGACCGTCGACGGCGACGGATCCGTTCTCATCCCACAGCGTCGCGATCAGCGTCGTCGCCGCCATCATCGCATCGGGCACCGCTCCCCCGAACATGCCGGAGTGGGACGCGTGGTCGAGCGTGCTCACCGTGAGGTGGAACTTCGCGTTGCCGCGCAGCGAGACGGTGACCGCCGGCGTCTCCGAGTCGAGATTGCCCGAATCGGCCACGACGATGACGTCCGAGCGCATCTCGTCGGCGTGCGCATCGAGGAAGTTCGCGAACGAGCGCGATCCGTATTCCTCCTCGCCCTCGACGAACAGCACGATGCCGATGCCGAGGTCGTCCGCTCCGATCGTCTCGGCGATCGCCCGCAGCGCCGCGATGTGCGTCATGATCCCGGCCTTGTCGTCGGCCGCGCCGCGCCCATAGATGCGGCCGTCGCGCACCGTGGGCTCGAACGGCGGCGTCTCCCACAGGGCGTCGTCGCCGGGCGGCTGCACGTCGTGGTGCGCGTACAGCATGATCGTCGGATGCCCCGGCTTCGCGCGGCGCACGGCGAGCACGCCCGGCTGGCCGAGCTCGGATCCGTCGCCGATCGGCTCGCGATGGATCTCGACCGTGTCGAACAGGCCCGTTTCGCGGGCGAGCTCGGCGACGAGGTCGGCGCTTCTCACGAGCTGGGCCTGATCGAAGGCGGGCCAGGCGACCCCGGGGATCTTGACGAGCGCTCCGAGATCTCGGGTCGCGGCGGGGAAACCGCCCGCGACGGCCTCGAGGAGCGCGTCCTCATCGGGCGTGACGGTGCCGTCAGCTGTCGTGGAACTCATGCGGGTAATCTTAGGGGGATCTTCACGCCCCCGACCCGAGGTGACTGATGGCTAAGAAGGCTTCTCCTTCCCGCGACGACGCGGCGACCCCTGCACGCAATCCCGGCAAGGGACGGGCGACGCCGACCCGCGCCGAGCAGGAGGCGAAGCGCATCCGCCCGCTCGTCGCGACGACGAAGGAAGCCAAGAAGGCCGCCCGCAGCGAGATGCGCGAGCGTCAGGAGCGCGCCCGCGTGGGCATGGCCAACGGCGAGGAGCGCTTCCTCGGCCCGCGCGACAAGGGGCCGCAGCGCCGATTCGCGCGTGATTGGACGGATGCGGGCTGGCACCTGGCCGAGTTCCTCATGCCGATGATGGTCATCGTGCTGCTGCTGTCGATCCTCCCGGCCGCATCGATGCAGTTCTGGGCGTTCATCGGCCTCTGGGCCTACATCGTCTTCGCGATCGTCGACATGTACTTCCTCAGCCGCCGCGTGAAGAAGATGGCAGCGGAGAAGTGGGGCGACCGTCGCGAGAAGGGCCTCGGTTGGTACGCCGCAATGCGCTCCATTCAGATGCGATTCATGCGCATGCCGAAGCCCCAGGTCAAGCGCGGCGAGTACCCGCGCGCCTGACGGCGATCACCGCAGTGCGCGGTTGATCCGCCTGGCCCAGAACGGGCCGTGATAGATGAACCCGGTGTAGCCCTGCACGAGCGTCGCCCCGGCGTCGAGGCGTTCCTGAACGTCGTTCGCCGTCTCCACGCCGCCTACGGAGATCACGCAGAACGACGGATCCGGAACGGCGCGGCGCACGAGATCCAGCACCTCGAGCGAGCGCGCCTTCACGGGCGGACCGGACACGCCGCCGGCGCCGAAGCTCTGCACCGTTTCGGCGTCGGTCTCGAGGCCGTCGCGGGAGATCGTGGTGTTCGTGGCGATGAGGCCGTCGAGACGCAGCTCGGCGGCGAGCTGCGTGATCGCGGTCACCTCGTCGTCGGGCAGGTCGGGAGCGATCTTGACGAGCAGCGGCGTCGCGCCGGCGGCATCCCTCACGGCCTCGAGCAGCGGACGCAGCGTCTCGACCGCCTGCAGACCGCGGAGGCCGGGGGTGTTCGGCGATGACACGTTGACGGCGAGATAATCGGCGAGCGGGGCGAGCGCGCGGGCGCTCGTGACGTAGTCGGCAACGGCGTCGTCGACGTCGACCACGCGGCTCTTTCCGATGTTGGCGCCGATGATCGCGCGGCCGCGACGCAGCTTCGCAATGCGCTTCGCCGCCTGCGCGGCGCCGCGGTTGTTGAAGCCCATGCGGTTCACGAGCCCCCGGTCGGCGACGAGCCGGAAGAGGCGCGGCTTGTCGTTGCCGGGCTGCGGAATCGCGGTGACCGTTCCGATCTCGACGTGGCCGAAGCCGAGCGCCTCGAGGCCGCGAACGCCCACCGCGTTCTTATCGAAGCCGGCGGCGACGCCGAACGGCGATGGGAACGTGACTCCGAGAGCCTCGACTTCGAGCGACCGATCCGGCTTCGTGAGCGCACGCACGAACGGTGCGACGGGCGCCGAACCCATCACGCGGATCGCCGTCATGGCGAGGTGATGCGCGAACTCCGGCTCGAGGCGCTTCAGAACGGTGCGGAACAGCAGGTCATACATGGCGGACTCATTCCTGAAGCGCGCGGTGGTCACCGCGCAGGTCGGCGATCGCATCTTCGAAGTCTTCGAGCGTCTCGAACGCGCGGTACACGCTCGCGAACCGCAGGTAGGCGATCTCGTCGAGCTCGCGCAGCGGATCGAGGATCGCGAGCCCGATGTCGTTGGCCTCGAACGTGCTCTGGCCGGTGCGGCGCAGCGCCTCTTCCACCTTCTGGGCGAGGATCGCGAGGTCGCCGTCGGTGACGGGTCGACCCTGGCACGCCTTGCCTGCGCCGATGATGACCTTGTCGCGCGAGAACGGCTCGACCGCGCCGGAGCGCTTGATGACGTTCAGGCTCGCGGTCTCGATCGTTGAGAACCGCCCGCCGCATTCCGGGCACTGCCGACGACGACGGATGGAGAGGCCGTCGTCAGAGGTGCGCGAGTCGATCACGCGCGAGTCGGGGTGGCGGCAGAACGGGCAGTGCATAACCCGGTCAGTTTAGGGCATCGCCCGTGGCGAACCGCGCAGTGACCGCCTCGCCGTGCGCGGGGAGCGACTCGGCCTCGGCGAGCGAGACGATGCGGTCGGCGACGACGCTCAGCGCCTCTCGGTCGTATTCGACGACCTGCTGCGGCCGCAGGAAGGTGTATGCGCCGAGCCCCGATGCGTACCGCGACTGCCCGCCGGTGGGGAGCACGTGGTTGCTGCCGGCCATGTAGTCTCCGAGGCTGACGGGGGTGAACGAGCCGACGAACAGGGCTCCGGCGTTCGTGTACGCGGAGGCCGCGTCGCGAGCTCCGGCGACGTGCAGTTCGAGGTGCTCCGGGCCGTACGCGTTGCTGAACCGCGCCATCGTCTCGGTGTCGTCGACGAGCACGATCGCCGACTGCGGGCCGTCGAGCGCCGCCGCCACGCGCTCGGCGTGCCGGGTGCGACCCTGCAGCCGTTCGAGCTCCTGTTGAACGCTCTGCGCGAGCGCCGTCGATGCCGTGACGAGCACGGCCGACGCCTGCTCGTCGTGCTCCGCCTGGCTGATGAGGTCGTAGGCGACGAGACGGGCGTCCGCCGTGTCGTCGGCGGCGATGAGGATCTCGGTCGCGCCGGCCTCCGCATCGGTGCCGACGATGCCGGCCACGACGCGCTTCGCCGCCGCGACGAAGTTGTTCCCGGGGCCGGTGACGACATCCACGGGATCCAGTCCGAGCGCGGCGACGCCGTGCGCGAGCGCGCCGATCGCGCCCGCCCCGCCGATCGCGTACACCTCATCGACACCGAGCAGGCCCGCCACCGCGAGGATCGTCGGGTGCACCCGTCCCCCGCAGTCGGCCTGCGGCGGGGAGCACAGAGCGAGGCTCGGCACGCCCGCGACCTGTGCGGGCACGACATTCATGATCACGCTCGACGGATACACGGCCTTGCCGCCCGGTACGTACACGCCGGCGCGTCCGACGGGCTGCCAGCGCTGCGTCACGCGTGCGCCGGGCGCGATGTCGGTCTCGCGCGGTGCGGGAACCTGCGCGGCGGATCCCTCTCGCACTCGTGCGATCGCTTCTTCGAGGGCCGTGCGCACGGCAGGATCGAGACCTGCGACGGCGTCATCGATGTGCGACTGCGGCACACGGATCTCGTGATCCGTGACGCGGTCGAAGCGCGCCGCCTGCTCGCGCAGAGCGCTTTCGCCGTCGTGGCGCACGGCGCGCACGATCTCCTCGGCGGCGTCGAGCGCAGCGGCGCGCGCCGCGGTCGCCCGCGGGACGGCGGCCAGCAGCTCGGCCGGAGTGAAGTTCTTACCGCGCAGATCGATCGTGCGCATCGCTTCTTTCCTTACTCGCGATCGATCGTCGTTCGGAGCCGCCCGTGCGGCCGCTCCGAACGACGACGGCTCAGCCGCGGGTGATGTTCGTCGTGTCGTGCAGGTATCCGATGCGACCGTCGTCATGGCGCATCACGAAGTAGCTGCCGCGGTCTTCGAGCACGAGCGCCCACGCCGTCGGACCGATCGAGTAGATCGGGCGCCCTTCGAAGTCATGCACCTCACGCTGTTCGGGCGCGAGCGCCCAGAACGGCTGCGCGGACGGCGCCTCCTGCGGAGACGGATCCGCCACGGCAGCGAACACCTGCGTCGCGTCGTCGGGCTGCTCGGTCACGGGGAGCGCCGTCGTGGCAGGGTCGATCCCCTGCTCATCGGGCTGCGGCGTACGCTCGTCGTCGGCGTTCTGCTGCGCGGCGGATGCCGCTGCGGTCTCGCCCGGGAGATCCTGCGCGGGCGACTCGGCCGGCTCGTATCCGACGGATGCCGTATCCGCAGCCTGCTGCTCAGGAACGGCGTTCGGGGCCTGCTGCTCCGGTGCCGCGTCAGCGGGCTGCTGCTCGGAGTCAGGTTCTGCGCTCTGCTGATCGGGCGCCGCGTACGGAGCAGCATGCTGCTCGGGCACCGCGTCAGCGTTCTGCTGCTCGAGACCCGTGTACGGGGCCTGGTGCTCGTCCGCCGCAGAGGGCGTCGGCTGCCCGGGGGCGGTGAAAGCGTCCTGCGGAGCGGGAGCGGCAAGCGGGGCCTGCTGCTCAGGAGCCGCGTAGGGATTCTGCTGCGACGGATCCGCGTAGGGGTTCTGCTGCGCGGGCACCCCATACGGACCCTGCTGCGACGGATCCGCGTACGGATCCTGCTGCGCCGGAGCCCCATATGGAGCCTGGCCGTAGCCGGTCTGCTGCGGAGCGGCGCCCTGCTCACCCGCTGCCGGGTGAGGGTACGGGTACGGCGCCCCCGGGTGCGCCACGGGAGCCGGCTTCGGGGCAGCCACGATCGGGCGCGCCGGACGAGCGGTGGCGTGCGCGGGCGTCTCTTCGCGATCGGCGAAGTCCTCTGCGAACGGAGGAACGAAACGGGCGACGATCGTGAAGAAGATGCCCGCCAGCGACACGACGAACGCAATCCACACGATGGGTCCGACGCTCACGGGTCGGGTCGCTCCCCCGCCGAAGAAGCCGACCATGTCGCCCACGGCCGACGACAGCTGTCCGAGGATGATCGCGAGGTTGAGCCACAGGAAGGCGGCCACGCAGAACGCCACCGAGGCGATCTGGTCGACGCTGAGCGCGCCCATGAACTGCACGCGCGGGGCGAATCGGCGCACGGCGATCAGAGCGCCCGCGGCGAACGGGAACAGCGCCGCACCGAGCCACGTGAGGCCGAACGACCACACGGAGGCATGCATGCCGACCGAGTTGACCGTGACGGCGGCGAAGAATGAGAGCACGAGCAGTGCGGTGGCGAGGCCCATGACGATCCACTCGCGCAGCGTGAACGGGCCGAGGCCGTGCTGTGCGTTCGACGGCGGCTGGGTCGCCGTCTGCTCCTGAGACATCGCCTGGTCGACGAATCGGGGCGCTCCGGACGGATTCGCCTCCGGCGCGGTGTGCTGATCCGGGTATGGCGCGTTCTGGTCACTCACTGAGCCGTTCCTCTCCCTCTCGCGCGAAAATCGCGCTCTACGATCCTACGCGGCGACGCCGACGGGGGCGTGCGCCCGACCGGGCACGTCTACCCGAGGCACTGCGGGCCGAGAATCGCCTTCAGATCTCCGAACAGCTCGGCCGAGACGCGCACCGGCTTGGGCACCTCGAACACCTTCGCGCTGCGCCCGCGGTGCATCTTCAGCCGCACCTCGGTGTCGCCCTGATGACGCTCGAGAACGTCGACCAGGTCGCCGACGACGCGCTCGGTCGCACGTTGCTCGGGAATGAGGAGCATGAGCGGACCCGAGTCGTCGAACGATCCGATGTCGGGTGCGAAGGCCGACTGCGCGTGGATGTTCAGCCCGTCATCGCGCTTGGAGACGCGGCCGCGCACGACCAGGATCGAGTCCTGCACCAGGATCGGCTGGAACTCGGCGTACGTCTTGCCCATGAACATGACGGTGACCTCGGCCTCGAAGTCTTCGATCGTGATCATGCCGTACGGATTTCCGCTCGACTTCGCGACGCGGTGCTGGGCGGTCGTGACGAGACCCGCGATCGTGACCTGCTCGCCATCCGGCACATCTTCGGCGTTGACGAGGTCGTTGATCGTCGTCGAGCGATGCTTCGCGAGCGGCACCTCGAGGCCCGCGAGCGGGTGATCCGAGACGTACAGCCCGAGCATGTCGCGTTCGAACGCGAGCTTGTCCTTCTTCGTCCATTCCGGGCGCTCAGGAACCTTCGACGCCTGATCGGGTTCATCCCACAGGCTGTCGAAGTCGAACCCGACTTCGCCGTTCGCCGCTTTGCGCTTGTCGGCGACGGCCTGCTCGACGGCCTGCTCGTGGATCTCCACGAGCGCACGCCGAGTGGATCCCATCGTGTCGAACGCACCCGCTTTCGCGAGCGACTCGACCGTGCGCTTGTTCGTCACGTGAGCGGGCACGCGGTCGAGGAAGTCATGGAAGCTCGTGTACGGGCCGTCGGCCCGCGCAGCGATGATGCCCTCGACCACGCTGTGGCCGACGTTGCGGACGGCGCCGAGGCCGAAGCGGATGTCGTCGCCCACGGCCGCGAAGTACTCGATCGACTCGCTCACGTCGGGCGGCAGCACCCGGATGCCCATGCGGCGGCACTCGTTCAGGTAGAGCGCGAGCTTGTCGCGCGAGTCGCCGACGCTCGTGAGAAGTGCGGCCATGTATTCGGCCGGATAGTGGGCCTTCAGGTACGCCGTCCAGTACGACACCACCCCGTACGCAGCGGAGTGCGCCTTGTTGAAGGCGTAGTCGGAGAACGGCAGCAGGATGTCCCACAGCGCCTTGATCGCGCCGTCGCCGTAGCCGCGATCCTTCATGCCCTGGGAGAAGCCCGCGTACTGCTTGTCGAGCTCGGACTTCTTCTTCTTGCCCATCGCGCGGCGCAGAATGTCTGCTTGGCCGAGCGAGAAGCCCGCGACCTTCTGCGCGATCGCCATCACCTGCTCCTGGTAGATGATGAGGCCGTAGCTGGTGTCGAGGATGTCCTTCAGCGGCTCCTCGAGCTCGGGATGGATCGGCGTGATCGGCTGCTCGCCGTTCTTCCGAAGCGCGTAGTTCGTATGCGAGTTCGCTCCCATGGGGCCCGGGCGGTAGAGCGCGATGACGGCGGAGATGTCTTCGAAGTTGTCGGGCTTCATGAGACGCAGCAGCGAGCGCATCGGACCGCCGTCGAGCTGGAAGACGCCGAGGGTGTCACCGCGCGCCAGCAGCTCATAGGCCTTGCGGTCGTCGAGCCCGAGCACCTCGAGGTCGAGCTCGACCTGCTTGTTCGTGCGGATGTTGTCGAGCGCGTCGGAGATGATCGTGAGGTTGCGCAGCCCGAGGAAGTCCATCTTGATCAGGCCGAGCGCCTCGCAGGCCGGATAATCGAACTGCGTGACGATCTGGCCGTCCTGCTCGCGCTTCATGATCGGAATGATGTCGATCAGCGGATCGCTCGACATGATCACACCGGCCGCGTGCACGCCCCACTGCCGCTTCAGCCCTTCGAGGCCGATCGCGTGGTCGAACACCGTGCGCGCCTCGGGATCGGTCTCGATGACGTTGCGGAACTCGCTCGCCTCCTTGTAGCGCGCGTGCTTCGGATCGAACATGCCGTCGAGCGGCATATCCTTGCCCATGACGGGCGGCGGCATCGCTTTGGACAGCCGCTCCCCCATGCTGAACGGGAAGCCGAGCACACGGCCCGCGTCCTTCAGCGCCTGCTTCGATTTGATCGTGCCGTACGTGACGATCTGCGCCACGCGCTCGTCGCCGTACTTCTCCGTCACGTACTCGATGACCTCGCCGCGGCGCCGATCATCGAAGTCGACATCGAAGTCGGGCATCGACACACGATCGGGGTTGAGGAACCGCTCGAAGATGAGGCCGTGCTCGATCGGATCGAGGTCGGTGATGCGCATCGCGTACGCGACCATCGATCCGGCGCCGGATCCGCGACCCGGACCCACGCGGATGCCGTTGTTCTTCGACCAGTTGATGAAGTCGGCGACGACGAGGAAGTACCCCGGGAACTTCATCTGCGTGATGATCCCGATCTCGTACTGAGCGCGCTCCCGCACGTCATCGGGGATCCCGTTCGGGTACCGATAGTGCAGCCCCCGCTCGACCTCCTTGACGAACCAGCTCTCCTCGGTCTCGCCCTCCGGAACCGGGAACCGCGGCATGTAGTTCGCCGACGTGTCGAACTCGACGTTGCACCGCTCAGCGATCAGCAGCGTGTTATCGCACGACTCGGGGTGCTCGCGGAAGATCTGACGCATCTCGGCGGCCGACTTGATGTAGTACCCGTCGCCGTCGAGCTTGAAGCGGTTCGGGTCGTCGAGACGGGATCCCGATTGCACGCAGAGCAGCGCTTCGTGCGCCTTCGCATCCGACTGGTGCGTGTAGTGGGAGTCGTTCGTCGCGACGAGCGGAATCGCCAGGTCCTTCGAGATCTTCAGGAGGTCTTCGCGCACGCGCCGCTCGATCTCGAGGCCGTGCTCCATGATCTCGGTGAAGTAGTTCTCCTTGCCGAAGATGTCTTGGTATTCGGCGGCAGCCTGTCGCGCTTCCTCGTACTGACCGAGCCGCAGGCGCGTCTGGATCTCGCCGGATGGGCAGCCGGTCGTCGCGATGACGCCCTTCGCATAGGTCTGCAGCAGCTCGCGGTCCATGCGGGGCTTGAAGTAGTAGCCTTCGATGCTCGCGAGAGAGCTCATGCGGAACAGGTTGTGCATGCCGGGGGTGTCTTCGGCCCACATGGTCATGTGCGTGTACGCGCCGCCGCCCGAAACATCGTCGCGCTTCTGCTCCGACGACCCCCAGGCCACCCGGGAGCGATCGCCGCGGGCCGTGCCGGGGGTGACGTAGGCCTCGAGGCCCACGATCGGCTTGATCCCCTGCGCCGTCGCCGCCTTGTAGAACTCGAAGGAGGCGTAATTGTTGCCGTGATCGGTGACGGCGATCGCCGGCATCTCGAGCTCTGCAGCGGCCTTCGTCATGTCGGCGAGCTTCGCTGCCCCGTCGAGCATCGAGTACTCGCTATGGACATGGAGATGCACAAACGAATCGGATGCCATGCCGTCCAGTCTAGTTTCGACCTCGGACACCGGATCCGGCGTGTCACGGCCGCTGGCGGACGGGGTGTCCTCTCTCGCCGATGAGGATCTGGTCGCGCTCGCGATGGGCGCAGAAGCGCTCGGTCGGCGCATCGATGCGCTCCGCACACGGATCGCCGGCGAGATCGACGCTCGTTCCGACTGCGAAGAGTCGGGGCGCGAAGGCAAAGATCGGTTGTCGGAGCGGTACGGATGCCGCAACGGGATCGAGGTGCTCGAGCGGCTGACGCGCGCCTCAGCCAAGACCCTGCGGCAGCGCGTTCGCCTCGGTCGCAGCACGCGCGTGACGTCCACGCTCACCGGCCTCACACGTCCGGCGAGATTCCCCGAGGTGTCGGCCGTATTCCGGGCGGGCGAACTCGGATTCGACGCGGCCTGCTACATCACCGACGAGTTCGCGCGCCTCGAACGACGCGGCGGCGCGTCGCACGACGAGGTCGACGTTGCGGAGCGGGAGATCGTCGAGTCGGTCGCACCGAACTCCGGAACGTCGACCGTCGCAGAGGTCGGCACCGCCCCCGCAGAGACGGCGCTCCCCCGCATGTACGACGATCTGCAGATCGTCGTCGACACCTGGACGGCCTTCCTCGGCCGCAACGGAGTCGAGCCCGATGCCGAACAGGCTGAGCGGTTCCGTGGCATCAGCCTCGGCAGGATGCGCGATGGGCCCGTGCCGCTTCACGGCAACCTCTTGCCCGAAGCGGCCGCCGGTCTGCAGCTCCTGTTCGATGCGCACAACGGCTCACCCACGCGCTTCCGCCCGTCGTCGAGCGAGGCCGGCGACGACGGATCCGATCCCGAACGCTATCTTCACGACCCGCGCACAGCGCCGCAGCGACGCCACGACGTCGTCGTCTCGATGATCCAGACCGCGGCGGCGTCATCCGATGCGCCTTCGCTCGGCTGATCCGCGCCGACGCTGGTCGTCACGGCGACGGTCGACGACCTCGATCACGGCACCGCACGCATCGAGCGCACGCATGCCACGGTTCCCTCGGCGCTCGCGCACCGCATCGCCTGCACCGGAGCGGTTCAGAAGGTCGTCTTCGATGCGAACGGGCGCATCGTGAACCTCGGCGCCCCCGAACGTCTTTTCAACGCCCACCAGCGCCGAGCGATCAGCGCCCGCGATGGCGGATGCATCATTCCGGCAGCCTGGTGCGAGATCCACCACGTGACGGAGCATTCGCGGGGCGGCCCCACGCACACCGACAACGGCGTGCTGCTCTGTTGGGCGCATCATCATGGCCTCGACCGCTCCGGTTGGCAGATCATGATGCGCGGCTGCGTGCCGCTTGTGAAGGCTCCCGGTTGGTATGAGCCGCACGGTGCGTTCCGGCCGGTGCTCAATCATCGGACCGA
>DXAM01000095.1 GCA_019117025.1 Candidatus Microbacterium stercoravium | reverse complement strand
GCGACCTTCGCCGTCATCGGCCTGATCTCGGGCTTCATGTCGGGGCTCTTCGGCGTCGGGGGCGGCACCGTCATCGTGCCGCTGCTCGTCATGATCGCGCTGTTCTCGCAGAAGGTAGCGGCGGGTACGTCGGGCGCCTCCATCGTCGTCACCGCCGCGATCGGCGTCATCGCCTATGCCGCGCAGAACGAGGTCGACTGGATCGCGGGCCTGCTGCTCGCCGCCGGCGGCATCGCGGGCGCACAGATCGGCGCGCACCTGCTGCACGTGATCCGCGAGACGATCGTGCGGTGGATCTTCGTCGGCTTCATCGGGCTGATGATCGCGATGCTGCTGCTCGTCGTGCCGGATCGCGGCGCCGACGTTCCGCTGAACCTGTGGCTCGGCGCGGCGCTCGTCGGCATCGGCGTGGTCACGGGAATCCTCTCGGGGCTCATCGGCGTCGGCGGCGGCGTGATCATTGTTCCCGCCCTCATCATCCTGTTCGGCACGAGCGACCTCGTCGCGAAGGGCACCTCGCTGCTGATGATGATCCCGACCACGATCTCGGGCGCCCTGCGCAACGCGCGCAACGGCAACGTCGACTTCGTCGCGGCGGGCACCGTCGCCGCGGGCACGCTCATCACCACGCCGCTCGGCGTGATCGTGGCTGCGGCGCTGGATCCGGCCACGGCGAACCTGCTCTTCATCGCATTCCTCGTCGTGATCGGTGTGCAGATGGCGTTCAAGGCCGTTCGGGGGCGCCGCAGCTCGTAGGATCGAGGGGTGAGTGTGAACCCTGATCTCGTCGAGCGCACGTTCCCCCCGACGCCCCCGTATCTGGTGGGCCGCGAGAAGGTGCGGGAGTTCTCGCGCGCCGTCTTCGCGACCGCGCCGCAGCACACCGATGTCGAGGCCGCCCGTGCCCAGGGCTACGCCGACATCGTCGCGCCGCCGACGTTCGCGATGGTCATCGCGGATCAGACGCTGCAGCAGCTTCTGAACGACCCGACGTCGGGTATCGTGCTCGAGCGCGCCCTGCACACCGACCAGCAGTTCGCCAGCACACGGCCGATCGTCGCGGGCGACGAGCTCACCGGGCAGCTGAAGGTCACCCGCGTGCGCGCGATGGGATCCGGCGCCATGGTCACGAGCGAGACGCACGTGACCGATGCCGACGGGAACCTCGTGGTCACGGCGACGTCGACACTGCTCATCGGATCGGAGGACGAGTGATGCAGCTTGCCAAGGGCGACGTCGTCGCCGAGAAGACCGTGCACCTGACGCGCGAATCGCTCGTGCGGTATGCGGGCGCCTCGGGCGATTTCAACCCGATCCACTACCGCGACGACGTCGCCGAGCGTGTGGGCCTGCCCGGCGTGCTCGCGCACGGCATGCTCACGATGGGCATCGGATCCTCGGTGCTCGGCGAGTGGCTCGGCGACACCGGGCGCCTGCGCTCGTACGTCGTGCGGTTCACGAAGCCCGTCGTCGTCGACGGTGAGACCGGCGCCGACGTCACGTACGTCGCGACGGTCGGCCTCGTGAAGGATGACGGATCGGTGCGCATCGACCTGACCGTCACCGCCGGAAGCGACAAGGTCTTCGGCAAGGCGCAGGCCGTCGTGGTGCCCCAGTGAGACTCGCCGAGCTGACCACGATCGGTGTGGGGGCCGAGCCTGCGCGCATGGTCGAGGCGCACACGCGCGACGAGCTGCTCGCGGCGCTCAGCGACGCGTGGGGCGAGGACTGGTTCGTGCTGGGCGGTGGATCCAATCTGCTCGTGGGCGACGAGCCGTTCGGCGGCACGGTGATCCGCATTCTGACGACCGGATACGAGACCGTCTCCGGCGCGGCAGACGGCTATCAGCGGGTCGCGATCGAGGCGGGCCAGAACTGGGACGAGTTCGTCGCGTGGACCGTCGGTCAGGGGCTGCAGGGCGTCGAGGCGATGAGCGGGATCCCCGGAACCGCGGGCGCGGCTCCGATCCAGAACGTGGGCGCCTACGGGCAGGAGATCGTGCAGACCCTCGTGTCGGTCGACCTGATCGACGACGGAACCGACCAGATCATCACGGTTCCGGCGGGCGAGCTCGGCCTCGGGCCGCGCACGTCAGACCTCAAGCGCCACTACGGGTCCGTGCCGGAGCGCAGCGCGGTCATCGTGGGGGTCACCCTCGACCTGCGCGTGGTCGGCACGGAGCCGCGGCCCGTCGCCGATGCGCGCATCCGCAGCGCGCTCGGCCTCGCCGCCGATGAGGCCGTCGCGCTGGCGGACGTGCGCGAGCGCGTGCTGCAGATCCGCCGGGCGAAGGGCATGGTGCTCGACCCCGACGACGCCGATACCCGCAGCGCCGGCAGCTTCTTCAACAATCCCATCGTGTCTGACGACATCGCGCGCGCGCTTCCCGACGGGTGCCCGACGTACCCCCTCGAGCCCGAGGTCGAGCAGGAGCAGGTGTTCGACCTCGCGACGTGGGACGGCCAGGTCGCGCCGATCGTGCCGCAGCCCGCCCTCGTGAAGGTCAGCGCGGCGTGGCTGATCGAGAACTCGGGGCTGCCGAAGGGGTTCGCGCTGCCGGGTTCGCGCGCGAGCCTGTCGACCAAGCACACGCTCGCGCTGACGAACCGCGGCGGCGCGAGCGCCGAGGAGATCGCGGAGCTGGCCCGGTTCGTGCGCACCCGCGTCGCCGCCGAGTACGGCATCGAACTGAATCCCGAACCGGTCTTCGTCGGCGTCGAGCTGTAGGGCGCCCCGCAGCATCAGAGCCGCCAGAGGCTGCTCGTTCCGGGGTGGTGGAACGGCATCCTCCGGCGGCTCTTTCGCTGTCTTACGCGAACAGGGCCTGAAGGCGGCGGATTCCCTCGAGCAGCTGGTCGTCGCCGAGGGCGTAGCTGAGGCGCAGGTAACCGCTCGGGCCGAAGGCCTCGCCCGGCACGACCGCGACCTCGGCCTCGTCGAGGATCAGATCGGCGAGCTCGAGCGTCGTCTCGATCCGGCGGCCCTTCCACTCGCGGCCGAGCAGCCCGCGCACGTCGGGGTACACGTAGAACGCGCCCTTCGGCACGGGAACGGTGACGCCGTCGATCTTCGACAGCTCGTCGACCATGAGCCGGCGACGTCGGTCGAACGCCTCGCGGAACTCGCCGGCCTCGCGCTGCGAGCCCTCGAGTGCGGCGATCGCGGCGTGCTGCGCGATGTTGTTCACGTTGCTCGTCAGGTGCGACTGCAGGTTGGCGGCGGCCTTCATCGCGTCGGCGGGGCCGACCATCCAGCCCACGCGCCATCCCGTCATGGCGTAGGTCTTCGCGATGCCGTTGAGCAGAATCGTCTGCCCCGCGACCTCGGGAACCGCCTCGACGATCGACTGCGCGCGCACGCCGTCGTACGTGAGATTCTGGTAGATCTCGTCGGTGAGGATCCAGATGCCGTGCTCGAGCGCCCAGCGCGCGATCGCCGCGGTCTCGTCGGGCGTGTACACGGATCCGGTCGGGTTCGACGGCGAGACGAACACCACGGCCTTCGTCTTCTCGGTGCGCGCCGCCTCGAGCTGGTCGACCGTGACCTTGTAGTCCTGGTCGGCGCCCGCGAACACCGGCACGGGGGTGCCGTCGGCGAGCTGGATCGCCTCGGGGTACGTCGTCCAGTACGGCGACGGTAGCAGCACCTCGTCGCCCGGGTTGAGGATCACCTGGAACGCCTGGTACACGGCCTGCTTGCCGCCGTTGGTGACGACGACCTGGTTCGGCTCGACCTCGAGCCCCGAATCACGGCGCGTCTTGTCGACGATGGCCTTCTTCAGTGCGGGCAGGCCGGCCGCGGGGGAGTAGCGGAAATTGGCCGGATCCCCGAGGGCCTCGCGCGCGGCGTCGACGACGTGCGCCGGGGTGGCGAAGTCGGGTTCGCCGGCCGCATACGAGATGACGGGGCGGCCCTCGGCCTTCAGGGCCTTGGCCTTGGCGTCGACCTTCAGAGTCGCGGACTCGGCGATGGCGGTGATCTTCTGGGACAGCGATGCGCGTTCAGTCACCGTCTCAGCGTATCGACCGCGAGCAGATCCGTCTCACGCGTCTTCGAACAAGCGGGGCGCGGATCCGCTGTCGACGTCGCACACGCGCAGCGCCGCCCACACCCGCGCCCGCGCGCTGAACGACGTGAGATCGAGGCCCAGCAGCTCGCCCGCTCGCTGGATGTGAGCGCGCACAGTGTGGCGATGGATCCCGAGCGCGGCCGCCGTGCGATCGTTCGACGCGTCGTTGTCGAGCCAAGCGCGCAGGTGGTGCTCGAGCGGCCCGCCCGCCCGGCGCACCGGCTCGAGCAGCGCGCGCGCCGCCGCGAGCTGGTCGCGGCTCGCCGACCGGAACAGATCCGCGGAGCCGGGAGAGTACGTCGAGGCCCCGTCGTCCGGCAGCGCGGCGCGGGCTTCGTCGATCGCGGCGGCGAGGCGCGCGTAGCCGGTCGGGCGGGAGAGTCCGACGCGGCCGCCGAAGCGGGTCCAGAGCGGCTCCGGCGCGTCTTCGCCCTCGCCGAGCACGAGCACGATCTCGTCGCCCTGCGGCGCGAAGAAGAGCGCCCCGGGAACATGCGCGGCGCGCGCCTCGAGGAATCCGGTCGGATCGTCGGCGCATCCCGCCAGGACGCCCGCCCGCACGGGCTCGGCCGGGAGGGCGCCCCATGCCGCTTCGGCTATGGACGCCGCGAGCGCCGTATCGCCGCCGGCGAGCGACCGCAGCACCCCTGTCCGCAGCGCCGCGTGCCCGCGCGAGAGGCCCGCCGCGTGCTCGAGCGCGAAGCCCGCCATCGCGACGACGGTGGTGATCACGCCGCGCGCCTCCTGATCGACGTCAGCCGCGCTGATCGCGAGTGCGCCGCGCAGCGACCCGCCGCGCCCGAGCGTCTGCACCGAGAACGCGGATCCGCGGATCGTCACCGTGTCGGCGGAGCGCCCGCCGGCGTCGAGCATGCGGGAGACGGCATCGGCGAGGGGAACTGCCGCGGTCTCGGGCAGATCGGTCGGGCGGGCGGCCGAGAGGCCTCCGGCGGCGTCGAACAGGCCCACCCACCCGCCGAGCTGGTGGGCGAGCTCGCCGATCGCGGCGGGCAGCGGATCCGAGCGGAGCGCGGCGAGGGAGACCGATCGCTGCGCGGCGAGCGCCCAGCTGCGCCGGGCGAAGGCGTGGGCGGCGTTCGCATCGGCGCACGCGCGCGCGATCGCCAGGAACGGCGTGCGGTAGGGCACCTCGAACAGCGGCAGGCCCGTGCGTTCGCACGCGGCGACGAGGTCGTCGGGCACGGCCGGGATCACGACGCCCGTGCCGAAGCCGAGCGCCCGCACGCCGCGGTCGACGAGTCGGCCCACATAGTCGTGCGCGGAGGTGCGGCCGAACTGCGAGCCGGTCGTGAGCAGCGCGACGCCGTCGTCGAGGAACGGCGACGGATCGGGCAGGTCGGAGCTGTGCACCCACCGCAGCTCGGCGTCGCGGCGCGCGCTCGGGATCCGGGTGACGGCTCGCAGGTGCAGATCCCGTCTGTCGAGCAGTGCGCCGAGGGTGGGAGCGGACATCGATCCTCCGTCATGTCCAGTCTCGAACGAGAAACTAGACAGTTCGAATAGTGCCGCGTCGGCGCCCCGTTCGTAGTCTCGTCACAGGGCCGCCGCCCCGCGGTGCGTCCGACCGCCCCAGACGAAGGGAAAGACCTCATGAACGACACCGAGAAGGCACTGCTCGACTCGATCTCCGGAAAGCTGTTCATCGCCGGCGAGTGGGTCGATGCCGCCGAGGGGGCCAGCCTCGACGTCCGCGACCCCTCGACGAACGAGGTGATCGCCCAGGTCGCCGATGCGACGGCCGACGATGCGACCCGGGCGCTCGACGCGGCAGTCGACGCCCAGGCCGACTGGGCGGCGACGCCCGCGCGCACGCGCAGCGAGATCCTGCGCCGCGCGTGGGAGCTCGTGCAGGAGCGCAAGAACGACCTCGCCCTCGTGATGACCCTCGAGATGGGCAAGCCCCTCGCCGAGTCACTCGGGGAGGTCGCCTACGGCGGCGAGTTCCTGCGCTGGTTCAGCGAAGAGGCGGTGCGCATCTCCGGGCGGTACGGCTCGACCCCCGAGGGCACCGGACAGATGATCGTCTCGCAGCGCCCCGTCGGCCCGTGCTTCTTCATCACTCCATGGAACTTCCCCCTCGCCATGGCGACGCGCAAGATCGCTCCGGCGCTCGCCGCGGGATGCACGAGCGTCATCAAGCCCCCGCAGCTCACGCCGCTGACGACCCTGCTCTTCGTGCAGATCCTCGAGGAGGCGGGCCTGCCGAAGGGCGTCGTGAACGTCATCACGTCGTCGAGTTCGAGCCGCGTGTCCGAGCCGATCATCGCCGACGACCGCCTGCGCAAGCTGTCGTTCACCGGATCCACGGGGGTCGGCAAGCGCCTCATCGCCCAGGCCGCCGAGAACGTGCTGCGCGTCTCGATGGAGCTGGGCGGCAACGCGCCGTTCGTCGTCTTCGACGACGCCGACCTCGACAAGGCGGTCGAGGGGGCCCTCGCCGCGAAGTTCCGCAACATCGGTCAGGCGTGCACGGCCGCGAACCGCATCATCGTGCACGAGAGCGTGGCCGACGAGTTCACGCGCAGGGTGGCCGATCGCGTGGCCGCGATGAAGATCGGGCGCGGCACGGAGGACGACGTGCAGATCGGTCCGCTCATCGACTCCGACGCGGTCGACAAGGCGTCCGCGCTCGTCGAGGATGCCGTGAGCCGGGGCGCGACGCTCGTGCACGGCGGTGCGCGCATCGATGGGCCAGGCAGCTTCTTCGAGCCGACGGTCGTCTCGGGCCTCGGCCGCGACGCCGCGATCATGAGCGAGGAGATCTTCGGCCCGGTGTTCGCGGTGATCACCTTCCGCACCGAGGACGAAGCGGTCGAGATCGCGAACGACACCGAGTACGGCCTGGTCTCCTACGTGTTCACTGAGGATCTGGCGAGAGGCCATCGCATGATCGAGCGGCTCGACACCGGGATGATGGGGCTGAACGCCGGCGTCGTCTCGAACGCGGCGGCTCCGTTCGGCGGGGTGAAGCAGTCGGGGATGGGCCGCGAGGGCGGCCCCGAGGGGATCCATGAGTACCTCTCGACGAAATACACGCTGCTGCCCACCGCATGAGGCCATGGCGCGCGCGGGAGGGGCGTCGGTTCGCGCCCCTCCCCGCCATGCCGTATGCTTTCTGAAGCAGTTCTTCACTGCATCATTCGCCGTGCACCGGCGGCCGGTGCGAAGAATTCCAGGGCCGCGAGGCTCTAGGGCGGTAGCTCAATTGGCAGAGCAGCGGTCTCCAAAACCGCAGGTTGCAGGTTCGATTCCTGTCCGCCCTGCGCATCAGCAATGCGCTGACTCACGAAAGGTGACGAATGACCCAGGGTGGAGCTGGCGGCATTTCTGCCGCCGCAGGAGGCGCGGGCGCTGCCAAGAAGCCGAACTTCTTCGCGCGGATCGTGATCTTCTTCCGTGAGGTCATCGCTGAGCTCCGAAAGGTCGTCACACCCACCCGCAAGGAGCTCGTCAAGTTCACGAGCGTCGTCCTCGGGTTCGTCGTGGTGATGATGGCGCTCATCCTCGGACTCGATACGCTCTTCCAGCTGGTGGTGGACGTCGTCTTCGGCGTTCCGAACTAAGACGAAAGAGGCAGAACCGTGGCCGAGAAACATCTCGATGACGCCGACTGGGCCCCCGCGGCTGAGCAGTCGAGCGAAGAAGACGAGGCCCAGACCGGCAGTGTCCTCGAAGGAAACGAGCACGCCAGCGACGCCGCCGAGAGCAAGGCGATGCACGTCGACGGCGAAGGCCTCAATGACAGCGAAGAAATCTCCATCGCAGACCCGGAGGCAGACGCGATCGTGAACGACGCACTCAACATCGACGAGACCGCCGAGGCAGAGGCGGCCGCCGAGGTCCTGAACGAAGACGCCGCCGAGAACGACGAGTCGGCCGCCGACGCGCCCGAGGCCGTCGAGGAAGCCGAAGAGGAAGACCCCTACGCCGAGTTCCGCGCCGAGCTGCGCACGCTCGAGGGCAAGTGGTACGTCATCCACTCGTACGCCGGGTTCGAGCGCAAGGTCAAGGCCAACATCGAGCAGCGCAAGTCGACGCTCGAGGTCGAAGAAGACATCTACCAGGTCGAGGTGCCGATGGAAGATGTCGTCGAGATCAAGAACGGCCAGCGCAAGATGGTCACGCGCGTGCGCGTTCCGGGCTACGTGCTCGTGCGCATGGAGCTGAACGAAGACACCTGGTCGGTGGTTCGCCACACGCCGGGCGTCACGGGCTTCGTGGGCAACGCCCACAACCCGGCACCGCTGCGGTTCGAAGAGGCGTTCAACATGCTCAAGCCGCTGGCCGAGCTCCGCGAGGCCGAGAAGGCCGCCGCGGGCGACCAGAAGGCGAAGGCGGTCAACGCGACCCGCACCATCGCCGCCGAGATCGACTTCGAGGTCGGCGAGACGATCACGATCAAGGACGGCTCGTTCGCGGGCCTGCCCGGCACGATCAGCGAGATCAACCCCGCGAGCGGCAAGCTCACGGTGCTCGTCTCGCTCTTCGAGCGCGAGACGCCGGTCGAGCTGTCGTTCGACCAGGTCACCAAGATGAACTGATCCCTCACGGGATCCGCTCAGCGCCGAAAGGCGTATACTTGTGGAGTTTGCGCGCGTTCTGCGCGCCCATAGGCACCACACCTCTTCGGGTGTGGGAGAGCATTCGCACACGGCGCGTGCTCGACGAAAGGAAAACCAATGGCACCGAAGAAGAAGGTCTCGGGGCTCATCAAGCTCCAGATCCAGGCCGGCCAGGCCAACCCGGCTCCGCCGATCGGCCCCGCGCTCGGTCAGCACGGCGTGAACATCATGGAGTTCTGCAAGGCGTACAACGCTGCCACCGAGCAGCAGCGCGGCAACGTCATCCCCGTGGAGATCACCGTCTACGAGGACCGCAGCTTCACGTTCATCCTCAAGACCCCGCCGGCCGCTGAGCTCATCAAGAAGGCAGCGGGCGTCAAGAGCGGTTCGGGCACGCCCCACACCGTCAAGGTCGGAAAGCTCACGAAGGCTCAGGTCGAGGAGATCGCCGAGACCAAGAAGGCCGACCTGAACGCGAACGACCTCGAGGCCGCGGCGAAGATCGTCGCCGGCACTGCCCGCTCCATGGGCATCACGGTTGAGGGCTGAGGGGATCGAAGAAAATGGCTAAGTCCAAGGTTTACAACGCCTCCGCCAGCAAGGTGGAGGACGGCAAGTTCTACACGCCCAGCGAAGCCGTTGCGCTCGCGAAGCAGACCGGTTCGAAGAAGTTCGACTCGACCGTCGAGGTCGCGCTGAAGCTCGCGGTCGACCCGCGCAAGGCCGACCAGATGGTGCGCGGCACCGTCATGCTGCCGCACGGCACCGGTAAGACCGCGAAGGTCATCGTGTTCGCGAACGGCGACGCGGCCGAGGCCGCCATCGCTGCGGGCGCGGACGAGGTCGGCGGCGCCGAGCTCATCCAGCGCGTTGCCGACGGCTGGACCGACTTCGACGCGGCGGTCGCCGTGCCGGAGCTCATGGGCCAGGTCGGACGCCTCGGCAAGGTGCTCGGTCCTCGTGGTCTCATGCCGAACCCGAAGACCGGAACCGTGACGCCGAACCCGGCGAAGGCGGTCGAGGAGATCAAGGGCGGCAAGATCGAGTTCCGCGTCGACAAGCACGCGAACCTCCACTTCATCGTGGGCAAGGCGTCGTTCGACGCCGAGAAGCTCGACGAGAACATCACCGCCGCCCTCGACGAGGTCGTGCGCCTCAAGCCGTCGAGCGCAAAGGGCCGCTACATCCAGAAGGGTGCCGTGTCGACCACGTTCGGCCCCGGCATTCCGCTCGACGTGAGCGGTCTCGCGGTCTGACACCCGTCGCATGAGAACCCCGGCGCCTCGGCGTCGGGGTTCTTCGCGTCTCAGGTGCCCGGGGCCAAGCGGTAGAGCACTTCGGGGCGTCCGCGCTTCCCGTACCGGTGCGAGCGCGCGACGGAGCCCTCGCTCACGAGGTGATCGAGGTAGCGCCTGGCGCTCGCCCGCGACATGTCGCAGCGTTCGGCCACGTCGGTCGCCGAGGCGGCAGAGACCGGATCCAGCGCGCCGCGCACGCGATCGAGCGTGAGGGGCGAGATGCCCTTCGGCTGGCGGGCGGGCTCCTGCGGGGCCGCCACGCGGATCCGATTCGTCTGCAGCAGGCGGTCGATCTCGCCCTGCGCGAGCTCGTCGTCGCGCTCGTTCGGATCGGGCACCGTGCGCTCGTCGCGATACACGCCGAGGCGGCTGACGAACACCTCTTCGGAGAACGGCTTGATGAGGTATCCCGCGACGCGTCCCGCGAGCGCCTGGCGCACCGTGATCTGATCGCGCGACGAGCTGATGACGATCACGTCGGGCGGTGAGGTCGCGCCGATGCGGATGCGGTGCAGCACCTCGATGCCGCTCACATCGGGCAGACGCAGATCGAGCAGGATGAGGTCGATGTCGTCGCGCACGCCGATCTCGATCGCGGCGGTCCCCGTCGACGCGGTCGCCGCGACGACGAAGCCGTCGAGCGCGGCGATGAATCGCGAGTGCAGTGCTCGAGCATGCGGATCGTCGTCGACGATGAGCACGCGGATGTCGGCGGCCATCATCGCACCGTCATCTCGAACGAGAAGCGGGCACCGCCCGCCGGCGGGCTCTCCACTTCGATGCGGCCGTCGCGCTGCGTCACGGCGCGCCGCACGAGCCCGAGCCCGATGCCGCGCTCCGCGCCGGTCGGGTCGGTCTTCGTCGTGACGCCGCGCTCGAACATCCGGTCGGCCAGCCCCGCCTCGATGCCGGGCCCGTCGTCGGACACGACGCCGAAGAACCGGCCGTCCGTTTCGCGCAGTGCGCAGCGCACGAGGCGGGCTCCGGCCTCGCCGGCGTTGCGGCACAGGTTCGCGATGACCAGAAGCACGGCATCGTCGACCGGAGACGTCACATCGATGTCGGTCGCGAGCCGCGTGTCGAGCGCACCGAGCTCGGCGCGCAGCGCCTCGAGCGTGGCCCGCAGCAGCGGCTGGCCGGAGAACTCGGGATCGTCGGGCGCGACCTGCACGGTCGTCGAGTGATCGATGTACGCCAGGGCTTCGTCGCGTTCGTCGTGCGCCACGAGGCCGCGGATCACGTGCAGTCGCGTGTCGAACTCGTGCGACTGGTCGCGCAGCGCGCGGGACATGCGCTCGGAGCGCTCGAGCTCGCGCGCCGCCTCGTCGAGCTGGCGCAGCCGGCGGCGCAGCGCGGTCGTGAGCACCGTGCTCGCGATCGTTCCGGCGACGAGGGCGCCGGCCGCCCAGGGCAGCAGCTGCCAGAGCGCCTGCGCGAAGTCGCGGGTCATGCGGGTTTCGAGGATGCCCGCCGAGATCGCGCCGATCGCGGCTCCGTCGGCGCCGAGCACGGGCGCCTTCGCGCGCAGCGTGCGCCCGATCCTGCCCGTGTCCAGCTCCAGCACGCGTTCGCCCGCGAGCACATCCGAGCTGTCGGTCGACACGGGGCGTCCACGCTCCTGCGCCATCGGATGGGTCAGGCGCGTGCCCTCCGCATCCATGATCACGACGTAGTCGACGCCCGCCGCGCGTTCGACGAGCGACGCGAGCGGCTGCAGCTCGGCGGTGGCCGCTTCGCGGTCCGGCAGATCCTCGAGCGCCGCGTGCACCTGATCCAGGTCGGCGAGCTCCGACGCGACGTCGGAGACGCGGTCGGCGGTCGCGTCCCGCACGCTGTCGCTCTGCACGGCGACGGCGATCGCCGTCGTGCCCCCGACGCAGGCGAGCACGATCACGGTGGGCAGCATGAGCAGCACCAGGCGCGCGAAGCGCCGTCGCCGCCACTCGGTCATCGTCGGTCCCCTCCGTGTGCATCAAAGAGCACAATCCTGCGCGCGCTCGCGAGCGCATCGCGCTTCGGTGAATGTTATCTGTGACAGTGCCGTCAGCACGAAGGAGTGAAGCCATGCCCGATTACGAGCGCCGCCCCGGCGCCGGTGTCAGACGCACGGTGATGCGCGGTGTCGGAGCCGTGGTCGCTGTCGCCTCGATCGGCGTCGCCGGATACGGATCCATCAGTTCCGCGGCCGAGTCGCAGGACGTCAGCGCTTCGATGACGCTCGTCGCGCCGGCCGCGGCCGGCGGCGGCTGGGACACCGTCGCGCGCGAGCTGCAGCAGTCGCAGAAGGCGAACGGTCTCGTCAACAACGTGCAGGTCGTGAACATGCCGGGCGCGGGCGGCACGATCGCGCTCAGCAACGTCGCGGCCCTTGAGGGCCGGGCGAACAACCTGCTCGTCGGCGGCACCGGTCTGCTCGCCGCGACCGTGCAGTACGGATCCGAGAAGACGCTCGACGACGTGACGAACCTCGCCGTGCTGTTCGAGGAGTACGACGTGATCGTCGTCCCCGCCGACTCGCCGTACGAGACGCTCGACGAGCTGGTGGAGGCGTGGCGCGAGGATCCGGCCGCGCTGCCGTGGACGGGAGGCGGATCGTTCGATCAGCTCGTGGTCACCGACCTCGCGCTGAACGCGGGCATCGAGCCGACGTCGACGACGTACATCTCGTCCGACGGCGGCGGAGAGGCGATCCAGGCACTGCTCAACGGCACGGCCGCGGCCGCGACGGGCGGTTACCCCGACAACATCGATCAGATCGAGGCGGGCCGCCTGCGGGCGCTGGCGCTCGTGGCCGAGGAGCCGGTCGAGGGCATCGACATCCCCACGGCTCGGGAACAGGGCTACGACGTCACGCTGTCGAACTGGCGCAGCATCTCGGCCCCACCCGGCATCGACGAGGAACAGGCGGCCGAGCTCGAAGAGCTCATCGCCGAGTCGACGTCGACGGAGGAGTGGCAGGACGCGGTCGAGCGCTACCACTGGACGGTCAACACCCGCACGGGCGAGGAGCTCGACGAGTTCCTCGCCTCCGAGCGCACGCGCATCGAGCGGCTGTACGAGGAGATGGGGCTATGAGCTTCAGAGACAACGCGACCGCACTGTCGGCGACGATGGGCAAGCGGCTCGATCTCACGCGTCGCGCCCTGGTCAAAGACCTCGTGATGCCGGTCGTGCTGCTCGCCTTCGCGGGCTACCTCGCCTTCGGCATCGTGACGATGGATGTTCCCGAGGGCACGAGCTTCCCCGGTCCGGGCTTCTTCCCCGGCATCATCGCCGCTGGCCTCGCCCTCTTCGCCGCACTGCTCGTGGCGCGCGCGGTGCGCGACGCACGGTCGGCGCCCCGCGAGGAGGCCGGATCCGAAGAAGCGAAGCGCGTCGGCGTCGACTGGCGCTCGCTCGCCTGGATCGTCGGGGGCTTCGCCGCCTTCATCGCCCTGCTGAAGGTGCTCGGATGGATCATCGGCGCGGGCCTGCTGTTCTGGGCCATCGCGCGCGGATTCGGCGAGAGGCGCCACCTCATGAGCCTCATCGTCGGGTTCACGACCAGTTCGCTCGCGTACATCGCGTTCGACATGCTGCTCGGCATGTCGCTTCCCTCGGGCATCCTCGGATGGGGGTTCTAGACCATGGAGACTCTGCAACTGCTCGGCGAAGGATTCGCCGGAGCCCTCTCGCTTCAGAACCTGCTGTGGGTGCTCATCGGCTGCGTGCTCGGCACGGCCGTGGGCGTCATGCCCGGCCTCGGATCGTCGATGGCGGTGGCCCTGCTGCTGCCGGTGACGTTCGCGCTCGACCCGACGGCGGCGTTCATCATGTTCTCCGGCGTGTACTTCGGCGGTCTCTTCGGCGACTCGACCATGGGCATCCTCATGAACACGCCGGGGCAGGCATCGGCCATCGCCTCAACATTCGAAGGCCACAAGATGGCGCTCGACGGGCGGGCGGCGAAGGCGCTCGCGACAGCCGCGATCGGCGCCTTCATCGGCGGCATGGTGGCCTCGGTGGGCGTGGTGTTCCTCGCCCCCGTGCTTGCGGACTTCTCGACCCAGTTCGGCCCGGCCGAGTTCTTCGCGCTCGCGGTGTTCGCGTTCGCGGCGACCTCGACGGTCGTGACCGATGACACGGTCAAGGGCCTCGCCTCGCTGTTCGTGGGCCTCGGCATCGCGGTCATCGGCATCGATGGCGTCTCGGGAGCGCCGCGCTTCACCATGGGATCCCCGTACCTGTTCGACGGCATCTCGCTGGTCACCGTCACAGTCGCGATCCTCGCGCTCGGCGAGGTGATCTACGTGGCGTGCCTCGAGCGGCACGTCAAGGGCGGCCCGATCGTGCGCCCGAAGGGCCGTCCGTGGCTGTCGAAGAGCGAGTTCCGCGAGGCGGCGCCCGCGTGGGCGCGCGGCACCGCGATCGGGCTGCCGTTCGGCGTCGTGCCGGCGGGCGGATCCGAGATTCCCACCTTCCTCGCGTACGGCCTGGAGAAGCGCCTCGACGCACGCCGCAAGGATCCGAAGTTCGGCACGGGCGCCATCCGCGGCCTGGCCGCGCCGGAGGCGGCCGGCAACTCGACGACCGGAATGGCGATGGGCGCGCTGCTGTCGCTCGGCCTGCCTGTCTCGGCGACCGCCGCGCTCATGCTCGCCGCCTTCCAGCAGTACGGGCTGCAGCCCGGGCCGCTGCTGTTCGATCGGTCGCCGGATCTCGTGTGGTCGCTGCTCGCGAGCTTCTTCATCGCGATGGTCGTGCTCCTGATCCTCAACCTGCCGTTCGCGATGCTGTGGGCGAAGCTGCTGCTCATCCCGCGCCCGTATCTGTATGCGGGGATCACGCTGTTCTGCGCGATGGGCATCTACGCCTCGTCGGGATCGGTGTTCGACCTCGCGATGCTGCTCGGCGTCGGCATCGTCGGATTCCTGATGCGCTCGCTCGACTTCCCGCTCGCGCCGCTCATCATCGGCATGGTGCTGGGGCCGCTGGCCGAGACGAGTCTGCGCGATGCGGCGATGAGCGCGAACGGAGACTTCGCGGTGCTCGTGCAGAGCCCGATCGCGATCGGTCTCTACGGTGTGCTCGTGGTCGTGCTCGGACTCTCGGTGGTGAACCGGCTGCTGGCGAGGCGCCGCGCCGTCCGCTGAACAGATCCGCCGTGATGGCCGGTGCCCGAGCGGCACCGGCCATCACGCGTCTCCGACATGCGCACAGCTATTGCGCCGATGCCGGAATATTTCGATACTGGGGAGTAACGCGGGCTCCACTGGTGCGATCAGCGCGCCACCGCGGATCACACGGGAGTTCACCATGCCTCAAAAGACGTCGCTTCGGCGCAAGGTCCTCGCAGTTCTCGCCGGAGGCGCCGTGCTCGGCGTCGGCACGGTGGCCACCCTGGCGGCCTGGAACGATTCCGAGTTCGCACAGACCGACTTCACGGCGGGATCGTTCGTGTTCCAGGGCTCCACTGACGGAGCCGCCTTCGAGGATCACGCCACCGCGGAGGGCGCGGCGCAGCTCGCGTTCGAAACGGGCGCCGCCAACCTCGCCCCCGGCGACACGGTCTACGAGGCCTATGCCCTCAGCATCGACGGCTCCTCCTACGACGCGGCGCTCGAATCCCTCGCGCCCGTCGACGCCTCGGGCACGCTCGTCGCAGACGGCCAGCTCGACATCGCCTCGGTCTCGACCAGCGAGTTCGGCTGCGATGAGGCCGCGTTCGACGGCGGCGAGGCGGTTCCGACGACGATCACGCTCGACGACCCGGTCGTCAACCTCTGCCTGCAGGTCACGGCGACCGACTCCCTCGAGCAGGGTGCCACGGGAAGCGTGCTCTGGCAGTGGAACGCGGAGTCCGTCGAATAGGACGAATGCCCGATCCCGCCCGGTGACCATTCCGACGACGCGCCGCGAGCTTCGCGAGCGCGCGGCATCCGATGACGTTCCGGCGGCGGCGAGTGCCGCGCCGGGGCACCGTCGTGCGCGCGTCGGCGGCGTCATCGGCGAGATCCTGCTGTGGGTCGCCGCCGTCGTCGGGCTGGTGTGCATCGTGCTGGTGATCCTCGCCTACACGGCGAACATCACGCTGATCATGTTCCGCACGGGATCGATGTCGCCGACGATCCCCGCGGGATCCGTCGCGCTGGTGCAGCAGGTCGACGCGGCCGAGATCGCGGTCGGCGACGTCGTCACGGTCGACCGCGCGGGCGAGCTGCCCGTCACGCACCGTGTGACCTCGATCGCGGAGGGTGCCACGGAGGAATCGCGCACCATCACGATGCGCGGCGACGCGAACGACGTCGATGATCCGCGCCCGTACGAGGTGACGACCGTGCGGACCGTGCTGTTCTCGATCCCGAGCATCGCTCCCGTGACCGCGGCGATGGGCAATCCGCTCGTGCTCGGCGGCACCACGATCGCGGCGGCGCTGCTCGTCGTCTGGGCGTTCTGGCCGCGCGACCGGCGGCGGGAGGACACATGATGCGGCGCATTCTCGGCACGGCCGGTGCGGCCGCGGTCGTCGCCGTGCTCGCGCTCGCCGACCCGTCGTACGCCGCGGCGAACACCGAGGTCATCCAGGGCAAGTATGTGCGCCTCGTCTCCGTCGTCGACTGGTCGCAGGCGGAACGGCTGCAGCCCGGGGACGCCGTGCGGTGGGACGTCGACGTCAGCGCCGAGGCGCCCGAGCCCGGCACGCTCGCGGTCGGGGTCAGCGCGTCGGGCGGGACCCCGCTCGCGATCGACGCCGAACTGTGCGAGGTCGCGTGGCGCGACGACGGATGCCCGAGCGGCGCAGAACACCTGCGCACCGACTGGGAGATTCCTCGCGATGGCGAACTCGTGGTGCTGAGCGAGGGGAGCGCGGCCGATGTCGCGCACGTGCGCCTGCGCGTCGCGCTCGCATCGGGCGGTGCCGAGGAGCCGACGCAGGTGCGCGTGCACGCGATCGGCGCCGGCGAGGAGATCGGCACCGGGCCGGAGCATCCGCTCGCGCCGACCGGATCGACGCCGGATGTCCCGTGGGCCCTCGTTGGGGGCTCCGCGCTGCTCCTGGGCACCGTCGCGGTGCTGCTCGCGCGCGCCCGCCGAGGCGGTGA
>DXAM01000094.1 GCA_019117025.1 Candidatus Microbacterium stercoravium | reverse complement strand
GAGTGCCGTCCACTCGTCTGCATCGAGACCGAGACCGGCGAACTCCTCGTCGGGAGAGAGGAAGTGCGGCTCGTGGTGATCGGCGTGCTCCGCCCACGGCGGGCTGGCGGCGTGCGAGGTGATGAGCAGGTGCCCGCCGGGGGCGACGAGACCGGCCGCGGCCCGCAGGATCTCCGCACGCGGCAGCTCGACGGGGGAGTGCAGGAAGCTCGCGGTGACCAGGTCGTACTGCGGCGCGACGTCGAGAGAGGCGAGGTCGTTCGCCGCGAACGACGCCCGGTCATCGGCCAGGCCCGCCGCCTGCGCGGCTTCGCGCGCCCGTCCGATCGCCGAGGGCGAGATATCGATCCCGGTGGCCGTCCATCCCTGTTGGGCGAGCCAGATGACGTCGGCGCCTTCGCCGCATCCGAGATCGAGCGACCGGCCCGGCGCGAGTTCCGAGGCGACGTCGGCGACGACGCGGTTGACGCGGCCCGACCACACGCGATCCGTGCCGCCGTACCGCTCTTCCCAGTACTCGGCGGGTGCGATCTCCGGCCACGACGACGGATCCGCGACCGCTCGGTCGAACTCCTCCATCACGAGCGCGCCGTTCACGGCACCGCCCGTCGCCGCGCCCGCGCCGATCGACACGGGCACGTTCGCGCCCGGGTTCGTGACGTTTCCGATCGCCCAGATGCGTTCGCTGCTCGTCTTGCCGGTCGGATCCGTCGCCAGGAAGGAACCCATCGGGGTGTCGGCGCGCTCGAGGTCGAGGTGGCGCGCGAACTCGTCGCGCGGGACGAGCGTCGGGGCGGTGAAGATCGCGTCGATGCCGGTGACGGTGCCGTCGGCCGTGCGCACGCCCGTGACCTGGTCGCCGTCGCCGAGCACCTCTGCGACGGGTGAGGTCACGACGCGCACGCCGCGCGAGCGCAGCCGCCGCGTCGTCTGCTCATCGACGGATCCGGTGCCGGCGACGAACACCGTGAGGTCGTCGGACCACTGCCGAACGAGCTGCGCGTGGTGCAGCCCGAGCGGCGAGGTGACGAGCACCGCCAGCCGCTGATCCCTCACCTCCCAGCCGTGGCAGTACGGGCAGTGCAGCACGCTGGTGCCCCACCGCTCGGCGAGACCCGGGATGTCCGGCAGCTCGTCGACGAGTCCGCTCGCGAGAATCACAGCGCGGGCCCGACGAGCGCCGCCCTCTCGCAGCGACACGGTCACGCCGTGCTCGGTCTCGTCGAGGCGTTCGACCTCGTCAGCGACGAACTCGATGCCGTAGCTCGCCGCCTCCGTGCGTCCGCGCTCGATCAGGTCGGCGGGCGAGGTGCCCTCATTGCCGAGCACGCCGTGCATGTGGGCCGCGAAGCGGTTGCGCGGTCGCGCAGAGTCGACGACCAGGGTCCTGCGCCGTGCTCGTCCGAGCATCAGCGCTGCGCTGAGGCCCGCCGCTCCGCCGCCGATGATGATGACGTCCCAAGAGTCTGTGTGCATACTACGAGTCTGAACCGGCTCATGCGCTCTGGGCAAACTTTCTTGCTAAGATGGCAAAATCATCGGTGGACGACGAAGGGCGACGATGGCGCACGAATTGGAACAGGTCGGGCCGCGGCTCCGCGCCGCGCGCCGCGCCCGCGGGTTCACGCTCGAGGAGGTGGCCGCACGCGCGGGAATGTCGACGAGCACGCTGTCGCGGCTGGAGTCGGGCAAGCGGCAGGCGTCGCTCGAGCTGCTCGTGCCGGTCACGCGGCAGCTCGGCATACGGATCGACGACCTGCTGCCGACGGAGTCGAAGGATCCGCGCGTGCGGCGGCCGGTGATCCATCGCGACGGACTCACGATCACCCCGCTCGCCCCCGAAGACGCCCTGATCCGCACCTACAAGATCTCGTATCCGCCCGTCGACGAGCTTCCCCAGCTGCGCGTGCACGACGGATACGAGTGGCTGTACGTGCTCTCCGGTCGGCTGCGCCTGAGGCTGGGGGAGCAGGATCTCGTGCTCACCCGCGGCGAAGCCGCCGAGTTCGACACGCGCGTGCCGCACGCCATGAGCGCCGTGGGCGCGAGCGCCGCCGAGGTGCTGAGCATCTTCAACGGCGAGGGCGAGCGCATGCATACGCATGTGCCGGCGTGAGGTCAGCTGCTCGCCAGATGGATTCCGAGGTCGGTGCGGCCCGGGGCGAGATCAGTGTGCAGCGCGCGCGTGCCGCGGTACTCGTTGTCCTGCAGACGCCGGTAGCGCTGCGGGCGCTCGCTGCCGATCTGTGACAGGCGCTCGCGCAGCCTGGCCATCTCGACCTCAACGGTGTCGGCGCTCATCTCGTCGGCGTCGTAGATGGCGTGCAGCGGAAGGCTCGCCACGCCCGTGTACCAGAGCGCGCCGTGGGTGAGGGGGAACAGCAGGGCATCGAGGTCGCCGCTGATGCCGCGCGGCCCGAGCGTGCGCGCGTCGTCGCCGGCGGTCACCAGGATGAGCGCCGTGCGGCCCGACAGTCCGCCGTCGCCGTAGCGCAGCGGTAGGCCCGTCTGTTCATCGATATCGCCGTGCGCGAAGCCCGCCGTGAGTACTCGATCGAGCCAGCCCTTGAGCATCGCGGGCATGCCGTACCACCACAGGGGAAACTGGAAGACCAGCAGCTCTGCCTCGGCGACCTTGCGCTGCTCTGCGCGCACATCGTCGGGGAGCTGCTGTGCCGTATACGCTTCACCGAGCAGCTCGGCGAAGTTGCCCTCCGTGCCGGCGAGCTGTCCGAGGTCGCTCTCGCGCAGCACTGGATCGAAGTTCTGCGCGTACAGGTCGCTCGTCAGTACTGTGTGGCTCTCTGCGAGGGCGCGCGTGCCCTCGTGGAAGATGCGCTCGCCCAGCGAATCGCGGCGCGCGTGCGCAGAGACCCAGAGTGCGGTGCCCGGGGTCGCCGGTTGTGAGATCGTCACGTTGATTGCTCCTTCGGCGCATGCGCGCTGTCGTGTGTGAGGG
>DXAM01000093.1 GCA_019117025.1 Candidatus Microbacterium stercoravium | reverse complement strand
GATATCGATCACGGGCACGACTATGCCCGCGGCGGCCCGACCGCCGTCGAGAACCTCGAGGCGCTGTGCCCTGCCCACCATCAGATGAAGCATCAGGCGGGGTGGAAGGTCAGACAGGTCGCCGGCGGGGTGATCGAGTTCACGACGCCGGCCGGGCACACGGTCACCGACGGCCCGATCAGCCGCGTCTTCTTCCAGGAATCGCCCGCGGCGGCGCAGTGCGAGCGCGACGAGATCGCGCGCGAACATGCGGTGGCCGACAACGCCCGCCGTGCTCAGGATCGCGCCGACGCACGCCGGTCCGCACGCCCGCCGCGCGCCCGGTGGCCCCATCGGTCGAACGAGTCGCCCAACGGGGCCCGTGCCGCGTTCGATGAGCCCGAGGTGCGCGTGATCCTCGGCCCCGACGGCGATCTGGTCGAGACCTGCGACGCATGGCTCGATCAGGATGCCTTCCTCGACATGCTCCGCTCCGGGCGCATCCGCGACCCCCATCCCGAGCCCCGATAGGCTGGGCCAGATGACTGACACGCGCCTCGACACCGGTTCCCCCGCCCCCGATTTCACCCTGCTCGATCAGCACGGTACGAGCGTCTCGCTCTCCGACTTCCGCGGCAAGAAGGTCGTGCTGTACTTCTACCCGGCGGCGATGACACCGGGCTGCACGACCCAGGCCTGCGACTTCCGCGACTCGATCGCGTCGCTGAAGGGCGCGGGATACGAGGTCATCGGCGTCTCGCGCGACGAGCCCGAGAAGCTCAAGCGGTTCGCCGAGCGCGACGGCCTCGCCTTCCCGCTGCTCAGCGACCCGGATACGGCCGTTCACACGGCATACGGCGTCTGGGGCGACAAGATGAACTACGGCAAGGTGATCCAGGGCGTCATCCGCTCGACGTTCGTGATCGACGAGGCCGGCGCCGTCTCGCTCGCGAAGTACAACGTCAAGGCCACCGGCCACGTCGCCCGTCTCCGCCGGGAGCTCGGGATCGACTGACCCCCTTGCGCCCCGCGTGAACACGCGTTTACCCTAGGGGCATGAACGTCTCGGACAACGATCCCATCGTCCACGCCGCCGTGATGCGCTTCGCGGTCGAGGGCTTCGACGCACCGCTCCGCGAGATCGGCGCCGATGCGGGGGTGTCCGCGGCGCTCATCATGAAGCGCTTCGGGTCGAAGCAGGGTCTGCGCGAGGCGACCGACGCCTACGTGCTCGAGTGGATCCGCACCGCGAAGATCGAGCACATCGCGGAGGCCGCGAACGGGCAGATCCTGCCCGCACTCGCGCAGTACGACGAGTACGCCCCGCTCATCATCTACGTCGTGCACTCGATCCTCGAGGGCAGCGACCTGGGCCGCGACTTCGTCGAGCAGATGATCGCCGACGCCGAGGAATACATGGCCTCGAGCGTCGAGCAGGGCCTCATCCGCCCCAGCCGCGACGAGAAGGCGCGCGTGCGCTATATGGCGCTGAGCGGGCTCGGCTCGTTCCTGCTCACCATCCTGCTGCGCCCCGAGGGCGACGACGCCGACCTCGCCGCGGTGAGCCGCCGGTTCATCTCCGAGCAGATGCTGCCGATCCTCGAGATCTACACCGAGGGCGCGTTCACATCGAGCGCGCTGCTGGACGACTATCTGAGGGGGCACGATGAATCCGATCGAGATCTCTGAGCTGCACAAGCGATTCGGCTCCTTCCCGGCGCTCGCCGGCCTCGACCTCGCGGTCGCTCCCGGCGAGGTGCACGGCTTCCTGGGCCCGAACGGGGCGGGCAAATCGACGACGATCCGCATCCTGCTCGGCCAGATGCGCGCGACGAGCGGCACCGTGCGGCTGTTCGGGCGCGACCCCTGGCGCGATGCCGTCTCGCTGCACGCGCGCATCGCCTACGTGCCGGGCGATGTGTCGCTCTGGCCGAACCTCACCGGCGGCGAGGCGATCGACCTCCTCTCGCGTCTGCGGGGAGGCGTGGATCCGCGCCGTCGCGACGCGCTCATCGAACGCTTCGAGCTGGATCCGACGAAGCGCGCCCGCACGTATTCGAAGGGCAACCGACAGAAGGTTGCGCTCGTCGCGGCCCTCGCGAGCGACGCCGAGCTGATGATCCTCGACGAACCAACGAGCGGCCTCGACCCGCTGATGGAGGCGGTCTTCACCGACGAGGTGCGCCAGGCGAAGCGGGCCGGTCGGTCGGTTCTGCTCTCGAGTCACATCCTGAGCGAGGTCGAGAAGCTCTGCGACACGGTCACGATCATCCGCCGGGGCGCGGCCGTCGAGTCCGGCAGCCTCGACGACCTGCGGCACCTCACGCGCACGCGCGTGGAGGTCGTGCTCGAGTCCCCCGCGGATCCGGGCGACGTCGAGGATCTCGAGCGCGACGGCGACCGCATGACGTTCACGGTCGACGGCGCCTCGCTCGGCGACGTGCTCGCGCGCCTCGTCCCGCACGGCGTGCGCTCGCTCACCGCGACGCCGCCATCGCTCGAGGACCTGTTCCTGCGCCACTACGGCGACCAGCTCGACGCCGAGCGAGAGCTCGCATCATGACCATGCCCACCGCGAACGCGCTGGTTCCCAGCGGCCCGTTCGTGCGGCGCGGCGCGCTGACGGGCACGGGAGCCCTGATCCGCCACATCCTGCGCCGCGACCGCGTGCGGCTCACGATCTGGATCCTCATGGTGCCCGCCTTCGCGTCGTCGGTCGGGTACGCCTATCAGCACATGTACGACGATGCCTCGCTCGCTGCGCAGGCCGCCGTCATGCGCACGCCCACCGGAATCGTGCTCGCCGGCCCCGGGTACGGCCTCGACGACTACACGCCCGCCGCGGCCACGGCGAACGAGCTCACGCTGTGGCTCGTCATGGCGCTCGCGCTCCTCGGCATCCTGCACGTCGTGCGGCACACCCGGGCGGAGGAGGAGACCGGGCGGCTCGAGCTGGTGACCGCGCAGCCCGTCGGGCGCCACGCCCCGGCGACGGCCGCGATCGCGACGCTCACCGTGGCCCTGCTCCTGGTCGGCCTCCTCGGCACGGCCGCGCTGAGCGCGCTCGACGGCTTCCCGGCGGCTGACGCGGCCGCAATGATGACCGGATCCGCCGCGGCCGGCCTCGCCTTCGGCGCCGTTGCGCTCGTCACAGCGCAGGTCACCACGAGCGCCCGCGCCGCAACCGGACTGGCGCTCGTCGTGCTCGTCGCGGCGTTCGTCGTGCGCGCCGCGGGCGACGTCGCCGAGCTCCACGGATCCGCGCTGTCGTGGTTCTCGCCCGTCGCCTGGGCCCAGCAGACGCGCGCCTTCGTCGACGTGCGCTGGTGGCCGGTCGCACTGCCGGTCGCCCTCGTGGTCGCCCTCATCGCCGCGTCCGCCGCGCTCGCCGCACGACGCGACCTCGGTGCCGGCCTCCTCGCCGCGCGCAGCGGACCCGCGCACGGACGGATCGGTTCGCCCGCGGCGCTCGCCTGGCGTCAGCAGCGCGGCGCCCTCGGGTGGACGGCCCTCGGCTTCGCGGTGATGCTGTTCGCGACCGGCACGATGATGACCTCGATCTCCGACACGATGACCGACATCGTCTCGGACAACCCCGCATTCGCCGCCATGTTCGGCGAGGATCCCGCCGGTTTCGAATCCGCGTTCCTCGATGTCATCCTCATGTTCACCGCCACCGGCGTCGCCGCATACGCGATCGCGGCGGTGGCGCGCGTCTCCTCGGAGGAGTCGTCGGGGCGCCTCGAACTGCTGCTCGCGCTGCCGGTGTCGAGGGCGCGATGGTTCGGCGCGCAGGTGCTCGCCGCTGGCGCCGGCGCCGTTCTCGTGCTCGCGATCGCCGTCGCAGCGCTCTGGGCGGGATGCGCCGCTGTCGGGATGACCGATCCGGGAGGGGCGGACTTCGGCCGCGCGATCGCGTTCCACGCGGCGGCCGTGCTCGTGTTCTGCTCCGTGGGCGCCGCGCTCGTCGCTGCACTCCCCCGCGCATTGGGGATCGCGTGGGCGCTGCTCGCCGTCGCCTTCCTCTTCGACATGTTCGGCCCGCTGTTCGACCTGCCGGATGCGACGCTCGCGGCCTCCCCGTTCCGCGCGGCGTCGGGAGCCCTCTCGGCCGACGCGGATCCGGTGCCCGTGACGATCTGCGCGGCCGTCGCCGCCGTGCTCTTCGCGGCCGCATCCATCGCGTTCCGGCGCCGCGATCTGCGCGCCGGGTGACGCGCGGCGCACGGCGCTGTTGAGAGCGATTCCGCCTCTCGATCCCATCAAGACCGAAACGGATCCCTCGCCGTCAGCCGGGCGATACGCTCGGCCATGAGCGAGAGGAGGCGCCATGGGCGCAGGACACCCGCACGGTTCGCCGTCGGACTCCCGCGCGCGCCTCTGGGTCGCGTTCGGGCTGACGTTCGTCGTGCTCATCGCGCAGGCCGTCGGCACCGTGCTGACCGGCAGCCTCGCGCTGCTGACCGATACCGCGCACATGCTGACCGACGTCTCCGGGCTCGCCATGGCCCTCGTGGCCGCGACGCTGATTCTGCGCCCGCCGAGCTCGAAGCGCACCTGGGGGTTCCGCCGTGCGGAGGTCATCGCCGCGCTCGCACAGGCCGCCCTGCTGCTGGTCGTCGGCGTCTACAGTGCGGTGGAGGGCGTGCGGCGGCTCTTCGATCCGCCCGAGGTGCCCGGCTCCGAACTGCTCGTCTTCGGCGTCATCGGCCTCGCGGCGAACATCGTGGCGATCCTTGTGCTCGCGTCGAGCCGCAACTCGAGCCTCAACATGCGCGCCGCGTTCCTCGAGGTGCTGAACGACGCCCTCGGGTCGGTCGGCGTCATCGTGGCGGGCATCCTCATCACCACGACCGGATTCCTGCGGGCCGACCCGCTCGCGGGTCTCGTGATCGCCGCGCTGATCGTGCCGCGCGCGGTGAAGCTCATCCGCGAGAGCATCGCCGTGCTCATGGAGTTCACGCCCGCCGGTCTCGATCTCGACGATGTGCGCCGCCACGTGCTCGAGCTGGAGCACGTCATCGACGTGCACGACCTGCACGCCTCCATGGTCGGCACGGGCCTGCCCACGCTGACCGGCCACATCGTCGTGCGCGATGAGTGCTTCACCGACGGGCACGCCGTCGATGTGCTCAGCGAGGTGAAGGAGTGCGTCGCGGCGCACTTCGACGTCGCGATCGAGCACGCGACGTTCCAGATCGAGACGCAGAGCATCCGCGAGAGCGAATCGGACGACGTCACCCACCCCTGACCGACGCGTCAGCCCCAGACGCGCATGCGCTGCGTGAGCCTCGTGCGCACATCGAAGACTTCGTTGCCGCCGATCCTGCGCGCGCCCGGCGCACCGCTTCTCAGCAGCATGCGCAGCGCACTGCGCCGCACCGCGACCGCTCGGATGCCGCGCACGACCCCGAGCGGAACCTCGGCGCTCGCGAGATCCTCATCGGGCAGGACCAGGATCGCCGCGCTGAAGCGCACCCCCGCGGTCCGCGCGACGAGGCGCATGCAGCGCGTCAGCTCGGCGAGCGGCGTGCGGTCGCCGACGCCGTCGCCGATCGGCTCGCCGCGTCGGAACCGCACCGGCCCGCCGAGGTCGGCGGACATCGCGCCGTACAGGCCGGACGGAGCGAGGATCACGTGGTCGAGAGCATCGTTCTCGCCGGTCTCCATCGCGTGCCAGACGGTGAACCCGATTCCGAGATCGTCGATCGCGGCGGCGGTCTGCTCCTCCGCGATCGCAGCGGCGAGCAGTGCGCGCAGCTCCCACGGCGCCGCGCGGACGAATCCGGCCGCGTAGACGTCGGCGTCATCACCGGCGCGCTCGCGCGCCGCCTCGGCGTAGGCGGCGCGACGCCGTGCGCCCGCCGTGCCGTGGGTCGTGGCGCGCAGGCGCCCGCCCGCCGTGCTCGTCGGCCGGGGCCGCCAGGACTGCTCCGCGACGGAACCGCTGTCGAACGCGGCCCGCGAGATCGGCGTTCCGAGGATCTCCCAGGCGCGCTGCACCTGGATGAACTGCGCCGCGTCGCCGCCCGTATCGGGATGGGTGTGCCGCAGCCGAGCCCGGAACGCCCGGCGCAGGTCGTCATGCGACGCTGCCGTGTCGGCGCCGAGCACCTCGTACGGAGACGCGGAGAGCGGACTGTCGAACATCACGCACCTCCCGCGGGCGACACCCGCCCTCCAGGTTATCGTTCGCGGGGCCGCCCGCGTGACCTGCTCAGATGAGCCCGCGCTCCTGCGCGACATGGATCGCGCGGGCGCGCGACTCGACGCCGAGCTTGGTGAAGATGTGCACGAGGTGCGTCTTCACCGTCGCTTCCGTGACGAACAGCGCCCGGGCGATCTCCTTGTTCGCCGATCCTTGCGCGACCAGGCCCAGCACCTCGATCTCGCGGTCGGTCAGCTTCGGCAGAGGGCTGCGGATCCCGCGCAGCACGCGCGAGGCGAGATCCGGGGCGAGCACCACGTCTCCGTTCGCGGCGCGGCGGATCCCATCGACGATGCTCTCGGGGTCGACGTCCTTCAGCAGGTACCCGGCCGCGCCCGCCTCGATCGCGCCGAGGATCTCGGCGTCGCGATCGAACGTGGTGAGGATCAGCACCGCGGGCGGATCCTCGAGCGCACGGATCTCCGACGTCGCCCGGATCCCGTCGATGCCCTCGCCGAGCCGCAGGTCGCACAGCACGACGTCGGGGCGCAGGTGAGCGGCGAGCGCGATCGCTTCCTCCCCCGTCGCGGCCTCGCCGATCACGCGAACGCCGTCAGCCGAGTCCAGCACGGCGCGCAGTCCGCTGCGCACGACGGGGTGGTCGTCGACCAGCAGCACGGTGGTCGTCATGGCGTCTCCTTCGTGAGGTGGATCGGGAGGTGCACGGAGACGGCCGTGCCCTCGCCCGGCGCGCTCTCGATGTCGAGGCCGCCCCCGAGCTCGCGCAGGCGCGAACGCATGAACCGCAGCCCGTAGCTCGCCGATGCAGCATCGGTCGTCGTCTCCCACGCGGCGACGTCGAAGCCGACCCCGTCGTCGATGATGTCGAGGCGCACCGAGTCGTCGGCGTCGATGAGGCTCGCGACCACGCGCGAAGCTCCCGCGTGCAACCGTACGTTCGCGAGGGCCGATTGCGCCGTGCGCAGCAGCGCGACCTCGACCTCGGTCGGCAGGATCGGCAGTGACGGGTCGACCCGCAGGTCGGTGGAGAACCCCGCCTCGTCGCGCGCGCGGTCGAGCATGCGACCGAGCGCTGCGGCGAGCGCATCGTCGTCGAGCTCCGCGGGCGCGAGCGCGGCGACGATCCGCCGCACGTCCGCCAGGCTGTCGCCGGCGAGCGATTCCACCTGGGAGAGCGTGCGCGCGCTGGCCGCGTCGTCGCTGGTCGCTGCGCCGGCGTGCGCGAGCAGCCGGATCGACGACAGCGCCTGTGCGACGGTGTCGTGGATGTCGCGCGAGATGCGCGTGCGCTCGGCGATCGCACCGGATTCGCGCTGCGCGAGCGCGAGCTCGTCCTGCAGGTCCGACATCTCCTGCTGCGCACGCGAGAGCGAGGCCACGAGGCGTTCGCGCTCCGCCGCATCGTGCAGCAGCTGCAGGTATCCGCGTGAGATCCCGAACGCGAAGATGCCGCCGATGAGCGGCCCGAGCACGTTCGCATAGCTCGTTGCACCGTGGTGCAGGATCGGGCCGACGATGACGACCGCGAGCACGACGAGCGAGAAGAGCAGGCCCCATCGCAGCCGCAGCAGGTGGCCGGCCAGCAGCCACAGCAGGAACGCGAACCACACGAACTCGGCCGAGACTGCGACCGCGGCGATCCAGATCACGGCGAAGCCGATGAGCCACCAGACAGCGGCACGCCGAGACCGGTTCTTCGACGGCAGGATCGTTCCCGCCGTGTGCCAGGCGAGGATCGCGATGCCTGTGATGATCGCCGCAGGCATCGCGACGCCGTCGCCTGCGGCGCGGACCACGCCGATGGCCGCCAGGACGACGGCGATGGCGTGCTGGCCGATCTCCATCGCGCGCACCGTGGCGCCCGCGACGGCGGATCCCACCCGATCAGTGCGCGTCAGCGGCAGGTGTACGAGGCTCATGAGTCGATTCTGCCTGGGGTGCGCGCAGTTTGCCGGGCCACCACATGCGATCCCCGCCGAGGGTGAAGATCGCGGGCACGATGATGGTGCGTACGACGAGGGTGTCGACAAGCACTCCGACCCCGACGATCAGCCCGAGCTGTCCCAGTGTGACGAGCGGGAGCACGCCGAGCGCGGCGAAGACCGCGGCCAGCACGATCCCGGCGCTCGTGATCACACCACCTGTGTGTGCGACGGCTTCGACGATGCCTGCGCGCGTGCCGTGTCGCGCAGATTCTTCCCGTGCGCGGTGCACGAGGAAGATCGTGTAGTCGATGCCGAGCGCGACGAGGAACAGGAACGACAGGATCGGAACCTGCAGGTCGAGCGCCTGCTGCCCGAGCACGATGCGGCTCAGCCAGGCTCCGGCGCCGATCGCGGCGACCGCGCTGACGACGTTGACGGCCAGCAGCAGAAGGGGGGCGACGAGCGACCGCAGCAGCAGGAGCAGCACGATGAAGCTCACCCCGAGAACGAGGGGCGCGACGAGGAGCAGATCGCTCTCGTTGCCCGTGCGGGCGTCGAGCTCGGTGGCCACGGCGCCGCCCACCGACGCGTTCGCGCCCTCGAGAGGATCGACCGCGTCGCGCAGCGCGACGATCTGGTCGAGGCTCTCCTCCGTGGCGGGCGAGTACTCGCTCGTCACCATGATCTTCGTGAGATCGCCGTCGTCCGTCACACCGGCGGGGTGGGCGCGCACGACGCCCTCG
>DXAM01000092.1 GCA_019117025.1 Candidatus Microbacterium stercoravium | reverse complement strand
GGGCAGGCGCCGCAGCGAGGCGACCGCGCCGTGCAGATCACCTGTCCCAGCTCCATCACGGCCGCGTTCATGACGGCCGCGCGCTCGTCGGAGTCGGGAAGGAGCGTCGACATCTGCTCGAGATCGCGGCGATGGGCGGTGCCCGGAACGGCCCGCCCGTCGAGGGCACGAGCCATGACCCGACGCGTATTCGTGTCGACGACCGCGTGCCGTTCTCCATATGCGAAGACGGCCACGGCGCGGGCCGTGTAATCACCGATGCCGGTCAGCGCGAGGAGCTGATCGACGTCGCGCGGAACGACACCGCCGTGGCGATCGCGGATCTCGGTCGCCGCCCGGTGCAGCCACAGGGCTCGGCGCGGATAGCCGAGGTTCGCCCAGCGGGTCACGGCCTCCCCGGGCGACGAATCGGCGAGGGCCGCCGGCGTCGGCCAGCGATCGAGCCACTCCTCGAGCCGCGGGATCACGCGCGCCACGGGCGTCTGCTGCAGCATGAACTCGCTCACGAGCGTGCCCCAGGCGCCGAAGCCCGGGCGGCGCCACGGCAGGTCGCGCGCGCTGTCGAGATACCAGGGCACGAGCACCTCGGAGAGATCGGTCGCACGCATCCTCTCAGTGTACGAGGAGGCGATCGTGATGGAACGGTTGTGAAACCGGCGTCGTTCGTAACCCTGCTGTGTCATTAGACGCGTAACGTCGATTGCTGGAACGCGACACATCTACCCCCGGAGAGTTATATGACGAACGTCGGAGCGCGCCGTATTGCGGCAGCTGCCGTGGCGCTCGTGCTGGGGATCGGTGCCTTCTCGGGATGCACGCGCAGCGCGCCGACGGTGTCCGAGCAGACGTCACCGTCCGCGTCGGTGCGCAGCACGCCGTACACGACGTCTCCGACTCCCACGCCCGAAGAGACCGAGCGCGACGATCCGACGGATCCCGATTCGTGGGTCGTCACCGAGCGCGGCATCGGGCCGATCGACGTCGGCGACGACTTCCCGACGGTCCTCGACGAGATCCGCGGAAGCGGGATCGGCACGCTCGACACCTGCGACGGCGTCGCGTATGGGGTCGCCGAAGACAACGCGTACGACGTCATCGTCATCAAGGATCGCTACGACGGCACCGATGAGGTCGTCGAGGTCAGCGTCGGCTGGATCGGCGACACGATGGGCGTCGGACCGCGCACTGACGAAGACCTCGGTCTCGGGTCCACGAAGGCCCAGGTGCTCGGCGCGTACGAGAGCGCCGCGGAGCAGCCCTCCGACATCGCCGACAACTCCTACGTCGTCGTCGCCGACGAGGCGAGCAAGCTCGTATTCACGTACCGCGACGGATACGACGGTGCGGTGGCGGTCTCCACGCTCACCGGCAAGCAGCCCTCGTACGAGCCCTGCGCCTGAGGCGGCCTCACGCCGCGGCGCACGCCATCGGCACGTGCGGGATGCCGTCCTCGAGGAATTCGGGGCCGGTCACCTGGAAACCGAAGCGCGCGTACCAGAACTCGAGGTGCGCCTGCGCATCGAGGCGGATCACGCGCCCGTCGGCCAGGCGCATCGCCTCGCGCAGAATGTGGGCCGCATAACCGGATCCGCGCGCATCTCGGCTCGTCACGACGCGGCCGATGCGGCGATCGTCGCCGTCGCGCAGCAGACGCGCGGTCGCGCGCACGCGGCCCGCCTCGGAGATCCAGAGCTGCAGCGCGCCCTCTTCGAGGTCTCGGCCGTCGAGGTCCGGGTAAGGACACTCCTGTTCGACGACGAACACGTCGGAGCGCAGGCGAAGGATCCCGTACAGCGTGGCGGGATGCATATCGCCCAATCGTGCGGACGAGACGAGGGGCTCGGAGGAATCGGGCATCTGACCAGAATAAGCTGACCAACATGGCGGAACCCGGGATCCTGCTCGTCGACAAACCGTCGGGCATCACCAGTCACGACGTCGTCGCTCGCGCGCGCCGCGCGCGCGGCACACGCAAAGTCGGTCATGCCGGCACTCTCGACCCCATGGCGACGGGTCTGCTCATCGTCGGCGTCGAGCACGCAACGAGGCTGCTGACGTTCATCGTGGGCCTCGGCAAGACGTATCAGGCGACGATCCGGCTCGGTCAGACGACCACGACCGACGATGCGGACGGCGAGATCGATGTGTGCGCGTCGTCGGAGGCGGTCTCGGCGGTTTCCGACGAACGGATCCGCGACGGCATCGCCGCGCTTACGGGCGCGATCTCGCAGGTGCCGAGCAAGGTCTCGGCGATCAAGGTCGATGGGCGCCGCGCGTACGACCGCGTGCGCGCGGGCGAAGACATCGAGCTGGCGGCGCGCGAGGTCACGGTGTCCCGCTTCGAGATCGTCTCGGTCCGCCGCGCCGCCGACCACATCGACGTCGATGTCGAGGTCGATTGCTCATCGGGCACATACATCCGCGCCCTCGCGCGCGACCTCGGATCCGCGCTCGGCACCGGGGGACACCTCATGCGCCTGCGCCGCACGCACATCGGAGATTTCGGGGTCGAGGGATCCTTCGCCGCCGACGACCTCGAACAGGCCGCGCTCATCGCGCCCGCCGACGCCGCCGCGCGCGTGCTCGGCGCGCTCCAGGTCGACGACGAGACCGCGCGCGATCTGCGCCACGGAAAGCGCGTCGCTGCACCCGAACCGTTCGACGGCCCGCGCGCGGCGATCGATCCGCGGGGGGCGCTGATCGGCGTCGTCGAACGCCGCGGATCCGTGATGAAGAGCACCATGAACATGCCGCAGGCCGACCGATGATCCTCTGGTTCACGATCGCGCAGATCGTGGTCGCGGCCGTCGCCGGCGCGCTCTGCATCGCGATCGGCCTCGCCGGTCGGCGGCCCGGCGACGTCTCCGTCGGCTCGCTCGCCGTCGTGCAGCTGCTGCTCATCGCGCAGATCGTCGTCGCGATCGTCGCGCCGTTCGCCGGCAACGCACCGGCGGGCAACGTGCTCGAATTCTGGACCTATCTCGTCTCTGCCGCCGTTCTGCCGCTCGCCGGCATCATCTGGGCATTCGTCGACCGGGGCAGGTGGAGCGTCGTCGTCATGGGCGTGCTCGCGCTCGCCGTCGCGGTCATGACCTACCGCATGCACGTCATCTGGACTGTGGCCGCGGCGTGACGCCATAAACTGTGAGTGATATGACTGACATCCGCCCGTCGCGCCGCATCACCGGGATCGGCACGGTGCTCGCCTTCGTCTACGCCGTGATGGCGCTCGCCTCGACCGGTCGATCGTTCGTGCAGATCGCGTCGCGCTTCGAACAGGCGCCGGTGCCCTATCTGCTGAGCGCTGCGGCGGCCGTCGTCTACATCCTCGCCACCATCGCCCTGCTGCTCTCGCGCAGCCGAGCCTGGTACCGCGTCGCGTGGATCGCCGTACTGTTCGAGCTCGTCGGCGTCATCATCGTCGGCACCCTGAGCCTCGCCGCACCCGACGTGTTCCACGCCGACGCGACCGTGTGGTCGCAGTACGGCAGCGGGTACGTCTGGATTCCGCTCGTGCTGCCGCTGGCCGGCATCTGGTACCTCGCCTCGCAGCGCAACGAGGAGAAGCGATGATCGTCGTCGACGACCCCTCAGAGCTGCCGAGCGACTTCGGCGACACGGTCGTCGCGATCGGAAAGTTCGACGGCGTGCACGCCGGGCACCGCACGATCATCGATCACCTGCTGATCGACGCCGCCTCGTGCGACGCGCGCACGGTCGCCGTGACGTTCGATCGGAATCCGCTCGCGACCATCGCGCCCGAGCACTGCCCCGAGCTCGTGGTCGGCGTCGATCAGAAGATCGACCTGCTCGCGGCGACGGGGCTCGACGCGACCCTCGTGCTGAGGTTCGACGAGCAGCTCGCGGCGGTGTCCGCGGAAGACTTCGTCACGCGCTATCTCGTCGACGGGCTGCACGCGTCGCGCGTGCTGGTGGGCGAGGACTTCCGGTTCGGACGCGGAGGCAGGGGCAATCCCGACATGCTCGCCGAGATGGGCCGCGAGCACGGTTTCACCGTCGCGGTCATCGCAGATGTCGCGAGCGGCGACCAGAAGACAGGACGCCGTGTGTCGTCCACATGGATCCGCGAGCTGCTCGCCGAGGGAGACGTCGAGCGCGCGGCGAAGGTCCTCGGCCACGCGCATGCGGTGCGCGGTACCGTCGTGCACGGACTGCAGCGCGGCCGCGAGCTCGGCTTTCCGACCGCGAACCTCGCCCCCGATCTCACCGGATTCGTGCCCGCCGACGGCGTGTACGCCGGTTGGGTCGCGGTGCGGCCGCCCGACGGCGAGCTGGCGATCGGTGCGCAGTTCCCGGCGGCGATATCCGTCGGCACCAACCCGACGTTCGACGATGTGCCCGAACGGGTCGTCGAAGCTCACGTGCTCGGTCGCCATGACCTCGATCTGTACCACCGCACGGTCGATGTGAGCTTCTCGTATCGGATCCGCGGCATGGTGGCGTTCGACGGTATGGAACCGCTCAAGGAGCAGATGCAGCACGATGTCGATACCGCCTGGTCGCTGCTGCGATCGCGTCCACGCGCGATTCGCGGGTTGATGCCGTAGAATAGTGCTCGTTATCCGCGGGGGTGGGTACGCAGGGCGATATGCCCGCTTGGTTTCGGTTCACCCTCATTGCCCGCGACGCACGATTTCACGGCCGTTGGCCTCTCGTCAGCGGTGATTTGGCTCAGGAGGAGCATGCCGACTACGGCGCCCGCGCGACAGCGCAAGAAGACTTCGTCCGCCCGACGCGATGACGGGGCACCGATCATCCCGATCCTCGCCCGCAAGGTGCGCGAGGTCGAGGCGAAGGCCCAGAAGAACAAACTCGGACCGACGAACCGGGTGAAGTTCCAGGTCATCGCGTTCCTGGTGCGAGAAGAACGTGCGCGCGTCAAAGAAGACGAGGCACTGAGCGATAGCTCTCGCGCCGAACTGCTCAAGCGGCTCGACGGGGTGGCGACGATCCTCGCGAAGACCGCCGCACGCGACACCTCGCTGATCCAGCTGCTCGAGGCCGATCAGGCGACGACCCCCGTTGCGCGGCGCATGCGACGCGACTGGCTCCTCGATGCAGGGGTCGACCTGCCGCCGGAGGAGCTCGTGATCGACGACGCGCCCGCGGCGACGAGTGCCCCGGCCGTTCCGGCCGTTGCAACCGAGCGGGCCGTGCGTCCCGTGCAGGTCGACGCGCGAATCGAATCGAACCCGTTCCTCGCGCCGGACGCTGCGCGCGTGCGCGAGGCGCACCAGCCGCGCCGCCAGCTCGACAGCTGGGAGCTCATGGGCCCGCTGTACAAGTCGTTCGCGCAGGGTGCCGGCGGCGGATCCGCGACGATGCCGCTGCCCGAGGTTCCCGAGTTCGATCGCCTCTCGCCCCGCGGGCTCGAGGTGATGAAGCACCAGTCCCGCTTCCTCGAGTCGGTGCGCGAAGGACATCGCCGCTTCCTGCTCGCCGACGAGCCGGGCCTCGGCAAGACGGCCCAGTCCGTGCTCGCCGCGTCGGTCGCGAATGCGTACCCGCTGCTCGTCGTCGTGCCGAACGTCGTGAAGATGAACTGGGCACGCGAGGTCGAGCGCTGGACGCCCCAGCGCCGCGCGAGCGTCATCAACGGCGACGGAAACGACGTCGACGCCTTCGCCGATGTGTTCATCGTCAACTACGAGATCCTCGACCGCCACCTCGGGTGGCTCAGCGAGATCGGTCTCAAGGGCATGGTCGTCGACGAGGCGCACTTCATCAAGAACCTCTCGTCGCAGCGCTCGCAGAACGTGCTGGCGCTCGCGCAACGGATCGTCAGCACGGCGGGCGAGGATCCGCTGCTGATGGCGCTGACCGGAACGCCGCTGATCAACGACGTCGAAGACTTCGACGCGATCTGGCGCTTCCTCGGCTGGACCGACGGCACGAAGCCCGGGCCCGAACTCATGGAGCGGCTCGACGCGACCGGCTACACGCCCGCTGACAAGGCCTTCTACCCGGCCGCGCGCCAGGCCGTGATCGACCTCGGCATCGTGCGCCGCCGCAAGAAGGACGTCGCGACCGACCTTCCCGACAAGCTCGTCGCCGACATGCCCGTGCAGCTCGACGACGAGTTCGGCCGCTCGATCGCGCAGGCCGAGCAGGAGCTCTCGCGCCGACTCGCCGATCGGTACCGCCGCATCATCGAGGCGCGCGGTGACCGCGGTCTCGCCGACGGCGAGATCGACGAAGACATCGTGAGCCTCGTGGCCAACGGCGAGCTCGAAGAGTCGCGTGCTGCCGGAACCGACGGCACGAACGTGTTCTCGATGGTGCGCCGCATCGGACAGGGCAAGGCCGCGCTCGCCGCGGACTACGCGGCGCAGCTGCAGCGCTCCGTCGGCAAGGTCGTGTTCTTCGCCAAGCACATCGACGTCATGGACCAGGCCGAGCGTCAGTTCAAAGAGGCCGGCATCACGGCGGTGTCGATCCGCGGAGAGCAGTCGTCGACGTCGCGTCAGCAGGCGATCGATGCGTTCAACGACGACCCCGAGGTCGGCATCGCAGTGTGCTCGCTCACGGCGGCCGGCGTCGGTGTGAACCTGCAGGCGGCGTCGAACGTCGTGCTCGCGGAGCTCAGCTGGACCGCGGCCGAGCAGACGCAGGCGATCGACCGCGTGCACCGCATCGGACAGGACGAGCCGGTGACGGCATGGCGCATCATCGCCGCCCACACCATCGACCAGAGGATCGCCGAGCTCATCGACAGCAAGGAGGGCCTCGCCGCCCGTGCCCTGGACGGTGCGCAGGTTCCCGAGGGCGACGTCGAATCGGTTCAGCTCTCGGCGCTCAAGTCCCTGCTCCGCGACGCGCTGGCCGCGTAGTCTTCGCCGGCGGTGGCGGCTCGCTCAGGCGAGCTCGGCCGTCGTGGGCGGATCCGCACCGCGCCGGCCGACGGTGATCGCGGCCGCGCGCTGTGCGAAGGATCCCGTGGCCCTGATGTCGGACGCCGTCTGCGGCAGCCCGTGTCGCAGCACGTGCGCGATCAGCGCGGCCATGTAGCTGTCGCCCGCGCCGATCGTGTCGACGACATCGGCGTGCGGCGCGGTGAGCCAGACGCGCTCGTCGGCCGTGGCGAGCACGGATCCGTCGCCGCCGCGCGTGACCGCGACCAGCGCGGGGCCCGCCGCGAGCAGCTGATCCGCCACGTCGTCGAGCGCGCGCCCCGCGAACAGCCACTCGGCGTCTTCGTCGCTGAGCTTGACGACGTGCGAGGTCCGCGCGAGCTCGAGGGTGCGCCGCCGCACCTCGTCGCGCGGGCCGATCAGTGCGGCGCGGATGTTGGGATCGAAGGTGACGAGCGGGCGCGTGCGGCCGCCGAGCGCCTGCGCGAGCAGGTCGAGCGTCGCATCGCGGAACGCGGAGAAGGAGCCGACGTGAACGTGCGTCCACTCGCGCGCCAGCTGCGCCGGTTCGGGGCGCGGATCCCAGGCGACGCGGAAGTCGTACGCGGCCGATCCGTCCTCGGCCAGCGCGGCGTGCGCGACGGACGACGTTCCGTGCCGTTCGCCGACCTCCATCACGTCGTCTGCTGCGAGCCGCGCGGCGAGCGCCGATCCGTCGTCATCATCGCCGAGATGCGCGAGTAAACCAGTGTTCACGCCGAGGCGCGACAGGCCGATGGCGACGTTGAACGGGCTCCCGCCGGGCGTGCGCGACACGGATCCGTCGGACAGCGTCACCTCATCGATGAGGGCTTCGCCGATGACGAGCGAAGCGGGACGGGCAGCGGGCATAGAACGATCCGATCTCGAAAGCGTCGACGACCGCCAATCTAACGCGGATCCGCGACGCGCGCGGGGCATCTGCGATGCGGGGGATCGCGACAGGCAATAGTCTCGGAGTATGAAGATCGGGATCCTTACATCGGGCGGAGACTGCCCCGGACTGAACGCCGTCATCCGCGGAGCCGTGCTCAAGGGCTCAAGAAAGTACGGCATCGAATTCGTCGGCATCCGCGACGGCTGGCGGGGCCTCGTCGACGCCGACTTCTTTCCCCTGCAGCGCACCGAGGTGAAGGGGCTGTCGAAGGTCGGCGGCACGATCCTCGGCACGAGCCGCACCAACCCGTACGAGGGCGACCGCGGCGGCGCGGAGAACATCAAGAAGACGATGTACGGCCACAAGATCGATGGCATCATCGCGATCGGCGGCGAGGGAACCCTCGCGGCCGCGAACCGCCTCTGGAACGACGGCGTGCCGGTGCTCGGCGTACCGAAGACGATCGACAACGACCTCCAGGCCACCGACTACTCGTTCGGCTTCGACACCGCCGTCAACATCGCTTCCGAGGCGATGGACCGCCTGCGCACCACGGGCGACTCGCACCAGCGCTGCATGGTCGCCGAGGTGATGGGCCGTCATGTCGGATGGATCGCGCTGCACTCCGGTATGGCGGCGGGCGCCCACATCGTCTGCATCCCCGAGGTGCCGCTCACGCTCGACGACATCTGTGAGCAGGTCTCGTCGGCCTCCGAGCGCGGGCGTGCGCCTCTCGTCGTCGTCGCCGAGGGCTTCAAGCTGGAAGGCCAGGAAGAGGCATACTCCGACAAGGGCCTCGACGCGTTCAACCGCCCGCGCCTCGGCGGCATCAGCGAGGTGCTGGCGCCGCTCATCGAGAAGGCGACGGGCATCGAGACGCGTTCGACGGTGCTCGGCCACATCCAGCGCGGCGGATCGCCGTCGGCGTTCGACCGGGTGCTCGCGACGCGCCTCGGTCTGCACGCCGCCGACGCTGTCGTCGACGGTGCCTGGGGCCAGATGGTGGCGATGCGGGGGACCGAGATCGAGCGCGTGACGTTCGAAGAGGCCCTCGGCGAGCTCAACTCGGTGCCGTACTCGCGCTACGAGGAGGCCTCCGCCCTCTTCGGCTGACGCTTCGCACTATGTCCCGGTTGGGGCGTATCCCCGCCCCAACCGGGACATGCTCCTATTCCGAGATCCCCATCACGTCGAGCATCCAGGCCAGCTGGTAGGCGCGCTCCTGCCAGGAGTTGTAGCGGCCGGAGACGCCGCCGTGGCCGGCGACCATCTCGCATTTGAACAGCACATCGGCGCCGACCTCGCGCAGCCGGGCCACCCACTTCGCGGGCTCGACGTAGTACACGCGCGTGTCGTTGAGCGACGTCATGGCGAGGATCCGCGGGTACGTCACGTCGTCGCGCACGTTCTCGTAGGGCGAGTACGACGCCATCAGGTCGTAGAACGCCGCGTCGTGCAGGGGATCGCCCCACTCCTCCCACTCGATCACCGTGAGAGGCAGCGACGGATCCAAGATCGTCGTGAGCGCGTCGACGAACGGCACGTCCGCGAGGATCCCGCCGAACGCCTCGGGAGCGATGTTCGCGACGGCACCCATCAGCAGGCCGCCCGCGGATCCGCCCTCGGCGACGATCAGCTCGGGCTTCGTGATGCCGTCCGAGACGAGGTGCTGCGCGACATCGACGAAGTCGGTGAAGCTGTTGCGCTTGTGCTCGAGCTTTCCGTTCTCGTACCACGCCCGGCCCATCTCACCGCCGCCCCGCACGTGCGCGACGGCGAAGACCACACCGCGGTCGAGCATCGACAGACGGGCGATCGAGAAGTGGGCGTCGATCGAGTGCTCATACGCGCCGTATCCGTACAGGTGAACCGGCCGCGGCGCGTCGCCCAGCTCGCCGAACGACCGCTTCCACACCAGCGAGACCGGGATCTGCGTGCCGTCGGCCGCGGTCGCCCACACGCGCTCCTGCGCATACTCCTCGCGGTTGTATCCGCCCAGGATCTCGGCACGCTTCAGCGCCGTGAGCTCACCTGTCGCCACGCGGTAGTTGAACACTGTGCTGGGAGAGGTGAACGAGTCGTAGGTGAGCCGCACGACGGGCTGCGCCCATTCGGGGTTGCCCGAGGCCCCCGCTGTGAACAGCGGCTCGTCGAAGGCGATCTCGTGCGTCTCGTGCTCGGGGTAGTCGAGGATCGCGATGCGGGCGATTCCGCCCGAGCGGTACTCCACGATCGCGAAGTCGCGCAGGCAGTCGACGTCTTCGAGTCGCACGCCCGGGCGGTGCGGGATCACGGTCTCCGCACCGGCTTCCGGGTCGTCGACGGGCAGGCGCACGAGCTCGAAGTCCTCGGCATTCTGGTTGTGCAGCACGTAGAACCAGTCGCGCCCGTCGACGACGGCGTGATCGACCGAGTATTCCACGCCGTCCTCGCGCGCGAACACCGTGTACGACTCGACGTCTTCGCCCGCGTACATGCGCTCGACGTCCGAGGCACGGAACATCGCCACATCGCTGGTCGTGTTGGAGCCCGAGACGATCATGAAGAACTCGTGGCTGCGCGTGAAGCCGGCCCCCACCCAGAACGATTCGTCCGTCTCGTGGAACAGCTCCACATCGTTCTCGCGGCCGGCCTCGCCGACGCGGTGCAACCACACTCGATCCGGGCGCCAGGCATCGTCGACGGTCGAGTACAGGATGAACCTGCCGTCGGGCGTGAATGACGCCCCGGATGAGATCCCCTCGAGGAGATCGGGAAGCACCTCGCCCGTCGCGATGTCGCGCACCCGTACCGTGTAGCGCTCGTCGCCGGCGAGGTCGACGCCCCACAGCATGCGGGATCCGTCGAGCGTCACGCCGAAGGCGCCGAGCGAGAAGAACTCGTTGTCGCCGGCTTCGACGTTCGCGTCGAGCAGAACCTGCTCGCCCGGCACCTCGTCGTCGACGCTCAGCTTCGGGGGAGCCCAGTCGTTCGGATCGGTGATCGGCGCCCGGCATTGCACGCCGTACTGCTTGCCCGCGATGGAGCGTCCGTAGTACCACCAGTCGCCGCGTCGCAGGGGCACGGAGAGATCCGTTTCGCGCACGCGGCCCTTGATCTCCTCGAAGATCCTCTCGCGCAGCGGTTGGAGGCGGGCGAGCGCGTCATCGGTGTGCGCGTTCTCGGCTTCGAGGTGCGCGATGACCTCGGGGGAGTCCTTGTCGCGCAGCCACTCGTACGGGTCTGTGAACACCCGGTCGTGGTGGATTCGTGTCGTGGGAATGCGCGGGGCGATCGGTGCAGTCACCATGTCCACGTTACCTTTGGTGGCATGAAGTTCGGTCAGCACGACCCCGCGCACCACACGCTCATCCACATCAGCGACACGCACCTGCTCGCGGGCGACGCACTGCTCGGGGGCGAGTACGACACTCGCGCCAATCTCGAGGCGATGCTCGACCGCATCGAACGGATCGACGGCGCCTGCACCCTCGTCGTCACGGGCGATCTGACGGACCTGGGCGAGCCCGACGCATATCGCGCGCTGAAGGCGATGGTCGAGCCGGTCGCGGAACGCATGGGGATCCCCGTGGTCTGGATCGCGGGCAATCACGACGAGCGGCCGGAGATGCGCCGCGACCTGCTGGGCGAGACGCCCTCGCAGCAGGCGATCCACCGCGCGTTCGATCTCGACGGACTGCGCCTGATCGCCCTCGACTCGACGGTGCCCGGTTGGCATCACGGGCGCATCGACGACGACCAGCTCGCCTGGCTGCGCGACGAGCTCGCGACTCCCGCTCGTCACGGATCGATCCTTGCGATGCATCACCCGCCGCTGCCGAGCCATGTGCCGATGTTCGACATCCTCGAGCTGCAGAACCAGCCCGCGCTCGCCGAGGCGATCGAGGGATCCGATGTGCGCGCGATCCTCGCGGGGCACCTGCACTATTCGATGAGCGGAACCTTCGCGGGCGTTCCGACGTTCGTCGCCGCCGCGAGCTGCTACACGATGGACGTCGCCCGGCCGCCCCGCCGGATCAACGGCATGGACGCCGGTCAGTCGTTCCACCTCGTGCACGTGTACGACGATCAGGTCACGAGCACGGTCGTTCCCGTGGCCTCCGCGGACCCGGCGGGATTCTTCACACCCGAGTGGTACGCACGGATCGAGGCCATGACCCCGCAGGAGAGGCTCGAGTTCTTCTCGCGCAAGCGGAGATGACGACGGAACGCACGTTGCCGGATCCTGTGCCGTGCCGACGTGTGCCGAGACGCTCGCCGCGCGGTGCGGCCCATTAGCCTGGAGCCATGGAACACATCGCGAAGACGCGTACAGAATCCGATTCCCTGGGCTCGCGGGAGATCCCCGCCGACGTCTATTGGGGCATCCACACCCTTCGGGCGCGGGAGAACTTCGACATCACGAAGCGAGAGATCTCGGTCTACTCCGAGCTCGTCATCGCTCTCGCCATGGTCAAACAGGCCGCAGCTCGCGCGAACAAGCAGGTCGGCGCGCTCGACGCCACGCGGGCCGACCTCATCGACCGGGCGAGCCAGCGCGTGATCGACGGCGAGTTCCACGACCAGTTCGCCGTCGGTGTGATCCAGGGCGGCGCCGGCACCTCGACGAACATGTGCGCGAACGAGGTGATCACGAACATCGCGCTCGAAATGGCGGGGCGCGAGAAGGGCGACTACCGCTATCTGTCGCCGACCGACCACACGAACCGGTCGCAGTCGACGAACGATGTCTACCCGACGGCGCTCAAGATCGGCATCCTGCTGGCGCACGTCTCGCAGCTCGATGAGCTCGACGCGCTCAGCCGCTCGTTCATGGCCAAGGGCAACGAGTTCCACGACATCCTCAAGGTCGGCCGCACGCAGCTGCAGGACGCGGTGCCGATGACGCTCGGCCAGGAGTTCCACGGGTTCGCCACGACGCTGCGCGAAGACCTGGCGCGCCTCACCGACAACTCGGTGCTGCTGCACGAGATCAACATGGGCGCGACCGCGATCGGCACCGGCATCAACGTGGCGATCGGGTACGGCGAGGCCGTGCGCCGGCACCTCTCCGAGATCTCCGGCCTGCCGCTGCGCACCGCCGGCGACCTCATCGAGGCCACGAGCGACACGGGCGCGTTCATGTCGTTCTCCAGCTCGATCAAACGATCGGCGATCAAGCTGTCGAAGATCTGCAACGATCTGCGGCTGCTGTCGTCCGGGCCGCAGGCCGGGTTCGGCGAGATCAATCTGCCGGCGATGCAGGCCGGATCCTCGATCATGCCCGCGAAGGTCAACCCGGTGATCCCCGAGGTCGTCAACCAGGTGGCGTTCGCGGTCGTCGGCAACGACACCACCGTCACGATGGCGGCGGAGGCGGGGCAGCTGCAGCTCAACGCCTTCGAACCGGTGATCGGGCATGCGCTGTTCCAGTCGATCACGTGGATGCGTCAGGCGATGCGCACGCTGCGCGTGAACTGCGTCGACGGCATCACCGCGAACACGGCGCGGCTGGGCGCCATGGTCGGTCAGAGCGTCGGCGTCATCACGGCGCTCACGCCGTACATCGGCTACTCGTCGGCGGCGGCGCTGGCGAAGACCGCCCTGCTCACGGGCAAGGATGTCGCAGACCTCGTCGTCGAGGCCGGGCTGATGGACCGGGCCCAGGTCGAGAAGCGGCTTCGCCCCGAGCGGCTGACGGGGCTCGAGCCCGCGACGATGGCGATCCCGATCATCGCGCCCGAAGACCTGCCGTAACCCGGCCCATACCGTGTCCCGCGTCCGGCGGGGAGAAGACGCTCAGAACAGCGCCGAGCGGGACACGGTGCGCGGCGTCATTCGGTCGTGCGGCAGTGCGTCGTCAGCTCGCCGATGTGCTCGACGCCGACCGACACGGTGGTGCCGTCGGTGAGCAGCACCTGCGGCGTGCGCGAATAGCCGGAACCGCCGGGCGAACCGGTCGAGATCAGCGTGCCGGGAAGCAGCGTGATTCCCTTCGAGAGGTGCGCGATGAGCTTCGCGACCGATCGGATCATCTGACCGGTCGTCGCGTCCTGCAGCAGGTCGTCGCCGATGCGCGTCCAGATCTTCAGCGCTTGGGGATCGGGGATCTCATCGGCCGTCACGACGTACGGCCCGACCGGCGTGAACCCGTCGAGCGACTTGCAGCGGCACCACTGCGCCTCCGAGTACTGGATGTTGCGCGCCGAGATGTCGTTGACGACCGTGTAGCCGAACACGTGATCGAGCGCGTCGGCCTCCGACACGTCGCGTGCGGCGCGGCCGATGATCACGCCGAGCTCGGCCTCGTAGTCGACCGACTCGGTCTGCGCGCGCGACCACGTCGTCGTGCCCTTGTGCGCAGCGAGCGAGTTCGGCCAGAGCGTGAACACCGTCGGGGTGTCGTCGCTCTTGAGGCTCAGCTCGCCCGCGTGGGCCGAGTAGTTCAGGCCGACGGCCATGATCGACGGGGGAGTGAGCACCGCGGGGGCGAACGTCACGTCGGCGATCGGGATCCGTGCCGCGTCCGAGGCGGCGCCTTCGATGCGGCGCACGAGGTCGTCGCCGCCCGAGATCAGCTGCTCGAGCGTGGCCGGTCCGCCGGCGATGAGGTCGGGAACCGCGACGACGCCGTCGTCGGTCACGTGGGCGAGCACGGGGGAGGCAGAACCGGGAACGACGACATGGGCGAATCGCATGGATCCAGCCTATCGGCGGGTACGGAGGCACCGGCTGTCGGCTCCCCATAGAATTCGAGCCGATGACATATTTCGATCCGGGTTCCGATGCTCGGGCCTTCTCCACCCGGCGCCGACAGGAGGGCGCACCGATCACCGAGGCCCCGCTCGGCGAGCCCCATCTTCCCGTGGCGCCGCCGCCGCGGCTGCTGAAGCAGGGCCGCACGGTGTGGCCGTGGGTCTGGTTCGTCGTCGCCTTCTTCGCCGTCGCGACTCTCGCCTTCTTCGTGCTCACGTACGGCGCCGTGACACCGGTGCTCGCGTCGATCCTCGCGTTCATCCCGTTCGGCGGCGTTCTGCTCGCGCTGATGTGGCTCGATCGATGGGAGCCCGAGCCGAAGGGGCTCATGATCGCCGCGACGGCGTGGGGAGCCTTCGTCGCCGTCGCACTGACGCTCGCCGTCGGCCTGGTCATCGCGATCATGAATCCGGTCGCGAGCCAGATCAGCTGGTTCGGGTCGGTCGTGCAGGCGCCGATCGTCGAAGAGCTGCTCAAGTGCTCGGGGATCATCGTGGTGCTGGCGATGGGGCGCCGCGCGCTCGACGGGGCGCTCGACGGGATCGTCTACGGCGGCCTCATCGGAGCGGGATTCGCCTTCGTCGAGAACATCAAATACTTCGTCGAAGCGCTCGCCGAGGGCGGGGTCGGCGGCTTGACGGCGGTGTTCTTCCTGCGCGCGGTGCTCTCACCGTTCGCGCACATCATGTTCACGGCGTGCTGCGGTTTCGCGGTCGGGCTCGCGGTGCGCCGGGCGAAGCCGGTGGCCGGGGCATGGTTCCTCGGCCTGCTCGCCGCGATGCTGCTGCACGCCTTCTGGAACGGATCCGCGGAATTCGCGGGATTCTTCCTCCCGTACCTGCTGCTGCAGATCCCGCTGTTCGTCGTCTTCCTGATCGTCGTGCTGCGCATCCGCCGCGCCGAGCTGCAGATCCGCCGCGAGCGTCTGCAGGACTACGTCGTCGCGGGATGGTTCACCGCGCAGGAGGCGGACATGCTCTCGACGCCGGCCGGTCGCAGGGCGGGGCTCGCGTGGGCGCGGTCCATTCCCGGCGATCGTCGGCCCGCCATGCAGCGCTTCATCGTCGACGGTGCCCGGCTCGCCTGGGCCCGTCAGCGCGCGATCACCGGCAAGGATCCCGAGGCCGCGACGGATGAGCACGCGCTCCTGCATCGCATGATGCTCACGCGCACCGAACTGCTGGCGCCCATCGGGGCGTGGTGATTCGCGCGCGGGGTATTGACACGCGCGCGCGAATGGGTGATGGTGTTGGGCATAGACCAGCACCTGCTAGGTTCTCAGGCCTCGCCGAGACCCAGGTGCTGGTTCTTCGTTCGGTCGGTTTCGCCGATAGCGCATTCGTTTCCGGTTCTGCCCGCGCCCGGGTGAAGATGGACGCATGACTGCAGATCGCACGAAGCCCGAGTTCGACGCACCCGAGGGCCCCGCCCCCGAACAGCTCGAGATCCGAGACATCATCGTCGGCGACGGTGCCGAGGCGAAGCCCGGCGCCACCGTCACGATCCACTACGCCGGCGTCGATTACGACACCGGTGAGGAGTTCGACTCGTCGTGGAGCCGTGGCGAGGCCGCTCAGTTCCCCCTCGGCATGCTCATCAAGGGCTGGCAGGAGGGCATCCCCGGGATGAAGGTCGGCGGTCGTCGCAAGCTGACGATCCCGCCCGAGCTCGCCTACGGCCCCGCCGGTTCGGGGCACTTCCTCGGCGGAAAGACCCTCATCTTCATCATCGATCTGATCGACGCCTGAGCCGCTCGTTCCGAAGGCGGGGTTCCCGAGGGATCCCCGCCTTCGTGGTGCGCGGAGGAACGTCAGTGGATCATGGGGTAAACTTCTGAGGTTGCCGTCCAACGGCCGCGGATAAAGAGAGCTCACGCATCAGGCGCTGGGCACCGCGCAACAAGCAGAGAGGGGATCTATTTCTATGGCACTTGAAGCATCCGTCAAGAAGTCGATCATCGAAGAGTACGCGACGCACCCCGGTGACACCGGATCCCCCGAGGTGCAGGTTGCGATGCTGTCGCGTCGCATCCTCGACCTGACTGAGCACCTGAAGGAGCACAAGCACGACCACCACTCGCGTCGTGGCCTGTTCCTGCTCGTCGGTCAGCGCCGCCGTCTGCTCGGCTACCTCCAGCGCGTCGACATCGCACGCTACCGTGCGCTGATCGCCCGTCTGGGGCTGCGCCGCTAAGGCTCAAGCCGCTCAGGCAGAAGCAGAGCGCCCAGCGTTCAATCGACTTCTCGAAAGCCCGTCTCACGGTGTGAGGCGGGCTTTCGCCGTTCCCGGGAATAGTTCGGCGTCGCCTGCGTTCCATCATGTATATTCAGATGCATGGAAAGTAGGGGAGACCTCATGAGCGACACCACCTGGCCGGGCATGCAGTTCGGCCTGATGAGCGTGAGCGACATCACCCGTGACCCCGTCACCGGTGAGACGCCGAGCGAGGCGCAGCGGATCCGCGACGTCGTCGCGATCGCGAAGCACGCGGAGGACGCGGGGCTCGACGTGTTCGCGATCGGTGAGCACCACAATCCGCCGTTCTTCTCGTCGTCTCCCACCACGACCTTGGCGTACATCGCGGCGCAGACCGAGCGGATCATCCTCTCGACGTCGACGACGCTCATCACCACGAACGACCCCGTGCGCATCGCCGAGGAGTATGCGATGCTGCAGCACCTGGCCGGCGGGCGGTCCGACCTCATGATGGGGCGCGGCAACACGGGCCCCGTGTACCCGTGGTTCGGCAAGGACATCCGCCAGGGCCTTCCCCTCGCGATCGAGAACTACCAGCTGCTGCACCGCCTGTGGCGGGAGGACGTCGTCGACTTCGACGGGAAGTTCCGCACGGCGCTCAGCGGCTTCACCTCGACGCCGCGTCCGCTCGATGATGTGCCGCCGTTCGTGTGGCACGGTTCCATCCGCACGCCCGAGATCGCGGAGCAGGCCGCGTACTACGGAGACGGCTTCTTCGCGAACAACATCTTCTGGCCGAAGGAGCACTACCAGCGGCTCATCGCGCTGTACCGTCAGCGCTTCGCGCACTACGGCCACGGCGCCCCCGAAGAGGCGATCGTCGGCCTCGGCGGTCAGGCGTTCATGGCGAAGAACTCGCAGGACGCGGTCGACCAGTTCCGCCCCTACTTCAACGCCGCTCCGGTCTACGGCAACGGCCCCGCGATGGAGGACTTCACCGAGATGACGCCGCTCACCGTCGGATCCCCGCAGCAGGTGATCGACCGCTATGCGGCCATGCGCGACACCTTCGGCGACTATCAGCGCCAGCTGTTCCTCATGGACCACGCCGGCCTGCCGCTCAAGATCGTTCTCGAGCAGATCGACTTCCTCGGCGAAGAGGTCGTTCCCGTGCTGCGTCGCGAGCTGCAGAAGAACCGGCCGGCGAACGTGCCCGATGCCCCGACGCACGCGGCGCTCGTCACCGCCAAGTACGGCGACGCCGCACCGCGTCAGCCGCGTCCGAACGCGAATCGCGGCGACAACGTCACCGGCGGATCCCCGTACCAAGACAGCGAGAGCGCATTCGGAAAGGCGGCAGATCGATGACCAGGAAGATCGCGGTCGTCTCCGCGGGGCTGTCCGACCCGTCGTCGACGCGCATGCTCGCCGACAGGCTCGTGCAGGCCGTGTTCACCGAGCTCGACGCGCGCGGCGAGGAACGGGAGGCGCGCGTGTTCGAGCTGCGCGACGTCGCACACGACATCACGGACAGCCTGCTCAGCGGGTTCGCTCCGCAGCCGCTGGCCGAGGTCAACGACTACGTCGCGAACGCCGATGCGCTGATCGCCGTCTCGCCGATCTTCTCGACGAGCTACTCTGGCCTGTTCAAGAGCTGGCTCGACGCGCTCGACCGCGATGCGCTCGACGGCACCCTCGTGCTGCTCGGGGCGACGGCGGGCACGGCGCGCCACTCGCTCGCGATCGACTACGCGATGCGCCCGCTGTTCACGTATCTGCACGCCGAGCCGATCTCGACCGGTGTGTTCGCGGCCAGCTCCGACTGGGGCGCGGAGGCCGACCAGGTCGCGCCGCTGCAGAAGCGCATCGATCGCGCGGCCGGCGAGCTCGCTGCGCGCCTCGTGGGATCCGCGCGGCCCGAGAAGACGGACCCGTACGATCCTGAGACGTACCTCGGCGGGGCGAGCTCGTTCGCCGACCTGCTGAACGACGTTCCCGTGCGCGGCTGATCCGACGCGAGAACGCGCCCGCTGCAGACGAATGCCGCTCCGGAACCACGGTTCCGGAGCGGCATTCGTCTGGAGTGCGCGTCAGCCGCTCTTGCGGCGGAACTGACGCTGCGTGTGCGCCTGGTGCGTCTCCTGGATCGCAGACTCGCCATCGAGGTGCGACTCGCCATCGCGCTGGCGCGCGTTCTTCTTGTCCAGCGCCTCTCGGAACTTGCGTTTCATCTCGTCGGACGGGGTGACGTCCTCATCTGGTGCGCTCATGCCGTCAGCCTAACCCTCCTCGCACACGAGTCCAGCGCCTCGACCACGATGCCTCCGCGCGCCCCGGTGAACGCGCGGAGAATTCTCCCGGCGTGCTCCGTGAACAGCCGGCGAAACGGCGCGCGCCGAGCGCCGTGCGGGGCCATCCTGAAATCATGCGCGTCGCGATCGTGACAGAGAGCTTCCTCCCGCACATGAACGGGGTCACCGGATCCGTGCTGCAGGTGTCGTCGCACCTGCGGGCGCTGGGTCATCAGGTGCTCGTCATCGCCCCCAAGGCACCGGGGCGGCCGGCCGACGTGATCGGCATCGACCTCCCCGAGACGATGCTGCTCTCCTCGGTCGCCTTGCCGTCGTACCCCGATGTGCGCGTCGCGGTCGCGCCCGTCGCGCAGCTCAAGCGGATCCTCACGGCCTTCGCACCCGACGTCGTGCATCTCGCGTCCCCGGCGGTGCTCGGCTGGCAGGCTGTGGTGGCGGCCGATGCCCTCGCCCTGCCGAGCGTCGCGGTCTACCAGACCGATGTCATCGCGTATACGGCGAAGTACGGCGTTCCCGGGATCGCTGCGCTCGCCGAAGCGCACGTCGCCCGGCTGCACCGCCGCGCGACGATGTCGCTCGTGCCATCGAGCGCGGCGGAGGACCAGCTCGCGCACCTGGGAACCGATCGCATCTGGCGCTGGGGCCGGGGCGTTGACGCCGAGCGCTTCGCTCCGGAGCGCCGCTCGGATGCCTGGCGGAACGAGGTCGCGCCGGGGGAGCGGATCATCGGGTACGTGGGGCGCCTCGCCCCCGAGAAGCAGGTCGAGGACCTGCGGGCGCTGAACGATATCCCGGGCGCACGCCTCGTGATCGTCGGCGACGGACCCGAGCGCGAGCGGCTCGCGAGAGAGCTGCCGGGCGCCGTGTTCACCGGTTTCCTCGGCGGCGATGACCTCGGTCGCGCGGTGGCGAGCTTCGACGTCTTCGTGCACCCCGGAGAGGCGGAGACGTTCTGCCAAACCGTGCAGGAGGCGCTCGCGAGCGGCGTGCCCGTCGTGGCGACCGGATCCGGCGGCCCCATCGACCTCGTACGCAGCTCGATCGACGGCTGGCTCTACACGCCGGGCGACCTCGACGACATGCGCTCGCGCGTCGTCGACCTGCTGGGAGACGACGCGAAGCGCGCCTCGTTCGGCCGTGCCGCGCGCGAGAGCGTCGCGCCCCGCACCTGGCGCGCGCTCACCGAACAGCTCGTGTCGCACTACGCCGAGTCGCAGCGGCTGCGCCGGTTCGACGACCGCCTCGTGGTGCGTTCGCTGACTCGCCCCGTCGCCCCACTGCGTCCGAGGGTGCGTCCGCAGTGGCGGCGCTTCGTCGCGCTCGGCGACTCGCTGACCGAGGGATTGTGCGACACCTCGCGCATGCGCGACGGTCACTACCGCGGATGGGCCGACCGGCTCGCGACCATGCTCGCCGAGAGCTCCGACGCGGACTTCCGCTACGCGAACCTCGCGGTGCGCAGCCGCCGCGTGCGCGACCTCACGCACGTGCAGGTTCCGGATGCGCTCGAGCTGACGCCCGACCTGACGGCGATCTTCATGGGATCCAACGACCTCATCAGCCATGGGGCGGAACCGGTGCGTCTGGCGCGAGAGCTGGAGGCGAACGTGCGCGCCCTTCGCGGCGCCGGGTCAGACGTGCTGCTCGTGACGCCGTTCCTACCGAGGCGCCGGGCCGCGAGGCCCTTCGCGCGCAGGTTCGCGCGCTTCGCGCACGAGATGCGCCGCATCGCCCGCAACACCGAGTCATACCTCGTCGATGCCGAGGCGCTTCCGGAGCTCGGCGAGCTGGAGATGTTCGCCGCCGACAGGGTGCATCTGGCCAGTCGCGGCCACCGCCTGCTGTCGTATCGCGCGGCGGAAGTGCTCGGCGTGCCCGACGCGGCCCATCTCGGCGACCTCGACGACGCGTTCCACAGCGACGATGACGCCGCGGGCGGCCCATGGGTCACGACGCACGCGATCCCCTGGATCTGGCGCCGCCTGCACGGCCGCACGGCGGGCGACGGCATCGTGGCGAAGCACGGCGATTACGTGCTGATCCCGCGACACCGCCGAGACGGCGAGCCGGCGGAGGCCTGAACCGTTCTCGCGGCCGGCCGAATGCGGCTCAGCCGACGCGCCCGACGAACGAGAAGATCGCGCCGATGCCGCGCAGCACCTGACCGACCGCGGCGAGCACCTCCAGCACCGCCATGATGCCTTCGAGCGTGGTGCCGAGCACGCGCATGTTCTGTGAGAAGTCGACGGCGCCGCCGAGATGCTCGAACTCGCGCTGCCACTCGCGCTCCTGGCGGAACAGGATCGCGTACGGCAGCAGGCGCTCGACGAGCACGAAGCGATCCAGGTCCGACTGCGCGACGGCGTCGCCCGCGGTGGGCTCCGGGCGCAGGCCGAGCGCTCGGCCGCCCGGCGTGAGCTCGCCCGCCGGAGTGCGCAGCGCGCCCTGCGGGGACTGCAGAATGCGCATCCGGTCCTGCTCGGCGAGCCTCATGTAGTCGCGCAGGCCGGAGAGGCGCTGGCGCATCTGCTGGCCCTCGGGAGTGAACCTCATGATCGGCGGCGGAGACAGGGTCAGCACCCAGAACATCGCCGCGACGCCGAGCGGTGCGCCGATCACGCCCCAGGTCACCCCGTTCACCATCGACCCGATCGCCATCAGGAGAGCCGCGACCGCCGAGGCGAGGAACAGCAGCGACAGCAGATACAGATGCACGCTGCCCGATGTCCGCCGGGCGATTCCCGACGACTTCGCGCGGGACCGTGCGCGGTCGATGTAGGCCGACAGTTGCCGGCGCTGAATGCGGCGGAAAGCCCCGGGACCGCGGAGGAACGACACATCGGGCGCGTCCTCGTACCGCTCGACGCGGATGCCGACCTCGTGCAAGGCGGCCAGATACCGCCGCTGCTGCCGGGGGCGCATGCGCTGGGGTCGCAGCGTCTGCAGGAAGAAATGGTCGTCAGGACCGAGGCCCGTGCCCGGGCGCGCCTCGATCGCGACGGGGCCGTGCTCGCCGCGCGGGGCGAGCACGCGGACCCGTCCGCTGAGCGCGAGCCGCGTGATCGCCGCCGACACGAGCCGCCGCTCGGACCGCACGGCCAGGCCGTGCATGATGAGGTCGCCGGGTGGCGGCACGAATTCGGCGGCGGGAGACGTCGGCAGGCGGCGCGCGATCGGACGGGCGATCGCGACGATCACGAGGCCGACGACGGCGGGGATCGCGCCGGTCGCGAACAGGAGAAGGAAGGATCCGGCTTCAGACACCTGATTCACGGTACCCGACCCGAGCGCGCGCCCCGTTCTTCGTCACTCGCGCGGGAAGGAGATCTCCAGGGGGTCGGACGAGAACTCGACGGCCGTTGATCCCGCCATCTCGAGGCCGGAGCCCGAGTACATGTCGATCTCGGCACCGCCCGAGACGCTGAGGGCGACATCGGTCGTCTCGATCGGGACGGCGACCGACGTCGATTTCGTGCCCGTGACATCGCCGCCCTTGTCTTCGTCGTGCACCGTGTCTTCCACGACCTCATCGCCTGCCGTGACCTCGAGTGCGGCGTCGAAGCGGTCGATGCGCCCCGAGATCACCGGGTGCGCGGCCGTGACCGTGTACGTCCAATCGACGACGAGCCACGCCTGGCCGGGGTCGGCCCAGCCGTCGCTCGCGGTCCATGCCGTCAGCGTCGCGGCGTCGATCTGGAACGAGTAAGTGGTCGTCACGTCCTCTTCGGGCGTGGTGCCCGACTTCGTCGGCAGGGCGCCGTCGTCGATCGGGAAGGTGTGGTGGGGCTCCTGACGCGTGGTCGGCAGGTAGTACGCCGCCGCGACCTCATCGTCGGCGCGCTCGCCCGTGAGCACGTCGACCGCCTGGTCGTGTCCCTCGGACGAGACGATGAGCTGCGCCGAGCCGTCCTGCGCCGCGGAGACGAGGATCCGATGGTCCTGTTGGTCGTCCAGCGTCGACAGGTGCTCCTGCGCCCCGCCGACCTCGATGGAAAGTTCTGTGGTGGGGGCGTCGTCCGCGGGGAACTCCTCGTCCGGCATGTACGACACGTCGACGATGCGCAATGACTCACCCTCTGCCGCGCCGTAATCGCGCGGATCGCCGTCGTCACCGTCGACGGTATCGAGGCCGATCTCCGTGGGTGCCACGGCGGCGACCTCCTGCACGGAGTTGATGGTGAGCGTGCCGCTGGGCGTGATGATCTCGGCGTTCTCCGGCCGGATCGTCTCCGTCGCGGTGACGTCCTTCGAGATGTCGTCGTAGACGAAGCCGGGCTCGACGCGCTCGACGTCATCGGCAGCCTCCGCCGTGGTCTCGGGCGTCGGCGCGCTCTCTTCCACGGTGCCGGTACCGCTCTCGAATCCGGCGGGATCGGCGTTCGTTCCGCATCCGGTGAGCGCCAGCACCGAGAGTGCGGCGAGGCCGATCGCGCAACGAGTGAAGGGTGTGCGCGTGGTCGTGATCGTCATGGTCTCTCCCTGTGAATCATGGACGGTTCGTCTGTATGTCGCGCCCCGCGCCCGATTGGTTGCAACGCGTCCGAGAGAATCTTCTAGTCGACCACGCGCACGGTCCGTCGCGCCTCGAGGTCGTCGCCGTCGTCGGTGCGCGACCGCAGCACGATCTCGCCGGTTCCGGGGCTCGTCGGGGTGATGGTCACGTCGGCCTCGTCGGCGATGAACCGATGGTTCGGGAGCGACCACGACCAGGATTCGACTCCGCTGACCGTCGCGGTGAACACCGCGCGTTCGCCCACGGATATCTCGTCCGGGCCCGAGATGCTGATCGACGCCCCGGGCACGACCGATGGCGTCGGCGGATCGCCGCCGACCCAGATGCCGATCACGAACCCGGCCGCGATCGCGACAGCGGCCGTGATCGCGGTGATCATGCCGCGGCGTCGGGGCGGCACGGCGTGCGGTGCGGGCTGCGGCGCCTCGATCGCCGGCGCGGGCGGGGCGAGCGCGTCTTCCACCTCGCGGAGCCACGTGCGAGCATCCGGCTGGCGCCGCGCGGGCCGCGTCGACCGACCGCGCGAGAGCGCTCGCGTGAACGCGGCCGGCAGCGTCGCGCCCTCTGCGACCCAGCTCAGCACGGCCGAGATCGCCCAGATGTCGGCCCGGGTGTCGACAGTGCCGGGCGCGTCCTGCTCGGGCGGGCGGAATCCGCTCGTGCCGCCCGCAACGGTGAGCCCCGAATTCACGGCGAGGTCCTTGCACATGCCGAGGTCGGCGAGCAGAAGACGTTCGTCGTCGCGCACGAGATGCGACCCGAGCGGAGGTTCGTCGGCCGGCGTCGCGTGCGAGGCGAGCAGTAGGTTGCCGGGGCTGAGATCGCGGTGCACGAGGCGTGCGCGGTGCACCTCTGCGACACCCGCGGCGAGCGGACGTGCGAGTGCGAGCAGGTCGTGGGGCCGCGCGATCCAACCGCGGGCGCGCAGCGTCTCGACGCGCTCGCGGAGGGATCCGCGGTCGGCGTGCTCGAGCACGAGGTATGGCTGCTGACGATCGGATTCGCCGATGTCGTAGACCGCGGGCACCCCGTGGCCGCCGACGCGGCGCAGGGCGCGCCCCTCCGCGATGAACCGCTCCCGGATCTCCGGATTCATGCTGTGGTTCTCGGCGAGGATCTTGATCGCGACGGTGTCGTCCAAGCGCTCGTCGACGGCGCGGTGCACCGAGGCGAACGACCCCGCGCCGATGCTCTCCGTGATGAGATAGGGGCCGATGCGCACCGTCATGCGGGTTCCCCGTCTTCGGTCAGCATGCCCGCGACCATCGCGCGGCCGCGGCTGATCTGCGATTTGACCGTGCCGAGGGTGCGGCCCGTGCGCTCGGCGACCTGCGCGTACGTGAGCCCGTGCACATCGCGCAGCATGACCGGGATCCGGTAGAGCTCGGGCAGATCCGCGAGCGCCTGCTGCACCGTCGCCCGCGTGGCGATCATCGAACTCATCCGCGCGGTCGGCAGCAGCTCCTCGTCGAGCGTCGTCGTCTCGCGCTGCCGCCTGAGATGATCGGCGACGCGTCGGCGCACGATCGGATGCACCCAGCTGGTGAACCGTCCGCCGCCGCGGTACGAGGCGATCGATTGCACGACCGAGATCAGCGTGTCCTGCGCGACGTCGTCGATGGCATCGCGGTCGAGCAGCATGGATCCGACGAAGCGGTGCACGACGCCCGACGTGTCGAGCGTCTCGACGAGCAGCTCGAGCGCCGAGCGGCTCGAGGCCGCGCGTTCCGCGAGGGCGTCCAGCGCTTCGTCCGCGTATCCGGCCGCGACGAGTTCGTCGGCGGCTCGTGAGGCGGCACGGGCGTCTGCGGCGTCGAGCGCGCGCACGAGCTCGTCCGTCCGCGTCATCCCCATGAGCGGAAGTCTATCCAGGCCCGGAATCAGGCCGCACTGATAGGCTGGGCACCGATAACTTCACATCATCATGGAGCAGGCACGCAGGAGCTGGTCCCTAGAAGTGATCTCCCGGAGTCCTCCGGTGGGTTTCTCCTGGTGGCCAGCAAGAATCTCCTCTCCTGCTCTTGACGCACGCTCGAACTGACGAGCATGACAGAAAGAGAGAGACCTCTTGGAAGGTCCAGAAATCACCGCAGCCGAGGCCGTTCTCGACAACGGCCGCTTCGGCACCCGCACGATCCGCTTCGAGACCGGTCGCCTCGCGCAGCAGTCGCAGGGCGCGGTCGCCGCGTACCTCGATGAGGAGACGATGCTCCTCTCGGCGACGAGCGCCGGCAAGCACCCCCGCGAGGGCTTCGACTTCTTCCCGCTGACGGTCGACGTCGAAGAGCGCTCGTACGCGGCGGGCAAGATCCCCGGTTCGTTCTTCCGTCGCGAGGGTCGCCCCTCGACCGACGCGATCCTCGTCTGCCGTCTGATCGACCGGCCCCTGCGCCCGTCGTTCACGAGCGGCCTGCGCAACGAGGTCCAGATCGTCGTCACGGTGCTGTCGATCGCACCGGGCGAGTTCTACGACGCCCTCGCGATCAACGCGGCCAGCGCGTCGACCCAGATCTCCGGCTTGCCGTTCTCCGGCCCGATCGCCGGTGTGCGCCTCGCGCTCATCCCGGGGCTCGGCCAGCACGACGACCAGTGGGTCGCGTTCCCGAACGCCGAACAGCTCGACGAGGCCGTCTTCGACCTGATGGTCGCGGGCCGCGTGCTCGACAACGGCGAGGTCGCGATCATGATGGTCGAGGCCGAGGCCACGGAGGGTTCCTGGAACCTCATCCGCGGCGGCGCCGTGAAGCCGAACGAAGAGATCGTCGCCGGCGGTCTCGAGGCCGCGAAGCCGTTCATCAAGCAGCTCGTCGCCGCGCAGGCCGAGATGGCCGCCTCGTCGACGCGCGCGCCGCTCGAGTTCCCCGTCTTCCCGCCGTACGGCGACGAGGTGTTCCAGGTCGTCCGCGACGCGGCGCTGGAGGAGCTGAAGGGCATCTACCAGATCGCCGACAAGGTTGAGCGTCAGGACGCCGACGACGCTCTGAAGGAGCGCGTCAAGGCTTCCGTCGCCGCAAAGGTCGAGGCGGGCGAGCTGCCGGCCTCCGCGAACGGCGAGGCGTCGGCCGCCTACAAGTCGGTCACCAAGGAGGTCGTGCGCGGCCGCATCCTCACCGAGGGCGCGCGCATCGACGGCCGCGGGCTGGCCGACATCCGTCCGCTCGACGCCGAGGTGCAGGTCATCCCGCGCGTGCACGGATCCGCCATCTTCCAGCGCGGCGAGACCCAGATCATGGGCGTCACCACGCTGAACATGCTGAAGATGGAACAGCAGATCGATTCGCTCTCGCCGACCACGTCGAAGCGCTACATGCACCACTACAACTTCCCGCCCTACTCCACGGGCGAGACGGGTCGTGTGGGCAGCCCGAAGCGCCGCGAGATCGGTCACGGCTTCCTGGCCGAGCGCGCGCTCGTGCCGGTGCTGCCGACGCGCGAGGAGTTCCCCTATGCCATCCGTCAGGTGTCCGAGGCGCTCAGCTCCAACGGATCCACGTCGATGGGTTCGGTCTGCGCCTCGACCCTGTCGCTGCTGAATGCGGGTGTGCCGCTGCGCGCTCCCGTCGCGGGGATCGCGATGGGCCTCGTGTCCGAGGACGTCGACGGGGAGACGCGCTACGCGGCCCTCACCGACATCCTGGGCGCCGAGGATGCGCTCGGAGACATGGACTTCAAGGTCGCCGGCACGAGCGAGTTCGTCACGGCGCTGCAGCTCGACACGAAGCTCGACGGCATTCCCTCCGAGGTGCTGGCCGCCGCGCTCACGCAGGCGAAGGATGCGCGTCTGCGCATCCTCGACGTGCTGAACTCGGCGATCGATGCTCCCGACGAGATGGCGCCGACAGCGCCGCGCGTCATCAGCGTGCAGATCCCCGTCGACAAGATCGGCGAGCTGATCGGCCCGAAGGGCAAGACGATCAACGGGATCCAGGACGAGACCGGCGCCACGATCTCGATCGAGGACAACGGCACCGTCTACATCGGCGCGACCGACGGCCCGACGGCCGAGGCCGCCCGTGCGCAGGTCAACGCGATCGCGAATCCGACCAACCCCGAGGTCGGCGAGCAGTACCTCGGTACGGCCGTCAACATCGCGAAGTTCGGTGTGTTCGTCTCGCTGCTTCCCGGTAAGGACGGCCTGCTGCACGTCACCGAGCTGCGCAAGCTCAACGGCGGAAACCGCGTCGAGAACATCGAAGACGTCGTCTCGGTCGGTCAGAAGGTGCTCGTCAAGATCTCCAAGGTCGACGACCGCGGCAAGCTCTCGCTCGAGCTCGTTCAGGAGCAGGACGAGGCCGCGAAGGATGAGGCCGCAGAGGTCTGATCCACTGACGCTGTCGCGGACGCGCCCGCCGGTCCCGAACGGGGCCGGCGGGCGCGTCCGCGACAGCCGGTCGGGCCGATCGGTCCGATGTCACGATAGGGTTGGTCCGGGTGCAACGAGCCGTATTCTTCCGCGCCCTGAATGACCTCGACGAAGCGGGCAGCGGTGACGCATTACATATATCTCGTACGCCACGGCGAACATCAGGACGCGGAGCACGGGCTGGAAGACGGACCACTGTCGCCCCGTGGTGTACGCCAGGCGGCATTGCTCGCCGACCGACTCTCGGGACTGCCGTTCGACGCCGTCTGGCATTCTCCGCTGGTCAGGGCGAGCGAGACCGCGAAGATCCTCGCCGACCGCATGCCGGCGATCGACCCGCAGCCGAACGCGCTGCTGTTCGACTGCGTTCCCACGGGCATGACCGAAGACACGCCCTCGGTCTTCGAGCCGTTCTTCGGCAGCTTCAGCGACGACGATTTCGAGGCCGGCACGGCGCAGATGGCCGACGCGGTCAACGAGTTCCTCGTGCGCAAACCCGGAGACGTGCACGAGCTGCTCATCACGCACAACTTCGTCATCTCGTGGTTCGTGCGCGAGATCATGGGCGCCGACGAATGGCGCTGGCTGACGCTCAACCAGGCGCACTGCGGGCTGACAGTGCTGGCGCAGAAGAAGGGGCGCCCCTGGAGCCTCGTGAGCCATAACGACATCGCCCACCTGCCGTACGAGCTGCGCACCGGGCTCCCCGAGGTTCCGCCCGTCTAGACTCGAGACCATGACTCTCGTGGCACTCGCCGGCGGCACCGGCAAGCTGGGCAGCATCATCCGCTCGGTCGTCGAATCCGAGCCCGGGTACGAGCTCACGGCGGTTCTGACGTCCGCGAGCGAGGTGTCGGAGCTCGACGGGGCGGACCTCGTGATCGACGCGACGCATCCCGACGCGAGCGAACGGATCCTCACCGCGGCGCTCGAGCGCGGCGCCCGCGTGCTCGTCGGAACGAGCGGCTGGTCGGCCGAGCGCATCGAGAGGATCCGCCCGGCGGTCGAGCGCGCCGGCACGGGCGTGGTGTTCGTGCCGAACTTCTCGCTCGGCTCGGTGATCGGATCCGCGATCGCCGCGAGCGCCTCGCGCTTCTTCGACTTCGCCGAGATCATCGAAGCCCACCGCGACTCCAAGGTCGATTCGCCGAGCGGCACGGCGGTGCGCACGGCCGAGCTCATCGCCGATGCCCGAGACGAGCCGGTCGCTGCTCCGCACGCCGATCAGCCCGCGCGCGGCGAGCGCATCGCCGGCGTGCCCGTGCATTCGCTGCGGCGCCCCGGCGTGATCGCGCAGCAGCAGGCCATCCTCTCGGGGCCCGGCGAGTCGCTCACGATCCAGCACGACACGACGGACCCGGCGGCCGCATACGCGCCGGGCATTCGCGTTGCGCTCGCGGGCGCGATGGCGACGACGGGCGTCACGGTCGGGCTCGAGAACTTCCTCGACCTCGGCCTCGGTGCTTGATGGCGACACGCATCGGCGTCGTCGTCATGGCAGCGGCGTTCGCCCTGTACATCTGGCTGCTCGGCGGCCGGGCGGTCTCGTTCATCCGCGTGGGAATCGATGACGGCGAGCCGGTCGCGCTCATCATGGGCATTGCGCTCATCGTCTTCCCATTCCTCGGAGCCTGGGCGCTCTGCCGGGAGCTGTGGTTCGGATGGCGCGCGGAACAGCTCGCGAAGCGCCTCGACGCCGAGGGCTTGCTCCCGGACGAAGAGGTCGAGCTGCGCCCGTCGGGGCGCGTCGTGCAGCGTGACGCAGACGCGCTCTTCCCGACTTACCGAGCCGCGGTCGAGCATGCTCCGGAGGACTGGCGATCGTGGTTCCGGCTCGGCGTCGTCTACGACGCGGCCGGCGATCGCAAGCGCGCGCGTCAAGCGACCCGCCAGGCGATCCGCCTCGAGCGGGCCGTCCGATAGCGCAGAAGACGCCTCTGTCCCGCCGCACGCGAAGCGCCCTGCGGGACAGAGGCGTCGGAGCCCGGCGAGCCGGTGCTACGCCAGCGAGGCCTCGATCGTGATCTCGATGCCTGCGAGCGCCTGCGAGACCGGGCAGCCGGCCTTCGCGCCGTTGGCGATCTCCTCGAACTTCTCCTCGGAGATCTCCGGGATCGAGGCGGACACGTTGAGGTGGCTGCCGGTGATGCCGGTACCCGGAACGAACGTGACGGACGCGGTCGTGCGGACATTGTCGGGGGTGAAGCCGGCCTGACCGAGCTCGTTCGACAGCGCCATGTTGAAGCACGACGAGTGCGCGGCGGCGATGAGCTCCTCCGGCGTGGTCGTGGGCTCCCCGCCCTCGCTGCGCGCCTTCCAGTTGATCGGGAAGGTGCCGATGCCGCTCGCGGCGGTGACGGAGCCGGATCCCTCGGGCAGACTTCCCGACCAGGTGGCAGTGGCTTCGCTGGTGACAGACATAGTGACTCCTCGAACGGATTGGGGTGTGCGGGTCGTGGCCAGCCTATCGATCAGCAGTCGTCAGGGGAACGGCGTGAGCACACGGCCCTCGGCGATCACGACGGTGGGCGACCAGTCGTCGGCGAGGACCAGCACATCTGCCCGCGCACCCGTTCGGAACGAGCCGAGGTCCGGCCGCCCCAGGGCGCGCGCGGGCGTCGCAGTGAGGGCGGTCACGGCGTGGACGGGATCCACGCCGGCATGCTCGATCGCCTGCCGCAGCGCGACGTCCTGCGTCAGCACGGATCCGGCGAGCGTCGATGTGCCGGCGAGCCGGGCGGAGCCGTGCGCGACGACCACGTCGAGTCCGCCGAGCGTGTACGGGCCGTCGGGGCGCCCCGCGGCCGACATCGCATCCGTTACGAGAGCCAGGCGGCCGGGCGCCATGCGGAACGCGGCGCCGGCGACCGACGGGTGCACGTGGATGCCGTCGAGGATCAGCTCGAGCACGGCGCCCGCATCGACGGCCGCGATCACCGGGCCCGGCGCGCGGTGCTCGATCTGGCGCATCGCGTTGAACGCGTGGGTGAGGATGGTCGCCCCGCGGTCGAAGGCCGCGCGCGCGTCGTCGTAGCCGGCATCGGTGTGCCCGACGGCGACCGCGACGCCGCCCTGCTGCAGGCGCTCCTGCGCCTGCGCGGATCCGTCGCGCTCGGGCGCGAGGGTGACCATGCGCAGTGCGCCGTCGCCGGCGGCCAGCAGGCGCGAGACGGCGTCGGGGTCGGGGTTGCGCAGCGACGCCGGATCGTGCGCCCCGCGGCGCGCATCGGCGAGGAACGGCCCCTCGAGATGGGCGCCGAGGACGAGCGGGTCGGCTCGTGTGAGCGCCGCGATCCGCGACAGGCTGCGCTCGAGCGCGTCGATCGGGGCCGACACGAGGCTGAGCAGCTGCCTGGTCGTCCCGTGCGACCGATGGAACGCGAGGGCGGCCGTCGGATCGGCCTCGTCGTCGAATGCGATTCCGGCGCCGCCGTGATTGTGCAGGTCGACGAAGCCGGGCGTCACGACGCGGCCGGCGGCGTCGATCACGCGATCCGCGGCGGGCTCCGGGCCATCGCCGGAGCCGATGACGGCACCGGACTCGAGCAGCAGCCATCCGCGGCGCCGACCGTCGTGATCGACGAGGTCGGCGCCGCGGATCAGGAGCCGTTCGGTCACAGGGTCTGCCACGAGGGCTTGTTGTCGTACGCCATGCGGTAGTAGTCGGCGTGCTCGAGCTTGGCGGCGCACGGCTCGTCGATCAGCACGGTCACGCTCGGGTGCAGCTGGATCAGCGAGGCCGGAACGCTGCTCGAGACCGGGCCCTCCAGCGCCGCACGGATGGCGTTGGCCTTCGACGGGCCGAACGCGAGCAGGATCAGGTGGCGCGCGTCGCGGATGGTGCCGAGCCCCTGCGTCACGCAGTGGATCGGCACCTCGTCGATGGATGCGAAGAACCGCGCATTGTCGCGGCGCGTCTGCCCGGCGAGGGTCTTCACGCGAGTACGGCTCGCGAGGCTCGAACCGGGTTCGTTGAAGCCGATGTGTCCGTCGGTGCCGATGCCGAGGATCTGCACGTCGATGCCGCCGGCTTCGCTGATGAGGGATTCGTACCGCGGGCCCGCCGTCTCGAGGCCCTCGACCGATGCATCCGGCACGTTCAGCCGCGACGGATCGAACCCGGTCACCTCGCAGAACTCGCGCTCGAGCACGGCACGATAGCCCTCCGGATGCCCGTCGGGCAGGCCGACGTACTCGTCGAGCGCGAACGCCGTGACGCCCGTGAGATCCGTGCCGCGCTCGGCGAGCGCACGATAGGTCTCGAGGGGGGTGGATCCGGTGGCCACGCCGAGCACCGGACGCTCGGATGCGGCCAGCCTGCGCTCGATGCTCTCCGCCGCGAGGCGGCCCGCGTCTGCGGGGGTGGATACGATGACGACCTCTGCCACGATTGCTCCTTCTCTGTCAGCCGATGAGATCAAACCTAGCCGTAGGGTGGGAGCATGTCCGATGCGATCCCGACACCCTACGAAGACCTGCTGCGCGATGTGATCGCGAACGGATCTCACAAGTCCGACCGCACGGGCACCGGGACCACCAGCGTTTTCGGCCGACAGCTGCGCTATGACCTGTCGAAGGGGTTCCCGCTCATCACGACCAAGCGCGTGCACTTCAAGTCGATCGCGCTCGAGCTCCTGTGGTTCCTGCGCGGCGATTCGAACGTGCGCTGGCTGCAGGAGCGGGGCGTCAGGATCTGGGACGAGTGGGCGGATGAGAACGGCGATCTCGGTCCCGTGTACGGCGTGCAATGGCGCTCGTGGCCGACGCCCGATGGCGGCCACGTCGACCAGATCCAGAAGGTGATGGAGCAGATCACCACGACACCCGATTCGCGGCGCATGATCGTCTCCGCGTGGAATCCGGCCGAGATCGACGACATGGCGCTGCCGCCCTGCCACGCGATGTTCCAGTTCTACGTCGCCGACGGGCGCCTCAGCTGCCAGCTCTACCAGCGCAGCGCCGACCTCTTCCTCGGCGTGCCGTTCAACATCGCGAGCTACGCGATGCTCACGATGATGATGGCGCAGCAGGCGGGCCTGGAGCCGGGAGAGTTCGTGTGGACCGGCGGCGACTGCCACATCTACGACAACCACCGCGAGCAGGTCGCCGAGCAGCTCTCGCGGGCTCCCTACCCCTACCCGACGCTCTCGTTGCGCCGCGCCGACACCATCTTCGACTATGCCTACGAAGACTTCGACCTCGTCGGCTACGAGCACCACCCGGCGATCCGCGGCGCCGTCGCGGTCTGAGCCGTGGCACTCAGAGCGATCTGGGCAGAGGCCCACGGCGGGATCGTCGGCGCTGACGGAGGCATGCCCTGGCACGTGCCCGAAGACTTGGCCCACTTCAAGCGGGTCACCTCCGGCTCAGCCGTGATCATGGGGCGCCGCACGTGGGAATCGTTCCCCGAGCGGTTCCGCCCGCTCCCCGGGCGACGCAACATCGTCATCACGAGGGATCCGACTTTCCGGGCGCCGGGCGGAGAGACCGTCCTCTCACTGCACGACGCCGTCCGCGCGGCCGACGACGAGGCATGGGTGATCGGCGGCGGCCAGATCTATGCTCAGGCGCTGCCGCACCTCGATGAGATCTCGGTCACCGAGATCGACCTCGACGTCGCGGGCGACACCCGTGCGCCGCGGCTCGGCACGGAGTGGATCCGATCATCGATCGATCCGCACGAGGGCTGGCACACCAGCCGCACGGGCACGCGGTATCGCTTCGTGCGATACACGCTTTCAGCCGCGCGCGCTAGCCTAGAGCAATGACGCAGCCCGCAAACCCGTTCGGACAGGTTCTCGTCGCCCTCGTCACGCCGATGACGGCCGACGGCGAAGTCGACTGGGACGCGACCGAGAAGCTCATGGACGAGGTGATCGAGGCGGGCGCCGACGGCATCGTCGTCACGGGCACCACGGGTGAGACCTCGACGCTGACCGACCCCGAGAAGCTCAAACTCGTCGAGGTCGGCAAGAGCGTATCGTCCGGGCGCGCGAAGATCATCACCGGCGGCGGGTCCAACGAGACCGCGCACGCGATCGATCTGTACACGAAGAGCGAGCGCCTCGGCGCCGACGGCATCATGATCGTCACGCCGTACTACAACAAGCCGACCCAGGCGGGCATTCTCACGCACTTCCGGCTCATCGCCGATTCGACCGATCTTCCGGTCATCCTCTACGACATCCCCGGCCGCACCGGCGTGCCGATCCACTACGAGACGTTCCTGCGTCTCGCGAAGCACCCCAACATCCTCGCGGTCAAGGACGCGAAGGGCGATTTCAGCGAGGTCAGCCGCGTTCTGAACCAGACCGACCTCATGTACTTCTCGGGCGACGACGCCAATGCGCTGCCTGCTCTGTCCATCGGCGCCTCGGGCCTCATCGGCGTCACGGCGAACATCGCCGCCGGCCCATATCGAACCATCGTCGACGCGGTCAACCGCGGCGACCTCACCACCGCCACCGAGCAGCACAAGAAGCTCGAGCCGCTCGTCCGCGCCGTGATGACTCACGTTCCGGGCACGGTATCCACGAAGTACGTCCTGCACGGCCTCGGCCGCATCTCGAGCCCCCGCGTGCGCCTGCCGCTCGTCGGGCCCGAGGAATGGGAAGCCGCCGTGATCGAGGACGAACTCGCCCTCGTGACCGACATCGAAGGCGTGGATCTCTCGAACTTCCGCCCCGACCGCAACGCGGCCGCGGGCGGTGCTCTGCCCAAGGTGCCTGGCACCACACGGTGACGACCACCCCTGCGCGACAGCGCGGAAAGGCACAATGACCACCCCTGTTTTCGACCCGCCCTCACTCGACTCCGGCGCCCTGCGCGTGACACCGCTCGGCGGCCTCGGCGAGGTCGGCCGCAACATGGCCATGTACGAGTTCGACGGCAAGATCCTGCTGCTCGACTGCGGCGTGCTGTTCCCGGAGGAGCACCAGCCCGGCGTCGACCTGATCCTGCCCGACATGGAGCCGCTGCGCAGTCGCCTGAACGACATCGTCGGCCTCGTGCTCACCCACGGCCATGAAGACCACATCGGAGCCGTGCCGTACCTGCTGCGCATGCGCGAGGACATCCCGATCTACGGCTCGAAGCTCACGCTCGCGCTCGTGACCGCGAAGCTCAAGGAACACCGGATCACGCCGGTCACGCACGTCGTGCGTGAGGACGAGACCCGCCAGGTCGACGGCTTCGAGCTCGAGTTCGTCGCGGTGAACCACTCGATCCCCGACGCGCTCGCCGTCGCGATCCGCACCGAAGCGGGCCTCGTGCTGCACACCGGTGACTTCAAGATGGATCAGCTGCCGCTCGACGGCCGCATCACCGACCTGCGGGCATTCGCGCGGCTGGGGGAAGAGGGCATCGACCTCTTCCTGCCCGACTCGACGAACGCCGAGGTGCCGGGCTTCACCCCGACCGAACGCCAGATCGGGCCGGTCATCGACCAGGTGATGTCGAAGACGCGCGGACGCGTCATCGTCGCGAGCTTCTCGAGTCACGTGCATCGCGTGCAGCAGGTCATCGATGCCGCCGTCTCGAACGGCCGCCGTGTGGCCCTGCTCGGACGCTCGATGGTGCGCAACATGACGATCGCACAGCAGCTCGGGTATCTCACGGTGCCCGACGGCACGTTCGTCGACTACAAGAAGTCGCACGACATCCCCGACCACCAGATCGTGTACATGTCGACCGGTTCGCAGGGCGAGCCGATGGCCGTCCTCAGCCGCATGGCGAACCTCGACCACGCGATCACCCCGGGGGAGGACGACACCGTCATCCTCGCCTCCAGCCTCATCCCCGGCAACGAGAACGCGGTCTACCGCGTGATCGACGGCCTCACGAAGCTGGGCGCGAACGTCGTGCACAAGGCGAACGCCAAGGTGCACGTCTCGGGCCACGCCGCGGCCGGCGAACTGCTGTACTGCTACAACATTCTGCGGCCGAAGAACGTCATCCCCGTGCACGGCGAGTACCGCCACCTCGCGGCGAGCTCCGCCCTGGCGCAGCAGACCGGCATCTCCGAGAACAACATCTTCATCGTCGAGAACGGCACGTCGGTCGACCTGAAGGACGGCGAGGCGTGGGTCTCCGGGCAGCTCGACCTCGGCTTCGTCTACGTCGACGGCTCGTCCGTCGGAGAGATCACCGACGCCGACCTCAAGGACCGACGCGTGCTCGGCGAGGAGGGCTTCATCTCGATCATCGTCGTGGTCGATTCGAAGACGGGCCAGATCGTGACCGGTCCGGAGATCCACGCCCGCGGCTTCGCGGAGGACGACAAGGTCTTCGACAAGATCCGTCCGAAGATCGTCGCCGCGCTCGAAGAGGCCGCTCAGAAGGGCGTGCGCGACAACCACGCGCTCTCGCAGATCGTGCGCCGCACGATCGGCCGGTGGGTCGGGCAGCGGCTGCGTCGTCGTCCGATGATCGTGCCCCTCGTCATCGAGGCGTAACCGTCGGTCGCGCAGGGCCCGGGGACCTGCGGGTTCGCCCGGGCTTTGCGCGTCCTCCCTACGAATGTCGGGGGTCGCGCGTACCGTAGAGCCCATGGCACGCTCGTCCACCGCGCCCAAGAATTCGGGTCAGAACTCCTCGCGCGCTTCCGGGAAGGGAGCGCCGAAGAAGGCCGCGCCTGCGCCGAAGAAGCACATCGACGATCCTGAGCGTCCGGCGCTTCCGGTGCGCATGTGGAACGGGGTGGCCCACGGCGTCGGCGGCCTGTTCCGTGCCTTCGGGTCCGAAGACCTGCAGCGCGAAGACCGCCGCGACGGCTTTCCGTTCCTCCTCGTGCTGCTCGCGGTCGCCGGAGCCGTGACCGAGTGGTTCTTCATCGGCAACGAGATCGCCGCGAACATCAGCGCCTTCACATTCGGCCTCGTCATGGGCCGCACGGCGTTCGTGTTCCCTGTGCTGCTGCTCTTCCTCGCGGGGTGGCTGTTCCGCCACCCCGCCTCGGTCAACGACAACGGCCGGGTCGGCATCGGCTTCGCCCTGTTCACGATCTCGGTCGCGGCGATCTGCCATATCGCCCTCGGCCGTCCGGCCCCGGCCGACGGAATGCCGGCTCTCAGCGCGTCGGGCGGTCTGTTCGGCTGGCTGCTCGGCGAGCCGCTCGCGATGCTCATCACGCCGATCGGCGGGTATGCCCTGCTCGGCATATTCGTCATCCTCAGCCTGCTGATCATCACGAAGACCCCGCCGAACCGCATCGGGCGACGTCTCGGCGATCTCTACGAGTGGATGTTCGACGACACCCCGCGCTCGGCGGCAGCAGAAGCGGCACCGACCGATGCGACGCCGACGAAGGTGCTCGACGACAAGCCCGCCCGCGGTCGCCGGGGGCGCAGGAAGAAGTCCGACTCCGAGCTGTTCGACGGGGCCGACGAGCTGCCCTGGTGGCGCCGCAACGCCTCGGGCCGCGAAGAGGACGTCGACGCCGTCACCGATCCTCAGCACCTCACCGACCTGCTCGGCGAGCAGACCGATCGCGGGTACGACAACTCGGTCGTCGAGGTCGATACGCCCACGGGACCGACGTTCGCGCCGTCGGCCGAGCCCGCTGCCGCTCCCGCCGATCAGGTCACCGAGGTGCTCAACAGCCCCGCGCTCGACCGGCTCCGCGATGCGTCGGACGCGCCCGATCCCGGCTTCGGCCTGATCGGCGACGGCGATGATGGCGACACCGGCGAGATCGGCGGCATCTCCGGGTTCGGCACCGATGGCCCGGGCGCCCGCGGTCCGCAGCCGCCCGAGGCCCCCTACGTGCTGCCTTCTCCGGCAGCCCTTGCGGCCGGTCCTCCGGCGGTCGTCAGCTCAGAGGCCAACGACCGCACGGTCGCCCAGATCGAGAAGGTCTTCGAAGACTTCAAAGTCGGCGCGCGCGTCACCGGGTTCTCCCGCGGTCCCACGGTGACCCAGTACGAGGTCGAGCTCGGCCCGGGCGTGAAGGTCGAGAAGATCACGCAGCTCTCGAGCAACATCTCCTACGCCGTCGCGTCGAACGATGTGCGCATCCTCGCGCCGATCCCCGGCAAGAGCGCGATCGGCATCGAGATCCCGAACGTCGACCGCGAGACCGTCGCGCTCGGCGACATCCTGCGCTCGCCCGCGGCGCAGCGCTCGACGCACCCGCTCACGATCGGCGTGGGCAAAGACGTCTCGGGCGGCTTCGTCGTGGCCAACCTCGCCAAGATGCCGCACCTGCTCGTGGCGGGATCGACCGGATCGGGCAAGTCCAGCTTCGTGAACTCGATGATCACGAGCCTGCTCATGCGCGCCAAGCCGAGCGACGTGCGCATGGTGCTCGTCGACCCCAAGCGCGTGGAGCTCACGAGCTATGCGGGCGTTCCGCACCTGATCACGCCCATCATCACGAACCCCAAGAAGGCGGCTGAAGCGCTGCAGTGGGTCGTGAAAGAGATGGACATGCGGTACGACGATCTCGCGTCGTTCGGGTTCCGCCACATCGACGACTTCAACAAGGCGGTCGTCGCCGGCGAGATCCAGCTTCCCGCGGGCTCCGAGCGCGTGCTCAAGCCGTATCCGTACCTGCTCGTCGTCGTCGACGAGCTCGCCGACCTCATGATGGTGGCGCCGCGCGACGTCGAAGACTCGATCGTGCGCATCACGCAGCTCGCCCGCGCATCGGGCATCCACCTCGTTCTGGCCACCCAGCGGCCGTCGGTCGACGTCGTGACCGGACTCATCAAGGCGAACGTGCCCTCGCGCATGGCGTTCGCGGTCACCAGCGTGACCGATTCGCGAGTGATCCTCGACGGGCCGGGCGCCGACAAGCTCATCGGTCAGGGCGACGCGCTGTTCTCGCCCATGGGCTCGTCCAAGCCCTTCCGACTGCAGGGCGCGTGGGTCACCGAGGCCGAGATCGATTCGGTCGTCAAGCACGTCACCCACCAGGCGCGTCCCGAGTACCGCGCCGATGTCGCGGAAGCGCTCGAGGCGCCGAAGAAGGAGATCGACGAAGACATCGGCGACGACCTCGAGGTGCTGCTCGCCGCGACCGAGCTGATCGTCTCCAGCCAGTTCGGCTCCACGTCGATGCTGCAGCGCAAGCTGCGCGTCGGGTTCGCGAAGGCCGGGCGCCTCATGGACCTGCTCGAGTCGCGCGAGATCGTCGGCCCGAGCGAGGGCTCGAAGGCGCGCGACGTGCTGGTGGCTCCCGAGCAGCTCGCATCGGTTCTCGCGAAGCTCAAGGGGGAGGAGCCGCCGAAGGGCGCGGCCCCCGCCGCACCCGCACCCGCGCCCGCGTCGCCCGAGCCGCAGGCCGCGTCTGAATCTCCGGACCGTTACCCGACGGATCCGATCGAGGCGCAGTTCGACGGGATCCCGGTCGCCGGTGACGACGATGCAGACGAAGATGCGTGGGGTCTCACGGGGCGCGACTGAGCGCACCTGCGAGACTTGATCCATGGCGATCCATCCTCAGCTGCCCAACGCGATCACGATCGCCCGCATCCCGCTCGCCGTCGTCTTCTTCGTGCTGCTGCTGGTCGGCGGCACGTACGGCGAGGCGAACCCCGCGGTGCGCTGGGTTGCGGCAGCGTTGTTCATCGTCGCGATCTCCACCGACTGGGTCGATGGATTCCTCGCGCGCAAGTACGAGATCGTGAGCGACTTCGGCAAACTCTGGGATCCGATCGCCGACAAGCTCCTGACCGGCCTCGCCTTCGTCGGTCTCGCCGTGCTGTCGGAGATGCCGTGGTGGATGGTCATCGTGATCTTCGCGCGCGAGTGGGGCATCACGGTGCACCGGCTCGTCGTTCGGAGATCGCACGACGTCGCGGCCGCATGGCTCGGCAAGATCAAGACCGCAGCGCAGGGCGTCGTGCTCGCATGGGCGCTGCTCCCTCTGGGGGCGGTGTTCGGAGAGGCGGTCTGGACGACGGGCACGGAGATCGGCCTCTGGGTCGTTCTCGTGCTCACGATCGTCAGCGGCATCGACTACATCGCGGCTCAGGCGCGCGGATCGCGAAGCAGGTGAGGTGATGGCCCCCGATCCCTCTGCCGTCGCGCTGCTCGCCGAGCTGCGTCACCGCGGCTGGAGCATCGGCACGGCCGAGTCGCTCACCGGCGGTCTCGTCGCGGCCGCGCTCATCGACGTCTCCGGTGCCTCCGCGTCGATGCGCGGCGGCATCGTTGCGTACGACACGCGCGTCAAGCGCGACATGCTCGGCGTCGAGCGCGATCTGCTCGAGGCGCACGGCGCCGTGCATCCCGAGGTCGCCCAGCAGATGGCCGAGGGCGTGCGCCGCGTGCTCAGCGTCGACGGCTCACCGGTCGACGTCGGGCTCTCGACGACCGGCATCGCAGGACCGGGCTCGCCCGATGGGCAACCGGTCGGACTCGTCTACCTCGGTGTCGCGACCCCGAAGGGCTATGCCGGCCGCCGCCGCGTCTATGAGGGAACGCGCGACGAGATCCGGCGACAGGCGACCGGAGACGTGCTGGCGCTCGCTCTCGAGGCGCTCGTCGGGGCCACGCAGGAATAAACGCATGGGCGTCATACGTTTCTTCGATGTGATGGCCAGCGAAACGACGTCCCTCATCCAGAAATCTCGACTACTCTGGTATGACCGAGCGCGGGGCGCGAGCGCCGCGCACACCACGTCGACACACGCGAAGAGCGAAGGGGAGGGCCCGTCATGATTCTGATTCGTCAAGAGATCGGTGACGTGCTTCGGGATTTCCGACAGCAGCAGGGCCAGACGCTTCGTCAGGTCGCGAGCAGGGCCAGTGTCGCTCTCGGCTATCTCAGCGAGGTCGAACGCGGCCAGAAAGAGGTCTCGAGCGAGATCCTCTCGGCCGTGACCGAGGCGCTCGGCGTGTCGATGTCCACGGTGATGCACCGCGTGGGCGATCGTCTGGCGGTGCTCGAGGGCATCGAGGATGCCTTCCCCGACGTCGTTCCCGACGATCTCGTGGCAGAGGTCGAGCCCGAGCTGTCGCTGCGGTGAGCCGCTCTGCATGAGACGCAGTGAGTTCCTGCGCGCTGTCGACGAGCACTTCGATGCTCGGGCGACGTGGGTGCTCGACGACCTCGTGCTGCCCGGCGTCGGAATGACGGCGAACGCCGCGATCGGTGCCGGCATTCCTCCTCGTGAGGTGTGGGAAGCACTGTGCACCGAGGCCGATCTTCCCCCGTCGGCCCGTTACGGGGTCGGTCTGCAGACGCCGCGCGACTGACGGCCATTCGAATTACTTTTCGACTTCGGCGCGTCGCCTTCGAATATTTGTCCACTTCGGCGTAACGTCGTTCCCAACGTGGGATCTGCACTGATTCTCCACATTGCGGGAACCGCCGACTTCGAATGTCAGTGGTTCTCCGTAACGTGGCGAGCAGCCGCAGAGGCTACGCGCCCTGTCGAAGAATCCGTCCCTGAGAGGCGGATCACGACAGCCTATGGGCGGCGGATTACGAGCGAAAAGGGAGTTCATCATGGCAGCACCGGCAGATCGCGAGAAGGTTCTCGAGACGGCCCTCGCGCAGATCGATCGTCAGTTCGGCAAGGGCTCAGTCATGCGCCTGGGCAGCGAAGAGCGCGCCCCTGTCGAAGTCATCCCGACGGGGTCCATCGCGCTGGATGTCGCGCTGGGTATCGGTGGGCTTCCGCGCGGCCGCGTCGTGGAGATCTACGGTCCCGAGTCGTCGGGTAAGACGACCCTGACGCTCCATGCGATCGCCAACGCGCAGGCAGCGGGCGGCATCGCGGCCTTCATCGATGCCGAGCACGCGCTCGACCCTGAGTATGCGAAGAAGCTCGGCGTCGACATCGACTCGCTCCTCGTCTCGCAGCCCGATACGGGCGAGCAGGCGCTCGAGATCGCCGACATGCTGATCCGCTCGGGCGCGATCGATGTCGTCGTCATCGACTCCGTCGCGGCGCTCGTGCCGCGCGTCGAGATCGAAGGCGAGATGGGTGATTCTCACGTCGGGCTGCAGGCTCGCCTCATGTCGCAGGCCATGCGCAAGATCACGGGCGGACTCAGCCAGACCAAGACCACTGCGATCTTCATCAACCAGCTGCGCGAGAAGGTCGGTGTGTTCTTCGGTTCTCCCGAGACGACCGCGGGCGGAAAGGCGCTGAAGTTCTATGCCTCAGTGCGCCTCGACATCCGACGCATCGAAACGATGAAGGACGGCGGCGACGCCGTCGGAAACCGCACCCGCGTCAAGGTCGTCAAGAACAAGATGGCGCCGCCGTTCAAGCAGGCCGAGTTCGACATCCTCTACGGCACGGGCATCTCGCGTGAGGGGTCGCTGATCGACTTCGGCGTCGAGCACAACATCGTGAAGAAGTCGGGATCCTGGTACACCTACGACGGCGACCAGCTCGGCCAGGGCAAGGAGAACGCCCGTCGGTTCCTCAAGGAGCACACCGATGTGGCACTCGAGATCGAGAACAAGATCAAGGTCAAGCTCGGTCTGCTCGACGACCCGAACGCGGCGGCCGATGATGACGCTGCGGCACCCGTCGAAGACCTCGCGGCTCGCCGCACGGCATGACGCGATCATGAGTGATCACGCGCGCGGGGGCGAGGAGAAGCTCGCCCCCGTCGTGCCGCTGTTCGGCGGCACGACGCCCGATCCGCAGGAACAGCCGGTCGACGACACCGATGCGCCGGAGCAATGGCACATGACGTGGCGGGCGGACTCCACACGGGCGGGGAGCCGCGCCTCGGCGACGTCCGTCACTGACGCAGGCTCACCCGAGGCCGACCTCCAGGAAGCTGACGATGACGGCGACGCATCCGCTGTTGCGCGCCGGGCGGAGACGCGGCTGGCTCGCGCACTCGCAGCGCGCGGGCTGTCCGAGCGCGAGGCGCGCGATCGTCTGCGCCGAGACGGCGTGGAGCAGAACGACGTCGAAGAGATCATCGAACGGCTGATGGCCGTGGGGGCGCTCGACGACCGCGTGCTCGCCGAGCAGATCGTGTATCAGTCGGTGACGCGCAAGAATCATGGCCGGCGCGCGGTGGCACAGACGCTCTCGAAGCGGGGCATCTCCCGAGACGAGATCGATATCGCGCTCGAGGCGCTGCCCGACGACGACTACGAACGGGCTCTGGAGTTCGCTCAGGGCAAGGCTCCGAGTCTGGCGCGACTCGATCGCGATACGGCGCTGCGGCGTCTCATCGGGCAGCTGTCGCGACGCGGGTACGGCGGTTCGCTCGCGATGAGCGTGGCGAAGCAGGCGCTCGACGAGGCGGGGTCCGCAGGCACCGCGCGCGTACGGTTCCGCTGACGGGGGATGGTCCGCGCGCGGTGGGCAGCTTCACACGCGCGGCCGCGCCCGACTCCGTAGAATCGATGGTGCTATGACCATGCCATCTTCAGCCCCGACGCTCATTGCGCCCTCACCCGCAGCCCTCAACGACGACGGTCGCGCGCGCACCTACGAAGTGCGCACGTTCGGCTGCCAGATGAACGTGCACGATTCGGAACGCATGTCCGGTTCGCTCGAGAGCGCGGGCTACGCGCCGGCGGGCGACGAGCAGCAAGCCGACGTCGTGATCATCAACACCTGCGCCGTGCGCGAGAACGCCGCGGGCAAGCTCTACGGAACACTCGGCTATCTGAAGTCGGTGAAAGAGCAGCACCCCGGCATGCAGATCGCCGTGGGCGGGTGCCTCGCACAGATGGACCAGGACGTCGTGACACAGAAGGCGCCGTGGGTCGACGTGGTCTTCGGCACGCACAACATGGGCGCGCTTCCGCAGCTGCTCGAACGCTCGCGCCACAACGACGAGGCCCAGCTCGAGATCCTCGAGTCGCTCGAGGTGTTCCCGTCGACGCTCCCGACGAAGCGCGATTCGCACTATTCCGGGTGGGTGTCGATCTCGGTCGGCTGCAACAACACGTGCACCTTCTGCATCGTGCCGAGCCTGCGCGGCAAGGAGAAGGACCGCCGTCCGGGCGACATCCTGGAAGAGATCAAGCTGCTCACCGACGACGGGGCGATCGAGGTCACGCTGCTCGGCCAGAACGTCAACAGCTACGGCGTCGAGTTCGGCGATCGTCAGGCGTTCAGCAAGCTGCTGCGCGCCTGCGGCGACATCGACGGGCTCGAGCGCGTGCGCTTCACGAGTCCGCACCCCGCGGCATTCACCGACGATGTGATCGACGCGATGGCCGAGACGCCGAACGTCATGCCGCAGTTGCACATGCCGCTGCAGTCGGGCAGCGACAAGGTGCTGAAGGACATGCGGCGGTCATACCGTTCGAAGAAGTTCCTCGGCATCCTCGACCGCGTGCGCGAGAAGATGCCGAATGCGGCGATCACCACCGACATCATCGTCGGCTTCCCGGGTGAGACCGATGAAGACTTCGAAGACACGCTGCGGGTCGTCGAAGCGGCGCGATTCGCGAGCGCCTTCACGTTCCAATACTCGATCCGCGAGGGCACGCCGGCCGCGACGATGCCGAACCAGGTGCCGAAGCACGTCGTGACCGAACGCTACGACCGCCTCATGGAGCTTCAGCGCCGCATCACGCTGGAGGAGAACGAGAAGCAGCTGGGTCGCACGGTCGAGGTGCTCGTCTCGACGGGTGAAGGCAAGAAGGACGCGGAGACGCATCGCCTCACCGGTCGCGCCGAAGACAACCGTCTCGTGCACTTCGAGGTGCCCGACGGCTCCGAGATCCCGCGACCGGGCGACGTCGTGACCGTCGAGATCACGCACGCGGCACCGTCGCACCTGCTCGCCGACAGTGCGAACGGAGCGCCTCTCACGGTGCGTCGCACGCGCGCGGGCGACGCGCACGATCGCAGCCTCGCCGCGAGCTGTGCCGTCCCCGCGCCGGGCGGCTCGGCCGACGGCACGGTCGGTCTCGGGCTGCCGACGCTGCGCGCCGGGCTGTGACGATGGCTGACGGCCCCCGGCTCTGGGCGGTCGTCGGGGCGACGGGCACGGGAAAGAGCGACCTCTCGCTCGACCTCGCCGAACAGCTCCGGTCTCGCGGCGAGCCCGCTGAGATCGTCAACGCCGATGCGATGCAGCTCTACCGCGGCATGGACATCGGCACGGCGAAGCTCCCGGTCGACGAGCGCCGGGGCGTGCCGCACCACATGCTCGATGTGCTCGCCGTCACGGAGGACGCCGCAGTCGCCTCCTATCAGCCGAAGGCGCGCACGATCATCGACGGCCTTCTCAATGCCGGGAGCCACGCGATCCTCGTCGGAGGATCCGGACTGTACGTGTCGAGCGTCATCTACGACTTCCGGTTTCCGCCGCGCGACGCCGCGCTGCGCGCCGACCTCGAGGCCCGCCTCGCAGCCGAGGGTGTCGGTGCGCTGTACGACGAGCTGCGCGCCGCCGACCCCGCGACGGCCGAGCGGGTCGATCCGCGCAACGGTCGGCGCGTGGTGCGCGCGCTTGAAGTGGCGCTGCTCGGCGATGCGGGCCACGGCGCGGCGCTGCCCGACGAGCCGACGCTCTGGCGCGAGACGAGCATCGTCGGGCTCGCGATGGAGCGTGCGGCCCTCGTCGAACGCCTCGACGTCCGCGTCGAGCGCATGTGGGCGGACGGGATCCTCGCCGAGACCGAGGCGCTGCGAAGAGCCGGCATCGAAGAGGGCAGAACCGCGAGCCGCGCGATCGGTTACGCGCAGGCCCTCGCGCAGCTCGCGGGCGAGAAGAGCGAGGCCGAAGCGATCGCCGAGACGCAGGCGCTCACGCGGCGGTACGCGCGCCGTCAGGTGAGCTGGTTCCGCCGGTACGCGCAGACCCGCTGGCTCGACGCCGAGACCGCGCGCGCCCGCGACATCACCGGCTGACGCGGGCGCGGATCACCCCTGCGACGGCAGGAACGGGTCGATCAGTGTGGGGGCCACGAGAGGGTGCCGGCGCGCCCCGGCCGCGCGCGGCCCGGCGCCCGAGACATCCGGAACGCGGATCCCGAGCGCGTGCGCGGGAGAATCCTGCGCGACCCGGAAATCGTCGGCGAGCATCGGATCCGCCGTCACGGAGTGACGATCGTGGCCGAGCGCCGCCCACTCCTCGTCGAGGGCCTCCGTGATCTCGAATCCGACCGATCCGTCGTCCTGTACGGGGCGCTCGGCGTTCGCAGCGCGCACCGCACCGGGAATGGGGGACGCATCCCAGAACAGGTTCAGGTCGCTGTCGACGCCGAAACCGCGGACGTCCCGTGGGCCGGGGGCACCGACGAAGGCGGGCGTGCCGTATCCGACCACGATGTTCCGGAGGAACGTGAACGACGTGTGGCTCTCGGGGCGGGTGATCGACACCTGGCCGCAGCGGCCGCGCGCCCATACGTTGTCGCGCACGATCACTTCGCGGCCGTAGTGCTGGTGATAGCACTGGCTCGAGGTGTCGTGCACGACGTTGCCCTCGATGACGACGTGGCTCGATCCCTCGTCGAGGTAGATGCCCCACCCGCCGTAGTTCTGGCACTCGATGTCGTGGATGTGGTTGCCGCGCACGACCGTGCCGGGCGCGATGCCGAGCAGATAGACGCCGCCCATGTCGTTGAGTCGGCCCTGGCCGAGGTCGTGGATGTGGTTGCCGACGATCTGATTGCCCTCGGACGGGCTCGTGAGGTAGTCCCACATCCACCCGACGGAGACGCCCGAGTACGGGAAGCGTCGGATCTCGTTGTGGGCGATCACATTGTGGGAACCGTGCTGGAACAGCACGGCGACCGCGCCGCGGTACACCTGCCCGCCGCGCTCGGCGGTGCAGTCGGAGACTTCGTTGGCGCGGTTGAACGCGGGGGAGTGCGCATCGATGTCTCCGCCGGAGCGCACGGCGCCCGCGCCGAGATCGCGGAACGCGGTTCCCGAGACGAGGTTGCCCCGTGATCCTTGGCCGAGCGAGATGCCGTACCCGCCGACGCGTTCGACGGATCCGCCGACGACCGCGCACGCGCGGGCGAACTCGAAGCGCAGCGCGGCCGGCACCGAGCTCGCGGCCTGCACGTCAGCGGCGTAGCGGCCGTCGGCCGGCAGCTGCGGATCCTCGCGCACACCGAACGGCACCGAGGCGGCCGGCACCTCCGCGAAGTCGGCCTCGGCGAAGCGGATGTGCTCGAAGCGCACCTCGCGCACGGGCGCGGTGGGGGAGCCCGTGAGCACGGCGAACGCATCCGTGACAGGGAAGCGCACATCGAGGTCGTGCGGATCGTCGACGGCGAGCAGGATGTGCGGGCCGTCGAGTCCCGAGACGGCGCCGGTCGCATCGAGATACCACTCGCCGGGCACCTCGCCGAGCGATTCGACGACGTTGTCGAGGTAGTAGCGGGCGAACCGTGCGGCGGCGTCGTCGCGCAGTGCGAAGATGCTCGTGAGGTCGCTCGTGATCGTGCGGGCGTCGCGGTCGATGCGGGCGATGGGCATGCGCTCCTCCACCCAGTAGTGCGGAACGACCACCTCGACGCTCGTCGCCTCCGCCAGCGCCGGGATGTCACCGTCGGCGTAGCGGAACGTCGCGGTTCCATCGAAGAGCGTGCCGACGAAGCTGCCCGCAGGGTCGAGCCCCTCCTGCTCCTCGACGCGCAGGAAGTCGGAGCGGGGATACCGTGGGCGGGGCGCGGCAGTGCCCTCGACGTACAGCCGCCGGCCCGTCGCCCGCGGAGCGGCCGCGGCCCACACCTCACGGCCGTTCACGCTCACCGGCCGCCAGTCGGTGATCCGCACGGATCCGCGCAGCAGCGGCGGGTTCTGAGGATCGGCGGCGACGATGGACGTGAACGAGTCTTCGGGCCCGAATGCGACGGGCTGCGGGTGGGCGTACTCGCCGCCCGCCATCCAGATCACGGCGCGCTGCCCGTCTTCGCGGCGCTTCCTCACGAGAGCGAGCCCGTGCGCCAGGTCGTTCGCGGGGTAGCCGTGGGATCCGTCGGCGAAAGGGGATCCATCCGGCGCGACATAGACCTCGATGCGGTCGGTGCTCATCTGCTCATCCCTTCGTGGCGCCGGCGGTGACGCCGGCGGTGATCTGACGCTGGAAGACGAGATAGATGACGATGATCGGCAGTACAGCCAGCATGACACCGGCGATGTAGGTCGGCACGTTGTCGGGATACTGTCCGCGCAGAGTGCTGACGCCCACCATGACGGTGCGCTTCTCAGGCGATTGCATGAGCAGCAGGGCGATCAGGATGTCGTTCCAGATGAACAGCGCGTTGAGGATGCCCATTGAGATGAGGGCGGGCTTGCCGGTCGGCACCATGATGCGCCACCAGACGCCGAAGAGCCCATTGCCGTCGACGCGCGCGGCCTCGGTCATCTCCCGGGGGATCCCGGAGTAGTACGAGGTCATGAAGTACACGGTGAACGGCAGGTACTGGGCCACGTACGCGATGATCAGGCCGGGGAACGTATCGATCAGTCCGAGGTCGCTCATGACCTTGACCGTCGGCACCATGATCACCTGGAACGGGATCATCATCATCGCGAGGATGATGAGGAACGCGACCTTGCTGCCGCGGAACGACAGGTGGCTGAGCGCGTACCCGCACATCGACGCGAGCAGCAGGATCAGCGCGACCGAGACCACCGTCACGGTGATCGTGTTGAGGAAGTACCGCCCCATATCGGCATTGGTCCACGCATCCGCGTAGTTCTGCAGGTTGATCGTCTGCGTGGCACCGAGCCGGTCGAGCACGTAGTCCTTGCGCGTCTTCAGCGAGACGTTCAGGCCGAACAGGATCGGATAGATCGTGGCGATGGCGAGCAGCATCATCGGCACGGCGATGGCCCAGCGGGCGGCGCGTTCGCGGCGCATCATGCCTCCTTCGTCGCGCGGCGGAGCACGCGGATCTGGATGAGGCCGATCACGAGCACGATCGCGAGGAGGAACACGGACGCCGCTGATGCGAGCGCGGGGCGGGATTCTCCGTTGAGCTTCCAGATGAGGAACTCCGGCAGGTAGCTCGCGGCTCCAGGGCCGCCGGCGGTCATCGTGTAAAGCAGGGCGAAGAGTCCGGTCAGCATGCCGATCGTGGTCGTGACGAAGACGAACTGGATCGTCTGGCTGAGGCTGGGGATGATGACGTGCACGATCTGCTGCCAGAGGTTCGCGCCGTCGATCTTGGCCGCGTCGAGCAGCTGCGCATCGAGCGTCGCGAATCCCGCGAGGAAGATGGTGAAGGCCATGCCGAACGTCGCCCAGATGTGAACGACGAGCACGGTCGGCAGTGCCGTCTCCGGCAGGCCGAGCCAGTCGACCGACGGGATCCTGATGGTGCTCAGAGTGCCGTTCAGCGGTCCGTTCGCGGCGAGGATGATGTTGAAGATCGCGCCGATGATGATCGGCGAGAGTACGACCGGCAGGAAGTAGACGCTGCGGTAGAAGCGGTGGCCCGGCACCTTGAGGTAGATGAACGTCGCGAGGATGCCGGCGAAGAAGACCTGGATCGGCACGAACAGCAGCACGACGACCACGTTGCGGGCCGACGCCTGGAACCGCTCGTCCTGCAGCAGGTAGGCGTAGTTGTCGAGGCCGATGAACTGGCCGTTGAGCACGCCGTCGCCCGTGAACGAGAAGTTGATGCCGAGCACGAGCGGGTAGAGGCGGAACACCGCGAGGATCGCGATGACCGGCAGCACCATGAGATAAGGGGTGAGGCGTTCGAAGGTCCAGGGGCGGCGCCGGCCGGCGGGGCGACGGGAGCGCGTGCCCCCGTCGCCCCGTCCGTCGGTCACCAGTGTCCTGGTCGCCGTCGCGAGGTTGGACAAGGCGGATCAGCCTTCGGATGCGGCGAGCTTCGACGCCGCCTCGTCGACCGTGACGTCGCCGTTGAGCAGCTGCTGTCCGAGGCGGTGCAGCAGGTCGAGCGCGTCGGCGCTGAGTGCGGTGTGCAGGAGCGGCTTGCTCCCCGGAAGCTCGGCGACGATCTCGTTGGCCGAGGCGATGTCGGTGTCGAGTTCGATCGTCGTGTCCGACGTGATCTGTCCGCCGGCGAGCGAGTAGGCAGCGAGCGCGTCGTGGTCGACGCTCGCGCGGATCCAGTCGACGCCGAGGTCCTTCTTGTCCTCGTTCAGGATGCCATAACCGATGCCGCCCTCGGCGGGGAGCGCGATCGTCGTGCCATCGTTGGCGGTCACGGGCATCATGAACCCGAGGTCGTCGCCGAGGAACTCATCGAACTGCTTCCAGTGTGCGGTCCCGCTCATCAGCGCGACGACCATGGCGGAGTCTCCGGCCGAGAAGATGTCGAACGAATCGTTGAACATCGCGGTCGAGTTCGCGCCGTCGTTGTACCAGCCGTCGGCCGCGCTGTCGGCCCACATCTGCAGGATCTGCGTCGCGTGATCGCTCGTCCAGTCGCGTTCGCCGTCGATCCAGGCGTCGTACTCCTCGGGCGTGAACACGCCGGATCCGAAGCCCGATAGGAAGAACTCGATGCCGAGGCCCTCCTTGTTGCCGAGGGCGAAGCACGACGCGTCGGTTTTCGCAAGGATCTGCTCGCAGGCAGCGCTGAGCTCATCCCACGTGGTCGGGGGAGCGGCGGGGTCGAGCCCCGCTTCGTCGAACAGAGCCTTGTTGAAGTAGATCGGGAAGCCCTGCAGGAACGTGGGCGCGGAGTACGTTTCGCCGTCGCGCTCGAATGCCGGCCAGCCCGCGAGCTGGTCCTGGAGGTCGGCGAGCTCCTCGGTGATGGGCACGAGCGAGTCCGCACGGCTCTTGAGCTGCGTGCCGCCGTTGTACAGCGCGAGGTCGGGACCGGTGCCGGCCTCGACGGCACTGCCGAGCAGCGTGTAGTACTGATCGAACGGCTGGTTGACGATCTCGACGTCGACGTCGGGGTGCTCCTCCTGGAAAGCCGCGGTCACGTCCTCGGTGTAGGCAGCGGCGGCCTCGTCGGCATCGCCCCAGTTCCAGATCGTGAGCTTGTCGCCGCCCGACGATCCGCCCGCGGAGTCGGGGCCCGTGGTCGGCGCCGCTCCGCCGCAGGCGGTGAGGGCGACGAGGGAGATGCCGGCGATGGCCGTCGTCATGATGGTGCGCTTCATTGCGGTCCTCTCAGGGGATGATTCGCTGCGGGCGGGGTCGGATTGCTCGAGCGAATGTCCCTGAAATGTACTACGTCTGATGAAGCTCGTCAATAAACATCACATGACTGATGTTCAAGCGTTATCCGGCTCGCGCCTGCGCTCCCACGAATCGACGATGTGGGCGCGCATGGCGGACCGGGCGGCGTCGGGTTCGCCGGCCGCGATCGCCTCGGTGATGCGCTCGTGCTCGCCGAGCGTCAGCTCGAACGAGTGTGCGGGGTCGTGTCCGGTGAACCGGTCGCTGCCGATCGCGTGTGCGACGAGCACGCGGGCGATGTTCTCCGCCAGACCGTTGCCCGACATCGCCATCACTGTGTGGTGGAAGCGCACGTCGGCCTCGCGGAACGCCGCCGAGTCGGCGATGTTCTCGGTCATCGCGGCGAGCGCCTCGCGCAGCGCCGTGAGGCCCTCGTCGTCGCGCGTACGCGACGCCGCCGACGCCATCTCGGCCTCGAGGGCCGCGCGCGTGGCGCTCAGGTCGTCGAGCACTTTGAGCGTCTCGTCGTTCTGCACGAGCGCCTCGATCACGAGCGGATCGAGCATGTTCCAGCTCGTGCGCGGGTTCACGCTCGTCCCGCGCCCCTGGGCGACCGTGACCATGCCCTTCTCCTGCAGACGCTTCATCGACTCGCGCACGACGGTGCGGCTCACGCCGAACTGGTCGCTGAGCACCGCCTCGGTCGGCATGGGCGTCTCGGGCTGGTAGTCGCCCACCACGATCGACTCGACGATCTCGCGGAGCACCGTCAGCCCGATCCTCTCGATCGGTGCACGCGTGCGCGGTGTGCGGGGAGGCATGGACGTGCTCATGGTTCACACTCTATTTCGTTGATCGGGCGGTCGCCGTTTCCGTTTGGCGAGGTGCGTGAGCTCACCGTTATTGTCGTCGAGCATACGTCGTACGTATTATGGCGAGGCTCGTGCGCGTCCGTGCCACCGAGGTGATGGTCCGTGGTGATCGTGAATCATATGATGTATGTTGTTTGGATTATTGATCTCAGATTCGAGGGTGCAATGAAGATCACGGGCTATCGCACGCTGCACACGGTGCACGAGTGGGGACGTCCCATCGGCGATGTCAACGGCGTGATCGCGAGCGGCATCACCGAGGTGCCGATCGTCATCCTCGAGACCGATGAGGGTATAGATGGCATCGGCATGGGGTCGCACGCCGATCTCGATCGGCTGTTCCCGGCGCTCGAGGGGAAGGACCCGCGAGCCGTCACCACGCTGTACGACGCCATGATCGACCGCGTGTTCAAGACATCGCACAACGGTGCAACGTTCGGCGGCATCGGTACGTTCGACAGTGCGCTGTGGGATCTCAAGGCCAAGCTCGCGGGCGAACCGCTCTGGCGCCTGCTGGGCGCCGGCGATCGGTTCGTCACCGGCTATGCGTCGCCGCTCGATGCGGGGATCGCCGACGACGCTCTCGCCGAGCTCTACGCAGGGTTCGCCGCGCGTGGGTTCACGGCCGCGAAGCTGAAGGGCGGGCGCGAGGCCGCGCGCGATCTGGCGCGCTTCGACATCGTCCGTGGTGCGCTCGGCGTGGACGATCCCGCGCTGATGCTCGACGCCAATGAATCGTGGAACCTCAAGCAGGCCGTGCGCTACATGGCTGTGATCGAGGACGAGATCGACCTCACCTGGATCGAAGAGCCGCTTCGCCGATGGGACGCGGCGGGCCATGCGCGCCTCAGTGCGGCCATTCGTGCGGCCGTCGCGACGGGGGAGAACCTCACGGGCCTCGAGCAGTATCGCGCGATCCTCGACGCCGGCGGCGCCGATATCGTGCAGGCGGGCGCCGTATGGGGCATCACGAACCTGCAGCGCGTCGCGTTCGCCGCCCATGCGAGGGACCTTCCCCTCAGCCCTGTCGGCCTCACGGCGAACTACGCGGTCGCGGCGGTCGCGGCCGCGATCCCGAACCACCTCACGGCGGAGGTGCAGGATCTCGGCGCGCCCGTGGGAATCGCTGTCGATCAGGAGATCTCCGATGGCGGGATCGTGCTCGGCGACCGGCCCGGCGCCGGGATCGAGATCGACGAGGCCGTGATCCACCAATTCCGGGCGAGCGAGAGCTGGCAGGTGCCGAACGGCCCGCACGTGCGCTCGCCGCGGGCGGGCCTGCGCCTCGCCGAACGCGCCCTGTGATCCGGCGTCCGCACGCATGCGCCCTACACTGAGGAAACCGGAGACCGAGGGGTGAGGGATGACCGCGAAGCGAGTTCCGAGCCGTCGCTCGACCCGCAGCGTCACGCTCGCCGAGGTAGCGGCGCATGCGGGTGTGTCGGCGCAGACGGTGTCGCGTGCGATCCGCCAGCCCAGCCTCGTGTCGGAGGCGACGGTCGAGCGGGTGCTGGCCTCGATCCGCGCGACCGGCTATGTGCCGAACCTCGCCGCGAGCCATCTGGCGTCGAATCGCAGCAACGCCATCGCGGTGCTGATCCCGACCGTGTCGGCGTCGGTCTTCGCCGACATGGTGCAGGGGCTCGACCAGGCGGTCTCGCCGGGCGGGTATCACCTGCTGATCGGTACGACGGGCTATCGCCTGGATCGGGAGGAAGAGGTGCTGCGCGCGTTCCTCGGGCGGCGCCCCGATGGGATCGTGCTGGCGGGCACGGTGCATACCGAAGCGTCGCGGGAGCTGCTCGCGGCTGCGCGCATCCCCGTCATCGAGACGTGGGAGCTCGCGCAGGATCCTGTGGACTCGGTCGTCGGCTTCTCGAATCACGATGCGATGAGCGCGCTCATGGATCACGTGTGCGGCCTCGGTTATCGCCGTCCCGTGCTCGCGGGGCAGTTCCCTCCGGGGGATGTGCGGGCGCTGCGGCGCCGCGCGGCATTCGAAGGGGGCATGGCGAGGCGGGTGCCGGAAGCGCCGCGGCGGGTGTTCGAGATGGCGGGCGAGAGCTCATCGCTCGCGATCGGTGCGGATCTCTTCGAGCGCGTGCGACGCGAGGCGCCCGACGCCGATCTCGTGATGTTCACGAGCGATGCGTTCGCCGCGGGGGCGATCCTCTCAGCGAACAGACAGGGGGTCCGCGTGCCGCACGATCTGGGCATCACGGGATTCGGCGGGTACGATCTCGGCGCGCACGTGAGTCCGCAGCTCACGACGGTATCGGTGCCGAGCGCCGCGATCGGCGAGCGTGCGGGGCACGCGCTGATCGAGCGCATCGGCGCGAACGGACGCACGGGCGAGCCGGTGACGATCGACGTCGGGTACACGCTCGTGCCCGGCGAGAGCGTCGCTCGCAGGCAAGGCTGACGAGCGTTGACACCCCGCGGGGAGGTTGGTACATTGACGGATGTTAGCGCTAGCAGTAACGCTCACATTCTGGTCGGTCGAGAGCCGACGAGCGCTTCGAGGAGGAAGCCCGAATGAGTTCACCAGACCAGTTCGACCTGACGCCTGACGCCCCCATCCGCGCGTCGGGCCATGCGATCGGTGCGATCGGTGCGGGGGCCATCATGGCCGATCAGCACCTCGCCGCCTACGCTCACGCGGGTTTCCCGGTGCTCGCGATCGCATCGCGCACGCCGGCTCACGCGGCAGCGGTCGCCGAACGGCACGGTATCGAGACCGTGCACGAGACCCCGGCCGCGCTCATCGCCGACGAACGCATCGAGATCCTCGACATCGCCTTTCCTCCCGACCAGCAGCCAGCGCTGATCCGCGCGGCGCTCGCCGCGCCGCACATCCGCGCGATCCTCGCGCAGAAGCCCCTGGCGCTGACGCTCGACGAGGCGATCGCCCTGCGCGACGAGGCCGCCGCCGCGGGCAAGATCCTCTCGGTCAATCAGAACATGCGCTACGACCAGTCGATCCGTTCGCTCAAACAGCTGCTCGATCGCGGTGC
>DXAM01000091.1 GCA_019117025.1 Candidatus Microbacterium stercoravium | reverse complement strand
TTGCCCTCGTCGTCGCCGATGAGCTGCACACCGCGCTCGGTCACCGTGCCCGAGTACGCACCGCTCGTGCGGCCCGAACGGAACAGGTGGTCGCCGATCTGCGCCTCGGCGACGCTCGTGACGGGAACCGTATCCGCGGCGAGGTCGTCATTCGCGGCGGCCTCGGCACCCCAGTTCGTCACGGCCGGAAGCAGCGTGAGGTCGGGGTTGATGTTGTCGATGACCGCGATGTCGGTCGCGATGTCGACGTTCGCCGGCGGGTTCGCCGGGTCGATCGGCTGCGTGCCGGGCATGCCGAACTGGCTGAACCCGAACGTGCCGAGGCTCGCGAGCAGGCTCGCCTGCTCGCCGCCTGCAGCATCGTCGCCCGACGGGACCGTCGTGAGCACGTTGGTGAAGTCGCCCACGCAGTGGCCGGCGGTGAGCACGGCCGGCTCGCCCTCGGGCGACCAGGCGTTGAAGCCCACCGAGCAGACGCCCTGAGCGCTGTTCTCGTCGTAGCCCATCGCGATGCCCGCGCCGCCGACGACCTCGTCGGTCGAGGTGGCCTTCATGATGGTGCCCTCGACGACCTGCACGCCCGCGAACTGCGCCGCGAGAGCGTTGGCCTGCGACGTGACGTCTGCGCTCTTCGAGTTGGCCTGCATGCCGCCCGAGCCGTCGGCGCTGTCGTCGACCTTGATGAAGATGTCGGTGCCGTTGGTGGTCACGCCGACGACGCCAGGAATGGCGAAGGCCTGCGGGGCCAGCTCCTCGACCGTGATCGTCGGAACGGGCGCGTCATCCGCAGCCGCCGGTGCGACCATCAGGCCGCTCGCGGCCAGCGCCGCGGCAGCGCCGAACGCGCTCAGCCTGGCGGCTCTCTTGTAGCTGTTGTGCAAGGATCTCCCCAATCCTCCGGTGGCGAAAATTCGCCGATGTCTCGGCGGCCTGCCCCGCTCAGCCGTGAGCACGACTCACGACGAGCACAGGCAAACTTCCTCCACGTTACCGAAGCAGCGCTGTTCCTGCCAGTGGAGGCACCGGGCAGAGGTCCCCTACTGAGGGGGGAGTCGGAGCACGTTGTTCTCGCCGACCTCCATGTCTTCGGTCCAGCGCAGCGTGCGGGCGAGCTCGTCGAGCGCGGGCACGAACAGCCCGAAGCGCTCTTTATCGGGCGAGACGGCGGTGAGCGTGATCAGCTGCGAACCGGTGTCCCACGTGTACGACGCGGTCGGGGTGCGCCCGCTCGTCGGGTCGTCCATCACGAGCTTCTCGCCCACACCGAGGTAGGGGTTCGAGAAGTTCTCCGTATCGTCGAACTCCATCGGCATCGACGCGCGCGCGGCGCGGAGGTGAGGGGTGAGATCCTGCACCTGCGCCATCGCCGCGAGCGCAGACGGATCCTCTTTCCACGACCAGGCGAGGAACCTGCCGTTCGCGCCGCGCAGGCCCGCCTTGATCACGCGGGTCGCGACGAAGTTCATGAGGCCCGATCCGGGCTGGCCCTGCGAGATCCCGGCCGTCGACATCAGCATGCGGATCGCGGCGCGACGGTGCCGACCGCCCGCGATGCCGCGCCCGCGGAGGGCGACCCAGCGGGCGGGATCGGCGTCGGCCTGGAGGTGCGACGGCATCGCTCAGTCGTCGCGCTTGCTGCGTGCGCGCATCGCGAAGAACAGCACGGCGCCGGCGATGATCAGCACCGCGGCGATGACGATGACGATGCCGGTGACGTCTCCGCCGGTCTGGGCGAGCTCCGCGGTCTGTGCGCTGAAGGAGAGTGTGCTCATGACGTCATCCTCTCGCATCGAGGAGGGGAGCGGACCGCGACAGGCGGAACTTTCCAGGTGGCCCCAGTACGCTGGGCCGACGTGACTGACCTCGCGCACGCAGAATCGCTGATCGCCGACACTCCTGACTACCCGGAACCAGGGGTGCTCTTCCGCGACATCTCGCCGCTGCTGGCGGATCCTGCGGCGCTGCGCGACGTGTGCGCCGCCATGACCGCACCCTTCCGAGGAATGTTCGACATCGTCGGCGGCATCGAAGCGCGCGGCTTCCTGCTCGCCGGCTACATCGCCGCGACCGAGGGCGTGGGCATGCTGCCGATCCGCAAAGCGGGCAAGCTGCCGACCCCGGCCGCCGCGGTGACGTACGAGCTCGAGTACGGCACGGCGACCATCGAGGCGCCGGGGATCCTGAAGCCCGGCGCGCGCGTGCTGCTCGTCGACGACGTGCTCGCCACCGGCGGCACGATCGCGGCGGCGCGCGAGATCATCGCTCAGCTCGGCGCGACGACGGTCGGAACCGCCGTGATCCTCGAGCTCGAGGGCCTCGGCGGCCGCGCGCACGCGGGCGACGTGCACACCGTCTTCACCGCATAGTCCGCGACCGGATCACTGCTTCGTAGTGCGCTCGATGCTCATCACGAGGATCACGCGGTCGGCGGCGTCGGCCGGCTTTCCGGCGAGCGGCTTGCCATAGCGCTCGCCGAGGTGCACGTAGAACGCGCCCTCGGGATCCGGGATCGTCTCGACGAGCGCGCCGCGCACCTCAAGATAGTGCGTGGGCTCGTCGGGGTCGACGATCGACAGCGACATCGACGGATTGTGCTGCAGGTTGCGGAACTTCTGGCGCGCCGTCGTGTGCGTGAAGCGCACGTGGGTGCCGTCGAACTCGTACCACATCGGGTTGACCTGCACCGTGTCATCCGGGCGGATCGTTCCGAGGTGTCCGTAGAGCGGAAGCTCCAGCAGGCGGCGGAACTCGGGCGAAAGCTTGTCGATGGCGCTCATGCGCCCAGGCTATCCCGAGGTCCGCGCCCGCGGCGTCCGCAGCGCGAGAGCCGCCGCGGGGCGTCGGGTCAGTCGTTCTCGCGGTGCAGCAGCGGGCCGGCGAGGAACCCGGCGAGCAGTGCTCCGACGATCGGGAAGACGATGAACACCCACACCTGCGACCAGGCGTCGCCGCCGCCGTAGATCGCGGCGGCGATCGAGCGCGCCGGGTTCACCGACGTGTTGTCGACGGGGATCGTCACCAGGTGGATGAGAGTGAGCGTCAGGCCGATCGCGAGGCCCGCGAGCGCGGGGTTGCCGCGCTTCGGGTGCGTGACGCCGAGGATCACGAACAGGAAGATCGCGGTGAACACGATCTCGACGACGATCGCGCCGATGATCCCGAAGCCCCCGGGCGAGTGCTCGCCGAAGCCGTTGCTCGCGAACCCGCCGGCCTTCGCGGCCTCGAGCCACTCGGTGTTCGACGACCCGATGAGCGCGATGATCCCCGTGCCGCATGCGCCGCCGATGACCTGCGCGACGATGTAGCCCGGCACCTTCGACCACCCGATGCGACCGGCCGCGGCGGCGCCGAGCGTGACGGCCGGGTTGAAGTGACCGCCGGAGATCGGGCCGAACGCGTAGACGCCGACGACCACAGTGAGGCCGAACGCGAGCGCGACGCCGGCGAAGCCGATGCCGAGGCTCGAGCCGTTGTCGCCCGTGCCGAAGTCCGAGGCGAACAGGGCGGCGCCGACGCCGCCGAGCACCAGCAGGAAGGTGCCGAGGAACTCGGCGATGAGCGTGGACGACGTGGTCGGCGCGTCGGGCTGTGCCACGGGAGTGGGATCTGAGGCCATGGTCGGGCTTTCTCTGAAGGTCGCGTCGCGGCGTGCGACACGCTCAATGTAGCGCGCGAGGCGCGCGCTATCGAGGCCTATGACGGATATGCCGTGAGGTCACCGAGCCGGCGCGTGAGCGACCGGATCGGTCAGCAGGCGCGAGAAGGCGAGCTCGGCCGGAGCGATCTGCATGAGGTGCGAGCGCATGCGCGCGCGCTCGATCCGCACCGTGCGGCTGTCGGAGGCGACGGGATCGACGCGCACCGCGTTCGACAGCCGCTCCCGGCTGGTCGCGAGCAGCACGCCGAGGTAGCCCGAGAGCACCACCACCTCCGGTGCGAACGCGTTGACGAAGTTCGTCAGCGCGATCGAGAGGATGTCGACCTGGCGCGTGATCTCGGCGATCACGGCCGGGTCGCGCACGACTCCGAGCTCGATGTCGAGCTCGTCCTCGTCGAGCTTGCGTCGGCCCAGGAGGGTCAGCACGCGCTGCGGGTGCAGCTCGGCCTCGAGGCACCCGCGCCGCCCGCAGGCGCACTTCGTGCCGCCCGGGTTCACGACCGTGTGGCCGAGCTCCCCCGCGTATCCGGACGTGCCGCGCAGGAGCGTGCCGTCGAAGATGAGGCCGCCGCCGATGCCGTTGAGGGATCCGTCCATGTAGAGCATGTTCGCGATGCCGCGCCCCATGCCGAAGCGCGCCTCGGCCATCGCGCCGATGCTCGAGTCGTTGCCCGCTGTGACGGGCATGCCGAGGGCCGATTCGAGCCGGCTCGCGATGTGTTCGCGCTTCCACCCGAGCGGCGGCGCGAACATGACGGTGCCGGTCTGGTCGACGAGGCCGGGCACGGCCACGCCCGCGCCCACGAGCCGGTAGTGGCGGTCGATGTCGGCGCGCATGCCGTCGACGAGCGCCGCCGTGTTCTGCGCGAACCGTCGCGGGCTCGGCGCGCCGGCGAGGTCGTGGCGCACGCGCGAGTGCACGGATCCGCCGAGGCCGACGAGCGAGACCGTCACCGCGTCGGGCTCCGCGCGCACGCTGAGGGCGACGACCGCGTCGTCGGCCGCGACCCCGAGGGAGGGGCGGCCTGCGCGACCGGTCGGCGCCGCGGAGGTCTCGCGCGCGAGCCCGAGGTCGATGAGCTCGGTGACGAGGCCCGTCACGGTCGAGCGGTTGAGACCGGTGGCCGCGCCGATGGCGGAGCGCGACTGCGGCCCGTTCGCATGCACGAGCTGCAGCACGGCGGCGAGGTTCTGCTGCCGCACATCCTCGTTCGTGGTACGGGCGGTCGACTGGCGCGAGGGCGCGACCGCGCTCATACGCACCAGCTCATCGTCATGCATCGTCGTCAACGCTATCGATCACCTGCCCGCGGTCATGCATCGCATGAGCCGCTCCTGCGTCGCGTCGGCGCGCGCGACCTCGCCCGTGATGCGCCCCGACGCGAGCGCGTAGATCCGGTCGGCGAGGCCCAGGATCTCGGGGAGCTCCGACGAGATCAGCACGATCGCCTTCCCCTGCGCCGCGAGCTCGTTGATGAACCCGTATATCTCGTACTTGGCGCCGACGTCGATGCCGCGCGTCGGCTCGTCGAGGATCAGAACATCGGGGTTGGCGAACAGCCACTTCGACAGCACGATCTTCTGCTGGTTGCCGCCCGACAGATTGCCCGTGATCGCCGCGACATTCGGGGCCTTGACGTTCATCTTGTAGCGGTAGGCGTCGGCGATCTTGCGCTCGCGGAACAGGTCGAGCAGTCCGCCGCGCGTGAGTCTGCGAAGCGCGACCGACGAGATGTTCTCCTGAATATCGCCGACGAGATTCAGGCCGTGCTGCTTGCGGTCCTCGGTCGCGTACGCGATGCCGTTGTCGATCGCGCGGCGCACCGTGCCGACGTCGATGTGCTCGCCGTTCTTGAAGACGGATCCGGAGATGCGCGAGCCGTACGAGCGCCCGAAGATGCTCATGGCGAGCTCGGTGCGTCCCGCGCCCATGAGGCCGGCGAGCCCCACGATCTCGCCGGCGCGCACCGAGAAGCTGACGTCGTCGATGACGACGCGCTCGGGGTCGGCCGGGTGGTGCACGCGCCAGTTCTCGACCCGCAGCAGCTCGTCTCCGATGTCGGGGTCCCGCGGCGGGAACAGGCTGTCGAGATCGCGGCCGACCATCGCCCGGATGATGCGGCCCTCGTTCGTCTCGGGGTCGTCGCGGCGCATCGTCTCGACGACCTCCCCGTCACGGATGACCGTGATGCGGTCGGCGACCTGCAGCACTTCGCGCAGCTTGTGGGAGATGACGATGCAGGTGATGCCCTGCGTGCGCAGGTGGTCGATGAGCTCGAGCAGCCGCTCGGAATCGGCGGCGCCGAGCGCGGCCGTCGGCTCGTCGAGGATGAGGATCCGGACATCCTTCGACAGCGCCTTCGCGATCTCGACGAGCTGCTGCTTGCCGACGCCGAGCTCCGACACGAGGGCGGTCGGATTCTCGTCGAGCCCGGCGCGGGCCATGAGCTCGGCCGCGCGCTCGTTCGTCTCGCGCCAGTCGATGAGCCCGCCCCGCAGCACTTCGTTGCCGAGGAAGAGGTTCTCGGCGACCGAGAGCCCGGGGATAAGCGCGAGCTCCTGGTGGATGATGACGATCCCGTGCGCTTCGCTGTCGCTCAGCGAGCGGAAGGAGACCTCGGATCCGTCGAGCTCGATGGATCCCTCGAACGAACCCGCCGGATGCACGCCCGAGAGCACCTTCATGAGCGTCGACTTACCCGCGCCGTTCTCCCCGCAGATGGCGTGCACCTCGCCCGGCGCGACGTCGAGGGAGACGTCCGACAGGGCCGGGATGCCGTGGAATCTCTTCGTGATCCCTGACGTGCGAAGGATGGGATCGGTCATGTGTGCCGCTCTGCGCAGGGGGTGGTGTTCCGTCACGATATGTTATGCGAAATTAATTTGTACG
>DXAM01000090.1 GCA_019117025.1 Candidatus Microbacterium stercoravium | reverse complement strand
ATCTGCAGTTCTCCGCCGTCGTCGCTGAACACGTTGTCGGTGTCGAGCGTGATCTGCGAGAGGTTCCGCGCCGACCCGTCGTAGGCCGACAGTGCGTACACGGTGTCGAGGATGTTCTGCGGCAGCGCGATCTGCGACGTGGCGATCGCATTGCCCGGATCGGTGATCGAGTCGACGTCGGGGTACACCTCGAAGTGGATGTGCGTCCAGCGCCCCGTGTAGCACCCCGGCATGACGGAGGTGAACGTGACCGTTCCGTCGGCGTCGGCGACCTGCACTCCGCGCAGCCACGTCTCGTCCTCCACGCCTTCCGAGTACATCGAGTAGCGTCCCTGCGCGTCGCAGTGCCAGGCGTACACCGCCGCGCCGACGAACGGCGCATCGTCGTTCGCCATGTCAGTGACTGTGATCGAGAACTCGAGGGGGACGCCGTCGACCGGGCTGTCGGAGCCGATGCTCGATCGGATGTCGGCGCGCACGATGCCCGACTCCTCCAGCACGTCGGGCCCGTTGGATCCGTCTGCCGGGTACGGGCCCGCTGTCTCATCAGGGATCTCCGCACCGGGAAGGCCCGAGGGCGTCGGTTCCTGCGTCTGCGTTGCCGTCGCGGATCCGCCGGCGCGCGGCGTGCACGCGGCGAGCACGGCGGCCCCGAGCCCGACGAGGCCCGCCCCGACGACGGTGCGGCGATTGATCAGCGTGCCGAGGTCGAAGCGCACGCCCTGATCGACGACCTCCTCGTCGGGTCGGTCGAGCTTGCGACCCTCGTAGGTCGGACCATCGGGGGTCTGAACAGGGTCGGGAAAGTGATCGGCCATTTCGGCTCCTCGGGTCGGGCGATGGGATCGCGTCGTGTTCGGAGGATCACATTCCGCGCGCTTCCTATGCGGTTGCATTGACCGGGCTCGGGCGCGGCTGAAATACGAGCGAACGCATAGGCATATCATCAGGAGCTCGACCGACGAGGGGCGAATCCGCCTGCCCTGCGGTCACTCGCTGAGAAGGCCGTGCCGCAGGGCGCGCAGCACGGCCTGTGTGCGGTCGCGCGCACCGAGCTTCATAAGCATGTTCGAGACGTGGTTTTTCACTGTGCCCGGTGCGAGGTGCAGCATCTCCGCGATCTCCCGGTTGCTGTAGCCGCCGGCGATGAGTCGCAGCACCTGCGTCTCGCGCTCTGTCAGCGCACCGTCGATCGGGCCCGGGGCGCCGATCGCCTTGTGCACGGCGGCGCGCGGGGGCAGGGCCGGGTACACGAGCGTGCCGCCCGATGCCACCGTGCGGATCCCGTCGACGAGCTGCTCCAGCGTGACATCCTTCAGCAGGTACCCGCGGGCGCCGGCGCGGATCGCACGCAGCACGAGGTCGGCATCGTCGAATGTCGTCAGCACGAGCACGGGAAGATCGATCCCACGCGCCGCCAGCTCCTCCAGAGTGCTGATGCCGTCGCGCCCCGGCATGCGCAGGTCGAGCAGCATCACGTCGGGCGCGCAGTCGGCGACCGCGCGAAGCGCTTCGTCGCCGTCGGCGGCCTCGTCCGCCACCGTCACGTCGCGGCTGAGCTCCAGCAGACCGCGGATGCCCTGTCGAACCAGGTGCTGGTCGTCGACGATGAGCACGCGCACGGCGTCGGTCATGACGCCGGCACCGTCATGCGCACCCGGAAACCTCCCTCTGCGGCGCGGGAGAACTCCGCGTCGCCGCCGAGCTCCTGCGCGCGCTCGCGCAGCCCGTGCAGGCCGTTGCCGAGCTCGAAGTCGCGCCGCGCCCCGCCATCGTCGCGCGCTTCGAAAACGAGCGACCCGTCCGCAGGATCCCGCATGACCTCGATCCACAGCTGCTTCGCACCGTCTGCGTGACGTATCGCGTTCGTGACGACCTCCTGCGCGGCGCGCACGAGCGCGGTTCTGTGCTCGGCGCTGGCCTCGATGTCGGGGTCGACGGCGAGCGCGACGGCGGGGCGTTCGATGCCCGCGACGGCGCGATGCAGGGCGTCCTGCAGGGATCCGCGATCGTCACGCATCTGCGACACCGTCTCGCGCACGTTGCCCAGCAGGTCCTTCGCGATCGTCTTGGCACGTCCCACGTGCTCCTCGGCGCGCCCCTCGGAGTGGTGCGCGGCGATCTCCAGCTCGAGGGCGAGGGCTGTGAGCTGATGCCCCGCAACATCATGCAGATCGCGCGAGATGCGCAGCCGCTCTTCCGCTCGGGCCGACTGTTCGAGCAGCGCGGCGGTGGCGGACAGCTCCGCATGCGTCGCGGCCAGCTGTCGTCGCGCGCGGTCCTGTGCGATCCAGACCATCACCGCGGCTGCGCTCATGGTCTGCACCGCCAGGTAGAAGAGGCCGTTGACCACCTGGTCCGCGAGCGTCGACATGCCCACCATTGCGGCGACGGTATTGACGAGGATGACGATCGCGGTTCCCCAGCGGGGGAGCACGTAGCAGCTGAGGGCAGCGCTGAACACGAGGATGACGTTGACGAATCCGAGTCCGGTGTGGATCAGCACCACGCTGGCGACGGCCAGCGTCTCCTGCAGGAGGAACGCTCCCACTGCCCACGTGCGACGCGGGTGCTCCGCGAGGATGCTCGCGGCGACGTATGACGCGATGAAAGCCGCGTAGACCGAGATCCACAGCCACACGGAGCCGTAGGTGACGTCTGCCCCGCGCGCGTGCAGCACGATGACGGGCGCTCCGACCGCGATGCACAGCAGCACGGCGAGGCCCACGAGCAGCAGCTCGGGGGCGAATCGGCGCGCGCCCGGTCGCATCCCTCCACCGTAGCGACGACGGGCTGCCAGCGCCCGTGCCGGAAGTCACGGTCGCAGAACGTGACTGATGGCACGCGCGGCGTGCGATGCGGCTGCGTAGCGTCATCCGCATGACGGACATCGCAGTGGAGGTGAGCGGGCTCAGTCGTCGGTACCGGCAGAAGACGGCGCTCGACGGCGTCGACCTGCGCGTCGTCTCGGGTGAGACCGTCGGCATCCTGGGTAGCAACGGCGCGGGCAAATCGACGCTCGTCGAGACGATCGCGGGGCTCCGGCGTCCGTCGCAGGGGTCCGTGCGGGTGCTCGGTCTGGACCCATGGCGGGACAGCGCGCGTGTGCGCGGCGTGCTCGGGGTGCAGCTTCAGGAGGCAGAGCTGCACAGCGACCTCACGGTCGCGGAGAACGTTCGGCTGCATCGTTCGTTCTATCGAGACGGTGAGCGGCCCGAAGAGCTGATCGACAGGCTCGGGCTTCGGGAATCCGCGAAGGTCCGCGCGCAGCACCTGTCGGGCGGGCAGCTGCAACGGCTCTCAGTCGCGGTGGCGCTTGTCGGCCGCCCACGGGTGGTGGTGCTCGATGAGCTCACGACGGGGCTCGATCCCGAGGGGCGCCGCGACATCTGGAGACTGATCGAGCAGTTGCAGGAGCGCGGGGTGACCGTGCTGCTCGTGAGCCATTCGATGGATGAGGTGGAGCGGCTCTGCGGCCGTGTGGTGATGCTCGACGTCGGCCGCGTCGCGATCGAGGGGACCCCGACAGCCCTGATGACCCGAACCGGATCCGACAACCTCGACGACGCATTCCTCCGCGTGAGGAAGCGCTCCTCGGAAAGGCGGGCATCGTGACCGCGACCGGATATGACATCCCGCGGGCCGCGCGCCCGGGCCTGCACGCCTGGGGACAGCTGATCCTTGCGGAGATGAAGAGCGTCATCCGCGACACCGCGGGACTCATCATCCCCATCGGCATGCCGAGCCTGCTGCTCGTCACGCAGGGCGCTGCGGCGTCGCAGGAGATCCTGCCGGGTGCGGGAGGCAGGAGCGTGTACGAGATCTACGTGATGCCGCTCATGCTCGTCATGGTCGTCACGCTCGTCGGAGTCGTGAACATGCCCTCGTTCCTCGCGGCGTACCGCCGGCAGGGTCTCTTGAAGCGGCTCGCCGCGACGCCGGCCCACCCGTCGATGGTGCTCTTCGCGCAGGTCGTGACCTCGTTCGCGCAGACCTTCGTCGGCGTGGGGCTCGCGCTGGGAATCTCCGCCGCAATGTTCGGCATCGTCGGCCCTGTCAATGCCGCGGCGGCTGTCGGCGCGTTCCTCCTCGTGTGCGCCGCGATGTACGCCGTCGGCATGGTTGTTGCGGCGGTGTCGCCGACGCCGAATGCGGCCGTTGCGATCGGGCTCGTCTCGTTCTTCGGCATCGCGGCGGTGGGCGGAATGTTCGGCGGCGCGCAGAACCTGCCGCAGCCGATCGCGGAGTTCGGCCGCTGGTTGCCCTACGGCGCAGGTGTCGAGGCGCTGCAGCGCGCCTGGGTCGGAGAGCCGATCCCGTGGCAGCCGATCGCCGCGCTCGCCGCGGCGGTCTTCATCGGAACCGTGTGCGCGGTCCGTCTGTTCCGATGGAGCCGCTAGCGCCGCACGAGCTGAAGCCGCTTCGATATGCTCGACGAATCCGTATCTCGAGTCAAAGGTCGCCGGATGGCCGAGTCAGCGAGCAGTGTCGACCTGAGTGTGCTGACCGACGAGCTGCTGATGGCCGCGAGCACGTCGGCGAGCGGGCGCGCGACCCGCGTCTTCCGGGCTGTTGCGGGCGGATCGCTGTCGCAGCTGCTGTTGGTGCTCCGCGACGGCAAAGCCCTTTCAGATCACGACAACCCGGGTGAGGCGCTTCTGCAGGTGCTGCGCGGCAGGGTGCGGCTCACCGCTGGAGAAACGGCGTGGGAGCTCGGCGTGAACGCGCACATCGCGATCCCGCAGCAGCGGCACGCCCTGCTCGCTCTGGAAGACTCGGCGGTGCTGCTCACCGTCGTGAAGCCGCACTCGTGATGCGTGGGCCGGCGACCGTCGCGAACGCGGCCGTCGTCGCGGGCACACTGTCGACCGCGCCGTACCTCGTCGATGTGGGCGGGGCCGTGCTTGTCGTCCCGCTGGTCATCGTGCTTCGCTCCGCGCTGAGCGGCGGATCCGCGAACGCGATCGCGAGGATCCGCGGCGCTGCACGGTGGCTGCTCGTCGCAGCACTGATCGTCCTGATCATCAGCATTCCCGTCGGCCTCGAGCTGGCGCACCTGCGCGCGGGGTGACGCGAGCGCCGCCTGCGAACGTCCCTCAGTGCGCTGACGCCGCGAGCTTCGCCGAGGCCATGGCGAGGGCGGCGAGGGTCTCCGAGTCGGCGATCTCGCCCGTCGTCGACATCGCGAGGGCCTCGGGCAGCGGCACCCATCGGCTCTCGGTGATGCCCTCCTCGATGCGATGGGCGGTCGCATCCTGCGCTTCGCGCAGGCCGCGCGCGATGAAGACCGTCTCCTGCGCGTTGCAGACGCCATTGAGCGCGCGCATGGCGCCCGCGCGGATCCATTCGTTCGCCTCGAGGCCCGCCTCTTCGAGCAGCTCGCGCCGGGCGGCGAAGAGCGGGTCCTCGCCGTCCGTTCCGCCCGCGACGACCTCCCACGAGGATCCGACCGTGTAGCGATCGATGTGCACGAGCAGCACTCTGTCGCGTTCGTCGAGCGCGACGACGAACACCGCGTCGTTCTGCAGGTCGACGACGCCGTAGATCCCGTCGGACCCGTCGGGCCGCACGACCTCGTCCTCCCGCACGCGGATCCACGCGTTCTCGTACACGGTTCGGGAGCTCTTCGTCGTCCATGTCACGTTTCCCATGCTCGCATTCCGAGGCGAGCCGGTACGATTCGGGGTACAGCTTCTCCTCTGTCTCAAGGAACCCACATGCCTCGTCTTCGCCTGCGCCGTTTCGCTGCCGCCAGCCTCGCCGCCACCGCGCTGTTCGCCGTCACCGCCTGCTCTTCGTCCGACGACGGAGACGGGGTCGTCGCCTCGGGCGACGAGACGGTGAAGGTCGGCGTGCTGCAGTTCGTGCAGCACCCTGCTCTCGACGCGGCGACGGAGGGCTTCAAGGCCGCTCTCGACGAGGCGGGCGTGCAGGTCGAGTACGACGACCAGAACGCGCAGGGCGAGGTGCCCAACACCAACACGATCGCCACGACGTTCGCGAGCGACGGCCTCGACCTGGTGTTCACCGTCGCAACCCCGGCCGCTCAGGCCGCGGCGCAGGCGATCGTCGACACCCCCGTGCTGTTCACGGCCGTGACCGACGCCGAGGCGGCGGGTCTCGTCGACTCGAACGACGCTCCCGGCGCCAACGTCACGGGCACGAGCGACCTGAACCCGGTCGCCGATCAGCTCGCCCTGCTCGCCGAGATCGCCCCCGACGCGAAGACGGTGGGCGTCGTCTACAGCTCGGGCGAGGTCAACTCCGAGGTGCAGGTCGACCTCGCGAAGGAGGCGGCGGCCGACCTCGGCATCACGATCAAGGAGGCCACGGTCTCCAACTCGTCAGAGGTGCAGCAGGCCACGCAGTCGCTCGGCGACGTCGACGCGATCTACGTGCCTACCGACAACACGGTCGTCTCGGGCATCGCGGCGCTGATCCAGGTCGCCGAGCAGAAGCAGATCGCCGTCATCAGCGGCGACTCGGGCCCGGTCGAGAGCGGCGCGGTCGCCACGATCGGCATCGACTACACGAAGCTCGGGTACCAGACGGGCGAGATGGCGGCGAAGATCCTGCAGGACGGGGCGGATCCCGCGAGCATGCCCATCGAGACGTCCAACGACGTCGAGCTGATCATCAACCCCGCGGGCGCGGAGCGGATGGGCGTCGAACTGCCCGATTCCGTCACCGAGCGCGCGGACACCGTCATCGAGTAGTCGCTGATGATCGGAGCGGTCGAGCTCGGCCTCATCTACGGCGTCATGGCGCTCGGCGTCTACCTGACGTTCCGCGTTCTGCAGTTTCCCGACCTCACGGTCGACGGCAGTTTCACGACCGGAGCCGCGGTCGCGGCCGCCATGATCACGGCGGGCCAGAGCCCCGTGGTTGCGACGCTCGCGGCGGCCGGCGCCGGCCTCGTGGCCGGCATCGTCACCGGACTCCTGCACACCAAGGGGCGCATCGACGGCCTGCTCGCGGGGATCCTGACGATGATCGCCCTGTGGTCGGTTAACCTGCGCATCATGGGCGGCGCGAACGTGCCGTTGCTGCGCGAGGAGACGCTCATGACGCCCCTGCGCGACGCCGGCCTGCTCGGCCGCACGTGGTTCGGCGCGCTGATCTTCTTCGTCGCGGTGATCATCCTGAAGCTGATCGTCGACTGGTTCCTGACGACCGACCTCGGCCTCGCGATCCAGGCGACCGGCAACAACAAGCAGATGATCGGCAGCCTCGGCGCGAACACCGACGGCACGACGATCCTCACACTCGCCCTGTCGAACGGACTCGTCGGGCTGTGCGGAGCGCTCGTGGCCCAGTACCAGGGCTTCGCCGACATCAGCATGGGCATCGGGCTCATCCTGGTCGGCCTCGCCTCGGTGATCCTCGGACAGGCCGTGCTCGGGCAGCGCTTCATCTTCCTCGCGAGCCTCGCCGTCGTCGTCGGTGCGGTCATCTACCGCATCATCATCTTCGTCGCCCTGCAGGTGGGCCTCGACCCGAACGACATGAAGCTCATCACGGCCGCCCTCGTCGTGGTCGCCCTGCTGCTGCCGCGCTGGGGCGTCCTGAAGCGGATCCCGTCGTGGCGCGACATGCGCGGCGGGCGCGTGCGCGTGAGCGAAGCGAAGGGAGCCTGACGATGCTTTCGATGGACGGCGTCAGCAAGACGTTCTTCCCCGGATCCGTCAACCAGCGCCGCGCGCTCACCGACGTGGACCTGCGGCTCGACACGGGCGACTTCGTCACCGTGATCGGGTCGAACGGTGCCGGCAAGTCGACGCTGCTGAACGCGATTGCGGGGCGCATCTCGGTCGACGCGGGCCGTATCGACATCGACGGAACGAAGGTGAACAGGCTCAAAGAGCACCGTCGCGCCACGTTCGTCGGCCGCGTCTTCCAAGATCCCATGGCGGGCACGGCCCCCGACCTGACGATCGAGCAGAACCTGTCGCTCGCGCTGCTGCGCGGCCGTCGACGAGGCCTCGCCCGGGGGGTCACGAAGAAGCGCCGTGCGAGGTTCGTCGACGAGCTGCGCGCGCTCGAGCTCGGCCTCGAGCATCGTCTGAAGGCCAAGGTGGGCCTCCTATCCGGCGGCCAGCGACAGGCGCTCTCGCTGCTGATGGCCGGGTTCACCCACCCGCGTGTACTGCTGCTCGACGAACACACTGCGGCCCTGGATCCGCAGCGCGCAGCACTCGTGACCACCCTGACGGGCCGCATCGTCGAGCAGGGCGGGCTCACGACCCTGATGGTGACGCACAATATGCAGCAGGCGCTGGATCTCGGAAACCGCCTCATCATGATGCACGAGGGCCGCATCGTGTTCTCGGCCGATGAGAAGCAGAAGAAGACCCTGACCGTCGAAGCGCTGATGGCGGAGTTCGGGAAGATCAAGGGCGCGACGTTCGATGATCGCGCCGTGCTGGGGTGAGCGCCACGGCGCGCCGCCGCCGACGAATGGACTCCGCGCGTGGCTGACCTCGATACGCTGACGCTCGTTCTGCTGCTCCTCGCGGGGCTCGGCGCGGGATGGGTCGATGCGGTCGTGGGCGGCGGCGGCCTGATCCAGCTGCCCGCCATGCTGCTCGTGCCCGGCATCACCCCCGTGCAGGCGCTCGCGACGAACAAGCTGGCGAGCGTGATGGGCACCTCGGTCGCGGCGGCGACGTACGCGCGCCGCGTCAGAACGGATCCGAAGACCGCGGTTCCGCTCGCGGGGATGGCGTTTCTCGGGGCGATCATCGGCGCCGTGATCGCGACATATATTCCGCAAGAAGCATTTACTCCGATCCTGCTCGTCGTGCTCATCGTCGTCGGGGCATTCACCGTCCTGAAGCCGCAGATGGGCGTGCGTACGACGCAGCGCTGGCACGGCGCGCGGCACGTGTGCGCGGCAGCCGGCATCGGTCTGCTCGTCGGCACATACGACGGCGCGCTCGGGCCGGGCACCGGATCCTTCTTCGTGATCCTGCTGGTCAGCGTGCTCGGGTACGCCTTCATGCCCGCGACCGCGCTCGGAAAGATCGCCAACCTCTGCACGAACGTCGGCGCGCTGCTGTTCTTCATCCCCACGGGCCACGTGCTGTGGGGCGTCGGCCTGTCGGTCGGCGCGGCGAATCTCGTCGGAGGCTATCTCGGCGCGCGCATGGCGGTGTCGAAGGGCAGCCGATTCGTGCGCATCGTCTTCATCGTCGTGATCGCGGCGCTGATCGTGAAGTTCAGTTTCGATGTGTTCTCCTAGCTGATCGTCGGCGGCCTGCCATGCACCCGGGCGGGGGCGCAACTACCCTCGAAGACATGGGTGATCACCGGCGTCCGAGGAGCGTGTTCGGCGGGCTGAAGCGCGCCTTCTGGAACGACCCCGCCCGGCGCAGCATGACCGAGCAGATGCCGATCATCGATGATCGTCTGGCGCAGAGCATCATCGACCTGGCGATGCGCGTCGCCGAGGTGATGCTCTCGATCGGTGCGAGCGCGAAGGAGGTCACGCTCGCGGCGCTGCGCATCACGACGGCGTACGGCCTGAAGAGCGTGCACGTGAACGTGACGTTCAACTCGGTCATGCTCTCCGACCACCGCAACGGCACGGGCGATCCGATCACGCTCATGCAGGTCGTGCGCTCGGCGGCCCCGGATCACGCGAAGCTGCAGCGCCTGCAGGCGCTCGTCAACGACATCGAGTCAGGGCAGCCGCTGGGCGACGCGATCGTCGACTTCCACAAGATCCGCCGCACGCCGTTCATGTACCGCGACGCGGTCGTCATCCTCGTGCAGTCGCTGCTGGGCGTCGCGATCGCACTGATGTACGGCGCCGGGTGGATCACCCTCGTGCTCGTGTTCGTCGCGGTGCTGCTCGTCGCCCTCACCCAGTACGGCCTCTCGCGCCTGCGCATTCCGCTGTTCTTCCTGCAGGCGGCGGGCGGATTCGTGCTGGTCGCCTTCGCGGCGGGGGTCGCGGCCGGCCGCGCCGCGGGCATCGAGGCCCTCGTCACCGTACGGCCCAGCGTGGTCGTCGCCTCGGGAATCGTGATGATGCTCGCCGGTCTCGCGGTGGTCGGCGCGGCACAGGACGCGATCGACGGCTTCTCGCTGACGGCGGGCGGCCGCATCCTCGATATCGCCGTGATGACGATGGGGCTCGTCGTCGGCATCGTCACCGGCCTCGAGCTCGCGCGGCAGATCGGGTACGGGCTGGAGATGCCCACGTCCCTCGCCTTCGGCCCGCCTCTGGGACACGTCGCGGGCGCGATGCTCATCGCGGCGGCCGTGGCGGTGCTGAACGGATCCGG
>DXAM01000089.1 GCA_019117025.1 Candidatus Microbacterium stercoravium | reverse complement strand
TCGGCGGCTGCGGGTAGGGACAGCGGGGTGAACTCGGTCGGCACGAGCGTGCCTTTCGTACTCATCGGGCGAACGGGGAGAACGGGTGCCCGTGGGCGGCGAGCGTGCGATCGATCTCGCGACGCGCGTCGGTGCGGCTCTGCACGCCGTGGCCCGAGACGTTCGGTCCGACGTTCTTCACGGGGCGCGTGCCCCAGAGCAGCAGGGCCAGGCCGATGCGCATCGCGATGCGGTCGGAGAGTGCGGTGCGCGGTGTGCGGCCCGACAGGGCCTGCACGGGAGTGCGGGGCGGATGGGTGGGAACAGTGGTGTTCACGGTGATGGATCTCCGGAAAGAAGAGAATGCGCCGGGTTGCGGCGGATGATGCGACGACGCCCGCAGATGCGGCATCGAGAGGGAGCTCAGAACGAGCGGGACAGCCGCAGAGAGACGGGTGTCCGTGGACCAGCCGGGGGCGCCGGGCGGCGCGCGCTGCTAGTGCTGACGGAGAATGATTCCGTGGCGATCGCCATCTCGCAGAGCAGGGCCGGAAGCGCGAGTGATGTGAGCGATGAACATCATGGTCTTCCTCCTCAGGATCTCCGCGGGCGAGACTGCCCGGAACGTCTACGTGCAGAACGCAACATTACGCACGCGCCCCGAGCGCGTCAAGGATTCTCTCAGAAATCGGCGTGTCCCGCGCCGTTCTGCGGGTGGGGAGGAGTCGCGCAATAGGCTGATCCCGCACGCGCACGCACACGGAGGGACGGCATGCATCTCAAGAGCCTCACCCTCAAGGGCTTCAAATCCTTCGCTCAGCCGACGACGTTCGCGCTCGAGCCCGGCGTGACCGCGATCGTCGGGCCGAACGGGTCCGGCAAGTCGAACGTCGTCGATGCGCTCGCCTGGGTCATGGGCGAGCAGGGCGCGAAGAGCCTGCGCGGCGGCAAGATGGAGGACGTCATCTTCGCCGGCACCTCGACGCGGGGCCCGCTCGGCCGCGCCGAGGTGCAGCTCACGATCGACAACTCCGATGGTGCGCTGCCCATCGAGTACAGCGAGGTCGCGATCCGCCGCACGCTCTTCCGCAGCGGGCAGAGCGAGTACGCGATCAACGGCGAGACGTGCCGCCTGCTCGACGTGCAGGAGCTCCTGAGCGATTCCGGCCTCGGGCGCGAGATGCACGTGATCGTCGGACAGGGGCGACTCGACACCGTGCTGCGGGCGACGCCCGAGGAGCGCCGCGGATTCATCGAGGAGGCCGCCGGCATCCTGAAGCATCGCCGGCGCAAGGAGAAGACCCTGCGCAAGCTCGAGGCGATGGAGCAGAACCTCGCTCGGCTGAGCGATCTGGCGGGCGAGATCCGCCGCCAGCTCAAGCCCCTCGGGCGGCAGGCCGAGATCGCGCGCCAGGCGCAGACGATCGCGGCGGTCGTGCGCGACGCGAAGGCGCGGCTGTACGCCGACGACGTGGTGCGGCTGCGCCGTCAGCTCTCGGACCATGCGCGCGGCGAGCAGGAGCGCCACACCGAGCGGGTGATGCTCGAGGAGGAGGCCTCCGGCGTGCGGCTGCGGATCTCGCAGCTCGAGCGCGAGCAGACGCCTCGGGCCGTCGACGACGCGCAGAAGACCCTGTTCGCGCTCGAGCAGGCGCAGGACAGGATCCGCAGCCTGTTCACGCTCGCGAACCAGCGGCTCTCGCTCCTGGGATCCGACGACGACGCCGACGATCACCATGTGACGGTGTCGCAGCAGGCCATCGACGCGGCCCACGAGGAGGTCACCCGCCTGTCCGACGGGATCGGCGACGCGCAGGATCGCGTGCAGGCGGCATCGCGCTCGCTCACGAAGGCCCGCGCCGAGCTCGACGCGGTCGACGCCGAGATCCAGGCGCAGAGTGCGCTGATCAGCGAGTACGACATGCGGGTGACGACGCTGCGCGGATCCGCGGGCGCGGCCGAGCAGACGCTCGACGCCGTGCGCGCGGGTGTCGTGCGCCAGCAGGAGGCGTTGGACGCGGCGCTCGAACGGCGGAGCGACGCACAGGCCGCCTTCGACGCGTTGGAGACGGCCGAGGTCGGGCAGCACGAGTCCGCAGAGCTGCAGCGCACGTACGAGCAGGCTCAGCGCGACGTGAGCGCGGCGGAGAAGGCGCTCGATCAGGTGCGCGAGGCGCACCGGACCGCCGAGCGCGAGGCCGATGCGCTGAGCGCGAAGGAATCGGCGCTCGGATCCGCGCTCGATGTCACGAACGCCGCAAGCGAGATCATCGCCCGCGGCGGCGACGGCATCGGCGGACTCGTGCGCGAATCGATGCAGGTCGAGAACGGCTTCGAGCACGCGGTCGAGTCCGTGCTGGGGCCGCTCGCCGAGGGCGTGCTCGCGGACGATCGCGACGCGGCGTTCCGCATTGCGGGCAGCGCCGGCGATGACGGATCCGTCGACATCGTGATCGCGAACGCCGCAGCGGGCGAGCAGCCGGACGCCCCGCGCGGACTGCGGCCCGCCGCGGACGTCGTCACGGGGCCCGCGGGGATCCTCGGCCTGCTGCGCACGGTGTTCGTGGCCGACGGGCTCGACGAGGCGCGCGCGGCCGTCGCATCGCTCGCACCCGGGCAGACGATCGTGACCCGGGCGGGCGAGATCATCACGCCCCGCACGATCCGGGCCGGTTCGGGCGGAGGCGGCTCGCGCCTGGCGCTGCAGGCCGAGCGGGATGCGGCCGGGGAGCAGCTCGCGCAGGTGCGCACGCAGGTCGAGCGCCTCAGCGATCAGCGCCGCGAGCGGCAGGAGGACGTGCAGACGGCACGCGCGGCGCAGAAGCAGGCGCTCGAGCAGCTGCGCGCGCACGATGCGGAGCTCGCCCAGCGCGCCGAGCACGTGAACCGCGTCACGGTGCGGCACGAGTCGGCGATCGCCGAATGCGACAGGCTCAGCGCCGATCTCGAGAAGTCGCGTGCCGCGGTGGCGGATTCGGAAGCGCGCGTTCGAGAGGCGACGCGCGCGCTCGAGAACGCGCTCCAGGAGCCGCGCCCGATCCTCGATGCGTCGTCGCGCGATCGGTTCCTCGACGCCGTCGAGAAGGCGCGAGAGGCCGAGACATCCGCACGGCTCGAGGTCGAGACCACCAAGGAGCGCGTGCGCGCCGCCGAGGTGCACGCCGCGGGCCTGGAGCGCCAGCGCGTGCGCGAGCAGGAGGCCGCGGAGCAGGCGGCGCGACGCGCGGTGCTGCGCCGGCGGCAGCGCGACATCGCGCAGGGCGTCGCCGATCGACTGCCCGAGATCCTGGATTCCGTCGACCGATCCGTCACCGCGGCGCGAGCGGCGCTCGCGGAGGCGCAGCGCGTGCGGAGCGCGGTGTCCGGAGAGCTGCGTCAGCTGCGCGAGCGCGATGCGTCGATCCGCGAGAAGCTCGCGCGACTGACCGAGAGTGTGCACGGGCTCGAACTGCAGATCCATGAGAAGAAGCTGCACCTCGCGAGCCTGACCGAGCGCGCGCAGTCCGAGCTCGGCATGGGCGAGGAGATCCTCGTGGCCGAGTACGGACCGGAGCAGCCGGTTCCCGCCGACGACGAAGATGCCGATCCCGTGCCGTTCGTGCGCAGCGAGCAGGAGAAGAGGCTGCGGGCCGCCGACAAGCGGCTCGCCCAGCTGGGCCGTGTGAACCCGCTCGCGCTCGAGGAGTTCGAGGCGCTCGAGCAGCGGCACAGGTTCCTCGCCGAGCAGCTCGACGACCTGGTGAAGACGCGCAAAGACCTGCAGACGATCATCAGCGACCTCGACGAACGCATGCAGCACATCTTCGCGGATGCGTTCGAGGACACGAAGCGCGCCTTCGGCGAGATGTTCCCGATCCTGTTCCCGGGCGGAGAGGGATCGATCTCGCTGACCGATCCCGGCGACATGCTCGCGACCGGCATCGAGGTGTCGGTCCGGCCCGCCGGCAAGAAGATCGAGCGCCTCTCGCTGCTGTCGGGCGGCGAGCGATCCCTCGCCGCAGTGGCGCTGCTGACCGCGATCTTCAAAGCGCGTCCGAGTCCGTTCTACATCCTCGACGAGGTAGAGGCGGCGCTCGACGATGCGAACCTCGGCCGCCTGCTCGGCGTCTTCGAGAAGCTGCGCGAGAACAGTCAGCTCCTCGTCATCACGCACCAGAAGCGCACGATGGAGATCGCCGATGCCCTCTACGGCGTCTCGATGCGTCAGGACGGCGTCTCCGCCGTGGTCGGACAGCGCATCGGCGCGGCCGCGAACGCATAGCGCGCGCCGCGTCATACGCTGGACGCATGGCGCCCGCTGAAGCATTCGACCGGATCGCCGCGCGCCTCAGCCGCTGGCCCGACATCGAGACCCACGATCTCGTCGCCGCCGATCAGAGCGACCGACTCATCCTGGCGGAGGCGGGGGAGATCCCGCCCGAGATCGTGATCGTCGGCGACCGCTTCGGCGCGCTCGTGCTGTCGATCCTCACGGCGGCGCCGCGCACGCGCATCCGCGTGCACCAGGATGCGATCACCGGGGAGCGCGCTCTTGCCGCCAACGCGGAGCGCCTCGGCATCGACCTGGGCGGGGTCAGCTGGCACGACCTCGATGCCTCGCTCACGCAGAAGGCGACGCTCGTGGCGGGGCAGCTGCCGCGCGGGCTGGATGCCCTCGACGAGCTCGCGGGCGCGATCGCCGATCATGCGGATCCGTCGGTGCGGGTGGTGCTCGGAGGGCGCGTCAAGCACATGACGACGGCGATGAACGAGGTGCTCGGCGTGCACTTCCGCGAGGTGAGCGCGAGCCGAGGAGTCGGCAAGTCGCGCGCGCTGCATTCCGGTGCCCCGATCCCGGGCGCCGGCGCACCGTGGCCGCGCCGGGCCGCACACGAGGGGCTGACGATCGTCGCGCACGGTGCGGCCTTCGCCGGCACCGGTCTCGATATCGGCACGCGTTCCATGCTCGAACACCTCGGGGATATGCCGTATGCGGAATGCGTTATCGATCTCGGGTGCGGCACCGGCGCGCTCGCGGCGTCGTACGCCCTCGCACGCCCGGAGGCACGGGTGATCGCGACCGACCGGTCGGCCGCCGCGGTCGCGTCGGCATCGGCGACGTGCCGTGCGAACGGAGTATCGGATCGCGTCCGCGTCGTGCGCGACGACGGTCTCTCCTCGCAGCCCGACGGATCCGCGGACCTCGTGCTGCTGAACCCGCCGTTCCACTCGGGCGCCGCGGTCACGAGCCTCATCGCACCGCGCCTGTTCGCCGATGCGGCGCGCGTGCTCCGCGCGGGCGGCGAGCTGTGGACCGTGTGGAACAGTCACCTGCGGTACCGACCGCAGCTCGACCGCATCGTCGGACCCACCCGGCAGGTCGCGCGCGACCGCCGATTCACGGTGACCGCCTCCGCACGCCGGTAGGCTGGATGCCATGGCAGAGAAGTGGTCCCTCGGTCGCGCGCTGCGCGGCATGTTCGTGAAAGAGACGATCGACGACGGCACGTGGGACGACCTCGAGACGGCGCTGATCACGGCCGACTTCGGGCCCGACATCACCGAGCAGATCGTCGACGACCTGCGCGAGAAGGTCGCCCGGTTCCAGACGGAGGATCCGAAGGACCTCAAGCGCATGCTCGTGGAGAGCCTCGAGGAGCGCTTCGACAAGTTCGACACGACGCTGAAGCTCACCGAGCGCCCCGCCGTGGTGCTCGTCGTCGGCGTCAACGGCGTCGGCAAGACGACGACCATCGGCAAATTCGCGAACTTCCTGAAGCGCTACGGCCGCTCGATCGTCGTCGGCGCGGCCGACACCTTCCGCGCGGCCGCGGTCGAGCAGCTGGCCACCTGGGCTGAGCGCGGGGGAGCGGCGATCGTGCGTCCCGAGCGCGAGGGCCAGGACCCGGCGTCGGTCGCGTTCCAGACCATCGACTACGCCAAGCGCACCGGAACCGAGATCGTGCTCGTCGACACGGCCGGCCGCCTGCACACCAAGGCCGGTCTCATGGACGAGCTGCAGAAGGTGCGCCGGGTGATCGAGAAGCAGGCGCCCATCTCCGAGGTGCTGCTCGTGCTCGATGCGACCACCGGGCAGAACGGCGTGATGCAGGCCGAGGCGTTCCTCGAGCACGCCGGCGTGACGGGCCTGGTCATCACGAAGCTCGACGGATCGGCCAAGGGCGGATTCGTGCTCGCCGTGCAGGAGCGCACGGGAATCCCGGTGAAGCTCATCGGCGAGGGCGAGGGGATCGGCGACATCTCCGGCTTCACCGCGTCGGCATTTGCCGCCGGACTCGTTGGCTGAGCGCGCCCGGCGTGGTTGAGTAGACCCATGGCGATCGAACACGACTATTTCGGGCTGCTCGAGTCGGGCCCTGACGGTGCGATCTTCTGGTCGGAGAGCATCGACCTCGGAGACATGCGCGTGACGGTCGATCTCACGGCGCCGGATCAGGATGATGTCACCCCGGATGCGCTCGACGCCGCGGCGTCGCTCGTGACCGCGCTCGACGAGATCGACCGGCGCGCTCGCGACTTCATGCTCACCGAGGTCGACAACCGTGCGAGCGACGTGACCGAGTTCATCCTGATGATGACCGAGCGCTACGGCGACGAGATCGCGCAGATCCTGGTCGACGTGTCGGGCGACGCGCCGGTCGACATCATCCGGTCGCTCGAGCTGATGAGCATGACGATCCTCGCCGACGAGCACGGCGGTGACGACCCGTTCGCGGTGCTCGAGTACGCGCTCGACCCCGACGAGGCCGACGACGTGCTGCTCGTGAACTTCGCGAGCGATGGCACGGTGCAGTCGGCGACCAACGCCGATTAGCGCGGGCCCGACGCCGCGATCAGTTCGCGGGTGACCCGCTGGTCGGGATCGGCGTAGACCTGCTCCGTGGGTCCCGTCTCGACGATCCGCCCCGCCTGCATGACCGCGACGCGGTCGGCCACGCGCCGCACCACGGCGAGGTCGTGCGAGATGAACACCATCGCGAGGCGTTCGCGACGCTGCAGGTCGGCGAGCAGGTCGAGGATGCCCGCCTGCGTGGTGACGTCGAGCGCCGAGACGGGCTCGTCGAGCACGAGCACGTGCGGATCGGCCGCGAGCGCTCGGGCGATCGCAACGCGCTGGCGCTGACCGCCCGAAAGGCGGGCGGGGCGACGGTCGAGCAGAGCCGCCTCGAGCCCGACCTGCGTCAGCAGCTCGCCGCTCGTCGGCCCCGTGCCGCGCCGCGAGAGCTCGAGGATGCGCCGCACCGAGTGGCGCGGGTCGAACGACCCGAGCGGATCCTGCGGAACGAGCCGCACGGTCGGATCGCCCGGCAGAGAGGTCGTCCCGCCGTCGGGCCGCTCCGCGCCGATGAGCAGGCGTGCGAGGGTCGACTTGCCCGACCCGGACTCGCCGACGATCCCGAGCGTCTCGCCCGCGCGCAGGCGGAGCGACGCGTCGTCGACGGCGCGTGCGGTTCCGTACCGACGGGTCAGGTGCTCGGCCTCGAGCACAACGTCGCCGGGGGAAGCGGGCACGGGCTTCGGGCCGTGCGGGATCGCCGCGAGGAGCGCCCGCGTCGTCGGGTGCGCAGGGGCGCGCAGCACCCGTTCCGCGGGGCCCTGCTCCACGGCGCGTCCGCGCTCGAGCACCGTCACGCGGTCGGCGATGCGGCGCACCGCGGCGAGGTCGTGAGTGATGAAGATCACAGCGGCGCCGTCGGCGGCGAGGGAGCGGAGCAGCTCGAGAACCCGCACGGCGACGGTCGCATCGAGCGCGGTCGTCGGTTCGTCGGCGATGATCAGCCGCGCGCCGCCGACGATGGCCGACGCGATCAGCACGCGCTGGCGCATGCCTCCCGACAGCTCGCCCGAACGATGCCCGAGGAGGGACTCGGCGTTCGCGAGCCCGGCGCGTGCGAGCGCATCGAGGATCCTCGGACGCCGCTCGGACCGCGGCGTGCGCCGCACGGCGAGCGTCTCACCGACCTCCGCCTGAACGGTGCGCAGCGGATCCAGCGACTGCAGCGCGTCCTGCAGGACGAGCGAGCTCTCGCCGCCCCGCAGTGCGCGCCACGCTCGCTGCCCGGCGCGCCGCATGTTCCGTCCGTCGACGGTCAGCTCGGCCGCCGCCACCCGGGCGCGCGGATCCTGCTGCGTGAGGCCGAGGAGTGTGCGCGCGAGCACCGACTTGCCGGCGCCGGATTCGCCGACGATGCCGTGCACCTCGCCGGCGCGCGCGTCGAGCGAGACCCGCGAGACGACCTCGCCCGCCCCGGCGAGCGACACGCTGAGCTCGCGCACCTCGAGCAGCCTGTTCATGCGGTTCCCTTCGACAGGCGGCGGCCGAGCACCGTGAGCGCGATGGCCGTGACGATGATCGCGAGGCCGGGGAACAGCGTCATCCACCACGCCGTCGCCAGGTAGATGCGGCCCGCGTTGAGCATGGATCCCCACTCGGGCGAGGGCGGTTCGGCACCGAGGCCGAGGAAGCTCAGCGCCGACACCCACACGATGGCCTGCCCGACGCCGAGCGTGATCATCGCGATGAGCGGCCACAGCGTGTTCGGCAGCACGTGGCGGCCGAACGCGGCGGTGCTCGTGACGCCCTCATGCCGCGCGTAGGCCACGTAGTCGCTGCGGGCGACCTGGCGCACGCGCGTGCGCACCATGCGCGCGTATCCCGGGGCGGTCGCGAGGCCGATGGCGAGGATCGAACTGGTCGGGCCCGGCCCGATCACCGCGACGAACAGCAGCGCCATGACGAGGGTGGGGAGGGCATAGAGCACCTCGACGACGCGCGTGAGCGCGGTATCGACCGCTCGCGGTCCGAGGCCGCAGACGAATCCGATGACGATTCCGAGCCCCACGCCGATCGCCGTCGCGGCGACCCCGATGCCCGCCGACGCACGGGCACCGTGCACGATGCGGGTGTAGACGCCGCGCCCCGACTCGTCGGTGCCGAGCGGATGGGCGAGGCTCGGAGCGAGAAACCCCTCGGTCGGCGACACGGCGAGCGGATCGCCGGGAGCGAGGAGAGCGGGCGCGCACACCGCGACGAGGATCAGCAGGACGACGCCCGCCGCGGCGGACGCGGAGACGCCCAGCGGCCTCATGATCCGACCACGATCTCGGGCGGCCCGACGCGGCGCGTGCGTCGGCGCAGGCGCGGATCCGCGGCGAGCTCGATGACGTCGGTCAGGGTCACCACGATCACGTACATCAGCGCGACGACGACGACGGCGCCGATGACGACGGGCACGTCGCGGGAGAGGGCCGCCTCCTGCAGCAGGCGCCCGAGGCCGGGGCGGGCGAACAGCACCTCGACGACGACGGCGCCCGACAGCAGATTGCCGAACGCCCAGCCCGACAGGGCGATCGCGGGCAGGCTCGCGTGGCGCAGCGTGTGCCGCAGCAGCACGCGGATCTCGCCCGCACCGCGGGCGCGGGCCGTGACGGCGAACGGCGCCGCATCCGCCTCGTCGAGCGCATCGCGCGAGACCTGCGAGAGGAACCCCGCGATCGGGATCGCGAGCGTGATGACGGGCATGACGAGGGCGGTCGCGCCCGAACCGGCGCTCGTCGCGGGGAGCCAGCCGAGCCCCGAGGAGAAGATCATGATCAGCACGGCGCCGAGCCAGAACTGCGGCATCACGCTCGCCACGATCTCGAGGCCGCGCATGACGACGCCGACGACGATGCCGGCGCGCCCGCGCGATGCCGCCTGGACGATGGATCCCGTCACGGCGATGATCCATGCGACCGCGAGCGAGATCGCGGCGAGCGCGAGCGTTCGCGGGAGCTGCGCGGCGAGGAGATCCGCGACCGGCTGACGCCGGGCGAACGAATCGCCGAGCTGCAGCGTGGCGATGTCTTTCAGCTGCAGCAGGTACTGCCAGGCCAGAGGCTGGTCGAGCGCATACGCCTCGATCGCCGCCTGCACCGTCTCCTCACCCGCCTGCGAGCCCGGGCCGCCGAGGATCGCCTCGAGAGGGTCGCCCGACAGCCGCAGCGCGAAGAACACGAGCGTGGCGACGATCCACACGACGAGGATCGCCGCCCCGATCTTCGCGGCGACCCACCGGGCGACGGCGGACATCAGTCGGTGAGCGCCGCGTTCACGAACGTCGGGGTCGAGATCGTGTGCAGCGTGGTCACGCCCTCGACGCCGTTCGTCAGGAAGTGGTTCTGCTGGTCGTACAGCGGCAGCACCGTGAAGCTGTCGAGCACGATGCGCTGCGCCTGCGTGTAGAGGTCCGCGCGCTCATCGGCGTCGGTCGTGGCGAGCGCGTCGGTCAGCAGCTGGTCGAGGTCGGCATCCGTCAGCTGCGCGTTGTTGGCGAAGTATCCGCTCGGCGCGGGGATGGTGCCGTCGGAGTGGTACAGGATGCGCAGCACGTCGGGGCCGACGGTCGTGTACGGTGCGGAGACCGCCTCGTACTCGTGCGCCGCGAGCGCGCCGTACCAGGTCGACAGATCGGTCGGCTGCAGGTCGACATCGAACCCGACCTCCGCCGTGTTCGCCTGGATCTGCTCGAAGAGCGACTGCTCGGCCGCCGTCGACTGATTCGTGGAGACGGGGAAGCGCACCGTGAGCCGCTCGCCGTCCTTCGTGCGTACGCCGTCGTCGTCGCGGCTCGTCCAGCCGGCGGCGTCGAGCAGGTCGTTCGCCTCGTCGACATCGGTGCGGAACAGCTCCTCGTCGCTCAGCGCGAACGGCTCGGCGCTCGAGAGCACCGAGAACGACCGCGTCGCCGTGCCCGCGAAGAGCGTTTCGATGCCGGGGCTCGGGTCGGCGGCGCGGATGAACGCCTCGCGCACGTCGCGGTCGTCGAACGGCGCCTGGCTCGAGTTCAGCTCGATGCGGTTCGCGGCGGCCGGGCGCGGCGCATCGATGTGCGTGAGGCCCTGGGCATCGGCGGCGGCGATATCGGTCGGCAGCGGGTTGTCGATGACATTGACCTCGCCCGATGCGAGCGCGGCCTGACGGGTCGCCGCGTCGGGGATGAAACGCCACTCGAGCGCCTCGACGAGTGCGCCGCCGTCGTGGTCGAGCTCGGGGTTGGTCGGCACGTAGTCGTCGTTGCGGGTCATCGTCACCGACTGCTGGGGCGTCCAGCTCTCGACGATGAACGGCCCCGTGCCGATCGGCGCCCGGCAGTTCTCCTCCATGCCGCGCTCGATGCCGGCGGGCGACTGCATGGCCGACCACTGCTGGCTGAGCACCTCGAGCAGCGACGACTTCGGCGACTCGAGGTGCAGTGCGACGTGGGTCTCGTCGACCACCTCGATGTCACTGACCTCCTTGACCGAGAGGTAGCCGGTCGAGCTGGCCGTGTCGGGGTCCTGCAGGTGCTCGATGTTCGCCTTCACCGCTTCGGCGTCGAAGGGCGTGCCGTCGGTGAACGAGATGTCGTCGCGCAGCGTGATCGTCCACGTCAGGCCGTCGTCCGAGACGTCTGCCGACTCGGCGAGCCACGGCACGATCTGGCCGTCGGCGTCGCGCCCGAACAGCGGCTCGAGGTACTGCGTCGAGATCAGTCCCTGCGGATAGTTCCCGCCCACGTGGGGATCCAAGCAGGTGGGCTCCGCGTCTCCCGTCGCGTAGACGAGCGTGCCGCCCGTCGAAGTCCCGCCCGCGTCGCCCGAGGGGGCGTCGGTCTCCGCCGCGCACCCGGAGGCGAGAAGGGCCGCGGAAGCGAGAACGGCAACGGGCAGGGCACGACGGAGCGAACGCATGGATCCCCTTCGGGACGAAGTACTTGGATGGCGTCCAGAAATGGACCATCCCCCAGAATACCCCTAAACCGCCTGGGCGAACTCGGCGGGCGCGCTGTCGGCGATGTGTTGCAGGTGAGCGGGGATCTCGCGGCCCTTCTCGCGCATCGAATGCGCCCAGAGCCGGCCGGCGCGGTACGACGAGCGCACGAGCGGGCCGGCGAGCACGCCGAGGAACCCGATGCGCTCGGCGACCTGCTTGAGCTCGACGAACTCGTCGGGCTTGACCCAGCGGGCCACCGGCATGTGCCGGGGCGAGGGGCGCAGGTACTGGGTGAGCGTGATGATGTCGCACCCGGCGTCCCGCAGGTCCTGCAGGGCCTGCACCACCTCGTCGGGCTCCTCGCCCATGCCCAGGATCAGGTTCGACTTCGTGATGAGTCCGGCGTCGTGTCCCTGCGTGATGACGCCGAGCGACCGGTCATAGTCGAAAGCGGGGCGGATGCGGCGGAAGACCCGCGGAACGGTCTCGAGGTTGTGTGCGAAGACCTCGGGCCGCGCGTCGAAGATCACATCGAGGAACCGCGGATCGCCGTTGTGCTCGTTCGCGAGCAGTTCGACGCCCGTGTTCGGATTCAGCTCGTGGATAAGTCGCACCGTCTCGGCGTTCAGCCACGCACCGGTGTCCTCGAGATCGTCGCGCGCGACCGAGGTGACCGTCGCGTAGCGCAGCTCCATCCGGCGCACCGATTCCGCGACGCGGCGCGGCTCATCCGTGTCGTACGCGTCGGGCTTGCCGGTGTCGATCTGGCAGAAGTCGCAGCGCCTCGTGCACTGGGATCCGCCGATGAGGAAGGTCGCCTCCCGGTCCTCCCAGCACTCGAAGATGTTCGGGCAGCCGGCCTCCTGGCACACGGTGTGCAGGTCTTCGCTCTTCACGAGCGAGTGCAGCGCCTGATACTCGGGGCCCTGGCGCACGCGGGTCTTGATCCATTCGGGCTTCTTCTCGATCGGCGTCTGCGCGTTGCGCACCTCGAGGCGCAGCAGCTTGCGACCGCCGGGCGCGGTGGCGCTCATGCGGGCACCTCCTCGAAGGCGCGGGCGAACGCGCGCGCGGCGTCGGCGGCGATGTCGCGCGGCGCGACGTCGCGCCCCGTCTCGTGCGCGATCGACGTGACGCCCGCGTCGGAGATCCCGCACGGGACGATGGCGCCGTACGGATCCAGAGCGTTGTTGCAGTTGAGCGCGAAGCCGTGCATCGCCACCGACCGCTCGACGCGCACGCCGATCGCCGCGATCTTGTTCCACCCGCCGTCGCGCGCGACCCATACGCCCGATCGGCCGTCGATCTGCGCGCCCTCGATGCCGTACGCCGCGACGAGGTCGATCAGCATGCGTTCCAGGCGGCGCACATAGGCGACGACGTCGTCTCGCGACACCCGCACGATCGGATATCCGACGAGCTGCCCCGGGCCGTGCCAGGTGATCTTCCCGCCGCGGTTGACGTCGATGACGGGAATGTCGCCGCCGTGGGGCCGCTCGTGCTGCGCAGTGCGCGAACCCGCAGTGAAGACGGAGGCGTGCTCGAGCAGGATGAGCGTCTCGGGGCGCGCGCCCGAGACCACCTCGTCATGGATGCGCTGCTGCAGCTCCCATCCCGTGCGGTACTCCACCAGATCCGGGCTGTAGCCCGGCTCGACCGTCTCGATCATCACATCTCCTCGAATAAGTGGACTGCGTCCAATAAAGCGTAGTCCCTCACGCGGCGCGCGCCGCGACATACGCTGGACCCGTGGCGTCGACGACAGGAAGGCCCGGCCGGCCGAAGGCCATCTCGCGAGAGATGCTGGCCGAGGCCGCGTGCGAGCTGTTCCTCGAGCGCGGCTATGACCGCACGAGCGTGACCGACATCGCGCTGCGCGCGGGCATCGGCCGGTCGAGCTTCTTCAACTACGCCGCGAGCAAGGCCGATCTGCTGTGGGGATCCCTCGATGAGCGCATCGCTGCGGCGCACGACGCCGTCGAGGCGGGCAGCGCCGTGGACGAAGCAGTGCGCGGGATCGCCGACGGGTTCGTGCCCGACGCGCTCGCGCTCGCCATCGCCCACACCGAGGCGATGAGGCTCGACGAGCAGCTCGAGCGCGAGTCGGCCCTGAGGATGTGGCGGATCGCGTCGCTCGCCGCGCGGGCCCTGCGGCGGGAGGGCAGTGAAGCGATGTCCGCTGACGTGCGCGGGGGAGCCTACGGCGCTGCCGTGATCACGGCGATCCGCTCGTGGGCGGCGAGCGGGGCCGGCGCCGGCCCGCTCGCGGCGCACCTGGAGCGCGCGCTCGCCGCGGCCGGCTGACGATCGGACCCCGCCCGCTCGCGTAGAATGGGGCCACCATGGCTACTTTCGGCACGCTCTCCGACCGTCTCGTCGAGACATTCAAGAACCTCCGCACGAAGGGACGCCTGTCGGCCTCCGACGTCGACGGCACCGTCCGCGAGATCCGTCGCGCGCTCCTCGACGCCGACGTCGCGCTCGAGGTCGTCAAGCAGTTCACCGCGGATGTGCGCGAGCGCGCGCTCGGCGATGAGGTCAACAAGGCGCTGAACCCTGCCCAGCAGGTCGTGCAGATCGTCAACGAGGAGCTCGTGAAGATCCTCGGCGGCGAGCAGCGCAAGCTGCAGTTCGCGAAGAACCCGCCCACGGTGATCATGCTCGCGGGTCTGCAGGGATCCGGTAAGACGACCTTCGCGGGCAAGCTCGCGAAGAAGCTCCGTTCCGATGGCCACACGCCGGTGCTGGTCGCGGCCGACCTGCAGCGTCCGAACGCCGTGAACCAGCTCCAGGTCGTCGGCGAGCAGGCCGGCGCCGCGGTGTTCGCGCCCGAGCCCGGAAACGGCACGGGAGATCCGGTGAAGGTCTCGAAGGCGGGCGTGGAGTACGCGCGCCAGAAGCTGCACGACATCGTGATCATCGACACCGCCGGCCGGCTCGGCGTCGACGAAGAGCTCATGCGCCAGGCGTCGAAGATCCGCAGGGCGACCGAGCCCGACGAGGTCCTGTTCGTCATCGACTCGATGATCGGTCAGGACGCGGTGAACACGGCGAAGGCCTTCCAGGAGGGCGTCGACTTCACGGGCGTCGTGCTCTCGAAGCTCGACGGCGACGCGCGCGGCGGTGCCGCGCTGTCGGTCGCCTCCGTCACGGGGCGGCCGATCATCTTCGCCTCGAACGGCGAGAGCCTCGACGCGCTCGAGGACTTCCACCCCGACCGCATGGCGAGCCGCATCCTCGACCTCGGTGACGTGCTCACCCTCATCGAGCAGGCGCAGGCGGCATTCGACGAGGACGAGGCCCGCCGGGTCGCCGACAAGCTCGCGAAAGAGGCCTTCACCCTCGACGACTTCCTCGAGCAGATGCAGCAGCTCAAGAAGATGGGCTCGATGAAGAAGATGCTCGGCATGCTTCCCGGCATGGGCGGGCAGATGAAGCAGCAGCTCGAGAACTTCGACGAGTCGGAGATCGTCCGCACCGAGGCCATCATCCGCGGTATGACGCCGGCAGAGCGACAGAACACGAAGATCCTGAACGGTTCCCGGCGCGCCCGCATCGCGCGCGGATCGGGCGTGACGGTCACCGACATCAACCAGCTCGTGAACCGCTTCGAGCAGGCCGCGAAGATGATGAAGAAGGTCGCGCGCGGCGAGAGTGCGGGCATCCCGGGCATGGGGGCGATGCCGGGGCAGAAGCCGGGAGCATCGGCCAAGCGCGGCAAGAAGAACAAGGGCAAGTACCAGGGCGGCCGCTCGGGCAACCCCGCCAAGCGCGCCGCCGCGCCCGAGGCGCCCGTGCAGGCGCCGACCGGATCCGGTTTCGGACTGGGCGCGCCCGCGCCCGCCGAGAGCGAGCCCGACATGGAAGAGATCCGCAAGCTCTTCGGAAACACGTAGCGCCGCTCCCGTCGGTAAGCTGGCGGCCATGCCGCAAGACTCCTCGACGGACCCGTTCGACGCCTCGAGCGCCCCGCGCGCGCTTCCGCTGACGTATCCCGGACGGCGCCCCGATGCCTCGGTCGTCATCACGCAGGATGCGATCTGGGAGATCCGGGATCGCGAGGGCGATGCGCTCGCGTGGCGCTCGGACCACCGGCAGCGGCTCGCGACCTGCCGGGTCGCCCTGAGTGTCGCCGAGCGGTCGATCCGCCGCCTGTCGACGACGGCGTTCCCGCATCTGTCGACCGTTCTCGAAGAGACGTACGGCATCGGCGCGGACCCGCGGGTGCCGGTTCTCGCGATCGGTTCGAACGCCGCACCGTCGCAGCTGCGCCACAAGTTCGGCCCGAGTTCTGTGCCGCTCGTGGTTCCGTCGATCCGCGCGCGCGTCGAGGGCATGATCCCGGGGTTCTGCTCGTTCGTGTCGCCCCTCGGCTACGTTCCGGCGACGATCGTCCCCGAACCCGGAGCCGTGTCGGAGATGGCGCTGCAGCTGCTCGATGACCAGCAGCTGCGGGAGATCGACAAATCGGAGGCCTCGGCCTATCGCCGGGTGTGGGTCGAGACGCCGATCCTGCTGGAGACCGGCGAGCAGCTGCCCGGGGCGTACGCGTACGTCTCGCGCGATGGCTTCCTCGCGGGCGAGGAGGGCGCATGGGTGATGGGCGTCGCCGGCCAGGAGCGGCCCGACGGCATTGCGCCGTCGCGGTGGTTCGCCGATCAGGCCTCGGTGCTCGCGCGCATCGGCGCCGATCCGCGTGCGGCGGTCGTTCTCGGGTCCAGCCCGGAGGAGATCGTCGAACGCCGAGCCGATCCGCTCGCCTCGACCGACGTGCTCCGCGAAGCGGGGCTCGTCGCGGACCACAACCCGCTCTGGGACCGGCCCGACGAGATCGGCGCGCCGCCGAGGCGGTACGGATCGCTCATCGATGCGCGCATCATCTCGCGCGACGACGACGGCACGGTGGTCGCGATCGCCGGCCGTTCGAACGACTTCCTCGAGCGGCGCGGCCGGTCGGTCGTGCGGCTCGGTGAGGAGATGGACCGCGCCCTCGGCCGCCCGCGCAACGTCGAGCTCACATCCGAGGCTCTGCGCGAGCTCGCGGGCGACCGCGCCCCGCGCGCGATCGCCACGGTGCTGCGCGATGACGACGCCGAGGCGATTCCCCGTGAGGCCATCGAGATCGACCACGTGCTGCGCATGGGGCTCGGCCTCGAAGCGGGGGAGGAAGTGCGCATCCGCCCCGTCACGGTGAAGCGGCAGCGCTGGTCGGACAGGGTGCTGGGCGCGCCGAACTCGCTGACCCTGCGCGTGACGCTCGCCGACACGTCGTCGACGGAGCGCGACGTGTGCCTCATGAGTGCTCTCTCGCTGAGCCTGCTGGGCGTGTCGAGCGGCGACTACGTCGTGCTCGAGGGCGCGCCGGACGAGGCCGGGCACGTGCGCACGCTGGCCGTCAAGGCCTTCGAAGCGCCGGAGGACGTGTGCACCGAGCGCGCGCGGGTGTCGCAGGGCATCTGGGGCGCGCGTTTCCCGGGCGTGCGCGAGACGCTCGGCGTCTGGCCCGACATCCCGACGATCTTCGCCGACTCGGCGACGCGTGCGCGCCTCGGGATCGCGTCGCAGCAGCTCGGCACGGTGCGGGCCCGGCCCGCACGACTGCAGCAGTTCGGCACCGAGCTGCGCGAGATGATGTTGCTGCTCGCGGTCGCCCTGATCGGCATCGTCACGATCGTTCCGGGAACGGTGCTCGCCCTGGTGCTGACCGGCGCCCTCGTCGTGGGCACCTTCGGCCTGACCGTGGCGAAGATGCGGCGCAGGCTGTCGCACACCCGTCAGCGCGCCTGAGCCTCAGGCGTCGTCGTCGACCCAGTCCATCGACTTCGTGACGGCTTTGCGCCACTGCCGCATGAGGCGATTGACCTCGCGCGCGTCCATCTGCGGTTCCCAGCGCTTGTCCTCGCGCCAGTTGGCGCGCAGTTCGTCGAGGTCCGACCAGAACCCGGTGGCGAGGCCGGCCGCGTACGCGGCTCCGAGCGCCGTGGTCTCGGTGATGACCGGGCGCACGACGGGAACGCCGAGCAGGTCGGCCTGGAACTGCATGAGGGTGTCGTTCTGGACCATTCCGCCGTCCACGCGCAGCTCGTTCAGATCCAGGGAGCTGTCGCTGCCCACGGCGTCGAGCACATCCCGCGTCTGGAAGGCCACGGCTTCGAGCGCGGCGCGCGCGATGTGCCCCTTGTTCGCGAACCGGGTGAGCCCGAGGATCGCGCCGCGCGCGTCCGGCCGCCAGTACGGGGCGAACAGACCGCTGAACGCCGGCACGACATACACGCCGCCGTTGTCGTCGACGCTCGCCGCGAGCGTTTCGACCTCCGGTGCCGAGCGGATGATGCCCAGCTGGTCGCGCAGCCACTGGATGAGCGACCCCGTCACCGCGATCGACCCCTCGAGGGCGTAGCGCACCGGCTGATCGCCGAGCTTGTAGCCGACCGTCGTGAGCAGGCCTCCGGAGGAGATCACCTTCTCCCGGCCGGTCTGGAAGATGACGAAGTTGCCCGTGCCGTACGTGTTCTTGCTCTCGCCGGCCTCGAACGCCGCCTGGCCGAACGTCGCCGCCTGCTGGTCGCCCAGGATGCCCGCGATCGGCGTCTCCCGCAGCAGCGACGAGTCCTTCGCGCGGCCGTAGACCTCGCTCGATGAGCGGATCTCGGGCAGCATCGCGCGCGGCACCCCGAACGCCTCGAGGATGTCGTCGCGCCACTCGAGGGTCTCGAGATCCATGAACATGGTGCGCGACGCGTTCGTCACGTCGGTCACGTGCACGCCGCCGTCCGGGCCGCCCGTGAGGTTCCACAGCACCCAGGTATCGGTGGTGCCGAAGAGCAGGTCGCCGGCTTCGGCGCGGTCGCGGGCGCCCTCGACGTTCTCGAGGATCCAGGCGATCTTCGTGCCGGCGAAGTACGTCGCGAGGGGCAGGCCGACGATCGGAGCGAAGCGGTCGGTGCCGTGCCCTTCTGCCAAGCGGTCGACGATCGGCTGCGTGCGCGTGTCCTGCCAGACGATCGCGTTGCAGACGGGCTCGCCCGTGGCGCGGTCCCACACGACGGTCGTCTCGCGCTGGTTCGTGATGCCGACGCCCGCGAGGTGGTGGCGCGTGAGGTCGGCGCGGCTGAGCGCGATGCCGATGACCTCCTGCACGTTCCGCCAGATCTCCGTCGCATCGTGCTCGACCCAGCCGGGCCGCGGCAGGATCTGCTCGTGCTCCTTCTGGCCGGACGAGACGATGCGGCCCGAGCGATCGAAGATGATCGCTCGGCTCGACGTCGTGCCCTGGTCGATGGCCATGATGTAGTCAGGCATGTGCGGACTCCGTGCTCAGCTCGACGCCGTGCGCGTCGCGCAGCTCCTCCACCGTCGCCGAGATCTCGGCCGCCGTGCGCGCCTCATCCCAGTCGAGCAGCTGCGCGAGGTTGCGGGCCACGTCCTCGAGCAGCTCGGGCGTGACGGATCCGGTGAAAGCCAGGTCGGTGCGCCGCAGGATGACGTCGGACAGGTGCACGACGTGCTCGTGGTCGACCATCCACGCGAGCTCCCACGTCGACAGGCGATCGCCGAGGATCGGAACGTCGTCGTGGTCTTCGAGCACCCGCCACACCTGCGCGGCGCGCGTGCCGTAACGGTCGAGCAGCACGGGGCCGCGGGTGCCGGATCCGGGAACGCGCGAACGCAGCCAGACGCCCCGTGCGCGCCGCGTCGTGGGGAAGTCCCGTCCGCCGCCGATCGGCCGACCCCGGGTCGAGATCGCGCGCGGCGCGCCGACGAGGTCGAGGACCGCGTTCGAGAGCGTCTCGCCGAGGGACCGGAAGGTCGTCCACTTGCCGCCCACGAGGGTCACGAGGGGGATGCCGCGCGAGGAGTCGATGACCACGCGATAGTCGCGCGAGATCTGGGCGTTGTTCGACTCGTCGCTGGCCGGCAGGGGACGGATGCCGCTGAACCGATAGACGATCTCATCGCGCGAGACGGGGATGTCGGGGAAGACGTCGCCGATGAGGTCGAGGAAGTAATCGACCTCTTCGGCGGTGCACCGCGCCGGCTGCGCGGGATCGGCCTCGATGTCGGTCGTGCCGACCATCGCACGCCCCTTGAGCGGGTAGATCAGCACGATGCGCCCGTCCGAGTGCTCGAAGAAGATCTCTCGCCCGCCCGTCGCCGCCACCAGCTCGGGGTTGTCGAGCACGATGTGCGAGCCCTTCGTGCCGCCCATGAAGTGCGTGGGCGTGCCGAGAGCGGCATTGGTGAGATCGGCCCAGGGCCCCGTGGCGTTCACCACCACGTCGGCAGCGATTGAGAACTCTTCGCCCGAGACGAGGTCGCGCACCTCTACGGCGTCGCCCGTGAAACCGGTCGCCTCGACGTAGTTCAGGGCGTGCGCGGCGCGGTTGGATTTGAGGCCGTCGGTCAGCACGTCGAGCGCCAGGCGCTCGGGGTCGTGCATCGACGCGTCGAAGTACGTCGCGGTGAACTTCACGCGCGGGTTCAGCCGCGGCAGCTCCCGGAGCGAGGCCGCGCGGCCGCGGAAGGTGTGCCAGGGCGTGCGGCGGCGCGGACCGACGAACAGGTCGTACATCGTCAGCCCGATCTTGATGAGTGCGGCCCCGCGCTCCGCGGGCTTGCCGCGGCGACCGAAGACGAACCTCAGCGGGGCGCGGAACAGCCCCGACCAGAACGAGTAGATCGGCACCGTCGTCTTCAGCGGCCTCACGAAGTGCGGCGCCGTGTTCAGCAGGTCGTTTCGCTCGCGCACCGATTCGCGCACGAGGCGGAACTCGCCGTTCTCGAGATAGCGGATGCCGCCGTGCACCATGTGGCTCGACGCCGCCGACGCACCGGAGGCGAAGTCTCCCCGTTCGACGAGCACGACGTTCACGCCCTGGAGCGCGAGGTCTCGGAACGTGGCGATGCCGTTGATGCCGCCGCCGATGATCACCACCTGTGTGCGCCCGGCGTCGCGGACCTGGGTGACGACGTTTCGACGTGAGGTGCTCATGCCTCCAGCGTAACGAGCCGCGGCCCTTGTGGCGCGGCCTCCGCCGCGCCACAAGGGGGCGATCGGTGAGGCTCCGCCATCGGCTCCGTTCAGCTGCCCTCGGCCCGGCCGAGACGCCAGTAGCCCATGAACGAGACGGCGCGGCGGTCGATGCCGACGTCGCGCACCAGGTGGCGGCGCAGCGACTTCACGACGCTCGCCTCGCCCGCGATCCACGCATACAGCGGCGCCGACTTGAGTGCGGCGCCGCCCTTCGCGGTGCGCGGCACCTCCCAGAGCAGACCGGCGTCGATGTCGACCTCTTCCACCTCGGCCCCGCGGCCCGCAGGGCACAGCGGACCCGCGTGCTCGCGCACGGCCGCCTCGAGGTGCGTGTGCCGATCCGCCGATCCGCGCCCGGCCGCGTGCACCCGGAATCCGGGATGCGGCGGAAGGTACGCGACATCGCGCGGATCCGGAACCTCGAGCACGACGACGCCCTGCGCCTCGCGGGGGAGCTGCTCGAGGATGACGGCGATCGCCGGGGCCGCGGTCTCGTCGCCGACCAGCAGGAACTGCTCGGTCTGCGCGGGCGGCACGAAGTCGATCCCGAAGCTCACGCCCTCGTGGTGCACGGTCGGCGCCATGATCAGCAGCTCATCGCCCACGACGGCGTTCTGGATCCACACGGATGCCGGGCCGTCGGGCTCGTGCGCGACCATGTCGACGTCGACCTCGTGCTCGCGCGTGCGCACGGCGCGCGTCGTGTAGGTGCGGAACGGCGGGCGCGCGTCCTCCGGCATGGCGCGCCACGCGGTGTACCAGTCGTCGCCTGTCGGCATTGCCTCGAGCGGGGCGACATCGGTCGGGAACACGACCTTGATGCGCTGGTCGAATCCGGGATCGCCGTAGTCGGCGATGTCGTCGCCGGTGACGGTGAACCGGCGGAAGCTCGGGGTGAGGTCCTGAATGCGCGTCACGCGCACGCGGAATGCGCGGCTGGGCCTGGTATCGGTCATGCGAACTGTCCTCCGGTGACATGGTGGCGGCCGCGCGGTACGACGAGCGGCGTGTGCGAAACGGGATCCGAGATGACCTCGGCATCGAGGCCGAAGACGTCGTCGATGAGGGCCGGCGTGACGATCTCCTGCGGCGCTCCCGAGGCGAGGACGCGCCCGTCGCGCATGGCGAACAGGTGATCGGCGTAGCGCGCCGCGAGGTTGATGTCGTGCAGCACCATCGCGATCGTGGTGCCGCGCGACCGATTGAGGTCGGTCAGCAGGTCCAGCACGTCGATCTGGTGCGCGAGATCGAGGAACGTCGTCGGCTCGTCGAGCAGCAGCATGTCGGTGCCCTGGGCGAGCGCCATCGCGATCCACACGCGCTGGCGCTGCCCGCCCGAGAGCTCGTCGATGGTGCGGTCGGCGAGATCGGCCACACCCGCCTGATCGAGCGCATCGGCGACGGCGGCATCGTCGTCGGCGGTCCACGATCGGAACAGCTTCTGGTGCGGATGGCGACCCCGGCCGACCAGATCGGCGACGGCGATCCCCTCGGGCGCGATGGGCTGCTGGGGGAGCAGCCCGAGCGTCAGTGCGAGCCGCTTGGTGGGGATCTGCGTGATCGCCCGGCCGTCGAGCACGACCGTGCCGTCGGACGCCGGGATGAGCCGCGACAGCGTCTTCAGCAGCGTCGATTTCCCGCAGGCGTTCGCACCGACGATCACGCTGATCCGGCCCGCCGGAAGCGTGAGGTCGATGCCGTCGACGACGGTGCGGCCGCTGTAGCCCGACGTGAGGGAGTGGGCTTCGAGCAGGTGGGAGCCGGTCATGAGGAGCCTCCGAGACGACTGGTCCTGACGAGGAGGAAGATGAGGTAGGGGGCTCCGACGATGCCGGTGATCACACCGACGGGGAACGCCGTGTCGAAGCCGAACTGTCCGATCAGATCGGCGAGCAGAACGAGGCACGCGCCGACGAGCGCCGCGGGGATCGTCAGGGATCCGCCGGGTCCGACGATGCGCTTCGCGATCGGCCCCGAGAGGAACGCGACGAACGCGATCGGACCCGTCGTCGCGGTGGCGAAGCACGCGAGGGCGACGGCCGCGACGATCAGCAGCACCCGTGCGCGGTCGACCCGCACGCCGAGCGCAGTCGCGGACGCGTCGCCGAGCTCGAGCGCGCGCAGGTCGCGCGAGAGCACCGCGACGGTCGGCACGAGCACGGCGGTCGCGATCGCGAGCAGGCCGAGATCCTCGATCCTGACGCCGTTCAGCGAGCCCGTGAGCCATCGCATCGCGACCGAGACGTCCCACTCCGCGGCCCGCTGCACGAGGAACTGCACGACGGCGTTCATCATGGCGCCGACCCCGATCCCGATGAGGATCAGTCGTCCGCCCGTCGACTCCGCACCGCGCGCCGCCGCGTAGATCACGACGGCCGTCGCGATGCCGACGCCCAGTGCGAGGGCGGTCGTCGCGCCGGCCGACCAGTGCAGCACGACGAGCGAGAGCACGGCGGCCACCGACGCGCCGGACGTGATGCCGATCACATCGGGGCTCGCGAGGGGATTGCGGAGCAGCGTCTGGAAGGTCGAGCCCGCGACGCCGAACGCGAGACCGGCGAGCGCGCCCGCCGCGAGGCGCGGCAGGCGCAGCCTGCCCACCGTGAACGAGGCGCCCGGCACGTCCTGCCCGGCGAGCACGCGCAGCACGTCGCTGAGGGGGAACGACGTCTGCCCGAGCACGAGCATGCCCGCGGCGAGCACGATGAGGAGAGCGAGGAGCACCGCGATCCCGATCCGCCGGCGGCGCGTGCGGCGGGACCGGCCCGCTCGGATCGCGACAGCGCCGCTCACAGCGCCCTCATCCGCGTGCGTCGGGCGATGGCGACGAGAACCGGTGCGCCGACGAAAGCCGTGATGATGCCGGCTTCGACCTCGCCGGGCGAACCGATGACGCGGCCGATCGTGTCGGCGATCGTCAGCAGCGCGGCGCCTCCGAGCGCCGAGAGCGGAAGGATCGCCCGCTGATCGGGCCCCACGGCGAGGCGCACGGCGTGCGGCACCATGAGCCCCACGAAGGCGATCGGGCCGGCGACGGCGGTGACGGCGGCGCACAGCACGACGCCCGCGGCCGCCGCGAGGGCGCGCGTGCGCCCGACGTGCACGCCGAGGCCCCGGGCGACGTCGTCGCCGAGCGCGAGCGAGTTCATGCTCGAGCCGAGGCAGAACACGACGATCGCGGCGACGGCGAGCAGCGGAGCGATGATCGCCATCGACGACCACTCGGCACCGCCGGTGCCGCCGACCTGCCAGAAGCGGAACTCGTTCATCGCGGCCGCGCGCGGCAGGAGCACGGCGCTCACAAGAGACGAGAGCGCCGCGGTGACGGCCGCGCCCGCGAGCGCGAGCTTGATGGGGGTCGCGCCTCCCGCTCCGACGGATCCGACGAGGTAGACCACGAGCGCGGCGAGCGCGCCGCCCGCGAGCGCGAGCCCGAGATAGGAGAAGACCGATGTGACGCCGAGGAACGCGATGCCGCACACGACGAACAGCGCAGCGCCCATGTTCACGCCGAGGATGCCCGGGTCGGCGATCGGGTTGCGCGTGATCGCCTGCATCACGCCGCCCGACAGCGCGAGGGCGGCACCGGCGATGACGCTCAGCACGGTGCGGGGGATGCGCTCGGCCACGGCGATCGCCCCGATGTCGTCGGCGGTGGCGCCCGTGCCGAAGGTGCGCAGGCCCTCGGCGATCTCCGGGAGCGACACGACGCGCGACCCGAAGGCGAGCGATGCTGCGACGCCGGCGGCGACGAGCACCACCCCGCCGATCACGCCCCACGTCGTGCGGACCGAACGGCGGACCCGCGCGGGCGCCGAGCTCACTCCGCCTTCTGCGCCGCGTCGTCGAGCAGCGTCACGTAGTCATCGATCATCCACGGGATGGACAGGGCCGTCGGGGTGAGGGAGCCGCTGAACGCGTCGCCGGATCCCGCGACGACGACCGCGCCGTTCTTCACCGCGTCGAGCGTGCCCCACAGCGGGTGCTCCTGCATGGCCGTGACGAGGGAATCGTCGCCGTACATCACGAAGACGTCGACGTCGGCGAGCTGGTCGGCGTTCTCCGCAGCGATGTCGGCGTAGAACCCGCCGCCCTCGCTCGTCTCGAGCGCGAGCTGCGGGAAGTCGAAGCCGAGGTCTCCGAGGAACGCCGTGCGCGAGTCGCCCGTGGCGTAGATCGAGATCGTCGACAGGTCGGTCGGATTCACGTAGAAGAACGCGGCCGTCTTGCCCTCGAAGCTGGTGATGGGCTCGGTCGCCTCGGCGATGCGCTGATCGAGGTCGTCGACGAGCTGCTCGCCCGCGTCGGCCATGCCGAGGGCTTCGGCATCGATGCGGATGGCGTCGCGCCACGGCGTGTACCAGGGGATGTCGGGGTAGGCGACCGTCGGCGCGATCTCGCTGAGCGTCGCGTACTCGTCCTCCGTGAGTCCCGAGTACCCGGCGAGGATCACATCGGGGGCCGTGGCGGCGACCGCCTCGAAGTCGACGCCGTCGGTCGTGTCGAAGACGGCGGGCTCCGGGGCGCACAGTTCGTCGTAGGCGTCGAGCGACCAGTCGTACAGTCCGAGATCGTCATCGCCGGTCATCGACCATGTCTGATCGTCGCTTCCCACCGGCGCCACGCCGAGGGCGAGCGCGACGTCCTGGTTGCCCCAGCCGACCGACGCCACGCGCGAGATGTCCGCGGGCACCTCGGTCGTGCCCAGGGCGTGCTCGATGGAGACGGCCTCGTTGCCGAGCGGAGCGGGCCCCGTCGACTCGCACGACGACTCGCCGGAGGACGGCGCGCTGCCCGGTTCCGCACCGGCACAGGATGCCAGGGCGAGCGACGACGCGACGACGCCGACGAGGATGAGAGAGCGGTTGCGGGACATGCGAGCCTTTCTGCGCGCGAAATTGATCGAAGGTAAGCCTTACCTCATCAGCCTGTGAATGCAAGTTCGCGGGCGCGCGTGTTCGCGATCGGGCCGATCGTCTGGCAGAATAAGACGTTGGTACGCCCGCTCGACCCTCTATCCGGCGGTGCGTCCACCCCTGAGAGCTTCCGCCAGCGCGCATTGACCCCACGCGCCGCGCGTCAAGGTTCAATACCTCTTTCAATCCACAGGAGAATCGTGGCTGTCAAGATCCGTCTGAAGCGCATGGGCAAGATCCGTGCGCCGTACTACCGCATCGTCGTCGCCGACTCGCGCACCAAGCGCGATGGTCGCGTGATCGAGGAGATCGGCAAGTACCACCCCACCGAGGAGCCCTCGTTCATCGAGGTCGACTCCGAGCGTGCGCAGTACTGGCTGTCCGTCGGCGCCCAGCCGAGCGAGCAGGTCGCTGCCATCCTCAAGATCACGGGTGACTGGGGCAAGTTCAAGGGCGACAAGAACGCCAAGAGCACGCTCAAGGTCGCCGACGAGAAGAAGTCGTACGAGGCCGACTCGGCGAAGAAGTCGGTTGTGAAGCCGAAGGCCGAGAAGAAGGCCGACGCGCCCGCCGAGGCTCCGGCCGAAGACGCCCCGGCCGCGGACGCGCCCGCAGCGGACGCGGAGTAATCCCGATCGTGCTGGCAGCCGCGCTCGAACACCTCGTCAAGGGCATCGTCGACAATCCTGACGACGTGCGCATCGACGAGTCCGCGTCGTCCCGAGGAGATGTGCTCGAAGTGCACGTCGCAGAGGACGACCGCGGACGCGTGATCGGGCGCGGCGGCCGCACGGCGAAGGCCATCCGCACCGTGGTGGCCGCACTGGCGGGAGACCGCCGCATCCGTGTCGACGTGGCCGACGACTGATGGTCGCCGCCGCGTCGCCGAAGAATCAGCTCCGCGTCGGTCGTGTGCTCAAAGCGCACGGCCTCAAGGGCGCGTTGAAGCTCGAGCTGTACACCGATGATCCCGATGGGCGGTTCGTCCCGGGAGCCTCGTTCACGCTGCAGGTCCCCGAGCACTCCCGGTGGCACCGCCAGACCGTGACGGTCCGCGAGTTCCGGTGGATGAACGCCAGCCCCGTGATCTTCTTCGAGGGCATCGATGATCGCACCGAGGCCGAGACGCTCGTGAAGGCGATCCTCTGGGTCGACCACCGCGATGACGAGGCCGCGGCCGAGCCCGATGCCTGGTACGACCACCAGCTGATCGGCCTCGAGGTCGTGCGCGACGATGCCGTCGTCGGCACCATTGCGCGCGTCGAGCACCTGCCCGCGCAGGACCTGCTGATCGTGAAGTCGGGCGAGCGCGAGGTCATGGTTCCGTTCGTCTCAGCGATCGTCCCCGAAGTCGACCCCGCGGCCGGCCGCGTCGTGGTCACGCCGCCCGCCGGGCTGTTCGAGGAGCTTGCGGACGACGACGCGTAGGCTCGTCGAGTGACGTCCTCGGTGCGCGAACGCGCGATCCTGCCGCTCTGGGCGGCGTTCGTCTCCGCCGTGGTCGGCGGTCTGGCGCTCGATGCGTCGTTCCCCTCGCTCGGCGTCTGGCCGCTCGCGTTCGTCGCCGTGGGCCTGTCGCTCGTTTCGCTGATCGGGCGCCGCGTGTGGTCGGCGCTCGCGGTCGGGTTCGCGTTCGGCGCGGCGTTCTACCTGCCCCACATCGACTGGGCGGCGCGCTTCCTCGGCGACAATGCGCTGAACTGGGTGCCGTGGGCGGCCCTGGCCGGTGTGGAATCCATCTTCATGGGCCTGGGAGCGGTGCTGATCGCCCTCGGCTACCGGTGGGTGTCGCGCACGATGCGGCCGGGTGCGGCGCGGCTCGCCGCGACGTCGCTCATCGCCGCCGGCGTATGGACCTCCCGGGAGCTCATCATGGGCTCGTGGCCGTACGGCGGGTTCCCCTGGGGGCGCATCGGCATGAGCCAGTCGCTGAGTCCGCTCGCGCCCGTCGCGTCGTGGGTCGGCGTCACCGGACTCACATTCGGCATGGTTCTGGTCACGGCGCTCGCGATCGAGGCGGCGCGGCTGATCCGGGTGAGGGCGCCGCGCCGATGGTGGGCGCTGGCGGCGCCGACGGTGCTGCTGATCGTGATGATGCTCGTGCCGCAGTACCGCACGACCGATGCCGGATCCTTCCGCGTCGCGGCGGTGCAGGGCAACGGGCCCACGGCGTACCTCGACGAGGGCGCACGCTACGACGTGCTCGATGCCCAGCTCGCGGCCAGCGCCGCGGCGGTCGGCGAAGACCCCGATCTCGTCGTATGGCCCGAGGGCGGCGTCGGGCTGGATCCGCTCGAGGACGCGAACGCGGCGGCCGTGCTCGATCGTGCGGTGAGCGCGATCGGCGCACCGATCCTGCTCAACGCAGCCGTTCCCGACGGGGAGCTGGTCTTCAATCGGTCGATGCTCTGGACCGCCGATGGCGTGACGCAGTCGCACGACAAGCGCTACCCGGTGCCGTTCGGCGAGTACGTTCCGCAGCGCGAGATGTACGAGAGGATCGTGCCCTCGCTGATCGAGATGATCGGTCGCGAGTACGCACCGGGCACGAACTCGCCCGTGATGGACATCGACGGTGTGCCTGCAGCCCTTGCGATCTGCTTCGACGTGCTGTTCGACGCGCACATCGAAGAGGGGATCGCGGGCGGCGCGGAGGTGCTGGTCTTCCAGACGAACAACGCCGACTTCCGCGGCACGGACGAGAACCTGCAGCAGCTCGCCTTCGCACGGATGCGCGCGATCGAATCGGGACGCAGCGTCGTGAACGTCTCCACCGTGGGCACGAGCCAGGTGATCGCGCCCGACGGCACCACGATCGACCAGATCGGCGTCGACGAGGCGGGCGCCATCATCACCGACGTCGAGCTGCGGCAGGGCACGACGCCGGGCGTGCGGGCCGGCGCGGGGATCCGCGGATTCCTGCTGTGGATGCCGCTCGCGGCGTTGGCCATCGTCGGTGTGCTCGCCTCGAGGTCGACACGGGACTAGTCTTCAGGCATGACCGATGGCTACTGGTACAACCTGCGTACGGGCGAGGTCGAGCACGGGCCGGAGTCGCCGTCCCTCGATCGTGCGGGCCCGTTCGAGACCGCCGACGAGGCGGCGCGAGCGCCGGAGATCCTGCGCGAGCGCGCGAAGGCCTGGGAAGAGGACGAGCGCCGCGAAGAGGAATGGCCCGACTGACGATTAGGCTGTGACGCATGGACAAGCAGCAGGATTTCGTGCTCCGCACAATCGAAGAGCGCGGCGTGAAGTTCGTTCGTCTCTGGTTCACCGACGTCGTCGGCACCCTGAAGTCGGTCGCGATCGCTCCGGCCGAGGCCGAGGGGGCGTTCAGCGAGGGGATCGGCTTCGACGGGTCGGCGATCGAGGGGCTCACGCGGGTGCAGGAGAGCGACCTGCTGGCGCACCCCGATCCCACGACGTTCCAGATGCTGCCGTGGCGCGGCGACGTCGATCCGACGGCCCGTATGTTCTGCGATCTGCGCACGCCCGACGGCGAACCCGCCGCCGCGGATCCGCGCAACGTCCTGAAGCGCGCGCTGTCGAAGGCCGCCGACGCGGGCTTCACCTTCTACACGCACCCGGAGATCGAGTTCTACCTGTTCAAGCCGGGGACGCGCGGCGATGTGCCCGTGCCGGTCGACTCGGCCGGCTACTTCGACAACGTGCCGGGCGGCACGGCGCACGACTTCCGTCGCCGGGCCGTGCGCATGCTCGAAGATCTCGGCATCTCGGTCGAGTACAGCCACCACGAGGGCGGTCCGGGCCAGAACGAGATCGACCTGCGCTATGCCGACGGCCTGACGATGGCCGACAACATCATGACCTTCCGCACCGTGGTGAAAGAGGTCGCGATCGAGCAGGGCGTGCACGCGACGTTCATGCCGAAGCCGCTCGCGGACGAACCCGGCAGCGGCATGCACACGCACCTGTCGCTGTTCGAGGGCGATACGAACGCGTTCTTCGATCCGAGCGCCCCGCACCAGCTGTCGGTCACCGGCCGACGCTTCATCGCGGGCCTGCTGCACCACGCCGACGAGATGTCGCTCGTGCTGAACCAGTTCGTCAACTCGTATAAGCGCCTCTGGGGCGGCGACGAAGCTCCGAACCGCATCACCTGGGGCCACAGCAACCGTTCGGCGCTCGTGCGCGTACCGCTGTACAAGCCGGGCAAGGGACAGTCGGCGCGCATCGAGCATCGGGGCATCGACTCCGCGGCGAATCCCTACCTCGCGTACGCGCTCATGCTGTCGGCCGGGCTCAAGGGCATCGAAGAGGAATACGAGCTGCCCGACGAGGCCGAAGACAACGTGTGGGCGCTGAGCGACGCCGAACGGCGCGCCCTCGGCTACCGCTCGCTCCCGCGCAGCCTCGACACGGCGATCCACCGCATGGAGGAGAGCGAGCTCGTGGCGGAGACGCTCGGCGAGCAGGTCTTCCAATACGTGCTCGCGAACAAGCGGCGCGAGTTCGAACAGTACCGCGCACAGGTGACGCCCGTGGAGCTGCACACGACGCTCGACATCATCTGAGGCGCGGATCATGGCGGGCGGACGAGTCTCGACGCGCTCGCGCTTGGCGGGCGCGGGGTTCACCGATATCGAAGCGGCGACGGCGGCGCTCGACGAGCTGCAGGCGGTCACGGGGATCGACCGCGACGGCCTGATCTCGGGCGGTGCGCGCAGCGCCGACCCCGATGCCGCCGTGCGGGCAGTGCTCGATGCGGCCCGGCGCGACCCGGATACCGTGCGGCGCGTGCTGAGCGATGCCCGCGGATCGCGGCTGCTCTGGCGGGTCGTGGGCGCCTCTGCCGGGTTCGGCGAGTTCTTCCTGCGCTGCCCGGCTGCCCTCGGCGACCTCGTGGACGCGAAGACCGCGCTGCCGAGCCTCGACGGCATGACCCAGCGCCTGCTCGCGTCCGTCGGCGCGACCGACGGGCGGGCGGGGGAGACCGGATCCGATGCCTGGAACGCGCTGCGGATCGCGTACCGCCGCGAACTGCTGCGCATCGCCGCGTTCGATCTGTCGGCGGCGGATCCCGTCGAGGTCGTGCGCGCCGTGTCCTCGGCGCTCTCCGACGCGGCCGCCGCGGCGCTCGAGGCCTCGCTCTGCGTGGCGCGGGCGATGCTCGCCGATCAGTTCTCCGATGAGCAGATCGCCGCGACGCGACTCGCGATCATCGGCATGGGCAAGGCCGGCGCGCGGGAGCTCAACTATGTCTCCGACGTCGATGTGATCTTCGTCGCCGGGGCGGAGCCCGGGGCCGAGATCTCCGAGCAGCAGATGATCGAGATCGCCACGCGCCTCGCGAAGCACACGATGCGCGGCCTCAGCGAATTCGAGACCGAGCCGCCGCTGTGGGAGGTCGATGCGAACCTGCGCCCCGAGGGCAAGAGGGGCGCACTCGTGCGCACGCTCGATTCGCACCTCGCGTACTACGATCGCTGGGCCGACCTGTGGGAGTTCCAGGCGCTGCTCAAGGCCCGCGAGATGGCGGGCGACCTCGACCTCGGCCGCGAGTACGTCGAACGCACGCGCCCCCTCGTGTGGGCGAGCTCCGAGCGCGAGGGCTTCGTCGACGGCGTGCAGGCGATGCGCAAGCGGGTGAGTGACAACATCCCGCCGGAGGAGACCCGCCGCCAGCTCAAGCTCGGGCCGGGCGGGCTGCGCGACGTGGAGTTCACGGTGCAGCTCCTGCAGCTGGTGCATGGTCGAGGCGACGAGGCGGTGCGCGCGAGCGGCACGCTCGACGCCCTCGATGCGCTCGTGGAGGGCGGCTACATCGGCCGCGACGACGCCGCCTCGTTCGGCACCGACTATCGGATCCTGCGCCTGCTCGAGCACCGCATCCAGCTGCAGCATCTGCGCCGCACGCACCTGATGCCCCTCGAGGAGGACGAGCGCCGCGTGCTCGCGCGCGCCACCGGCATGTTCGACCTGTCGGCCGAGGTGGCGGGCGGGCTGGCGAGCGACGTGACGGCGACCTGGGAGCGCGTGCGGCACGAGGTGCGCGACATCCACGTTCGCCTGTTCTACCGTCCGCTGCTGTCGGCGGTCGCATCGACCGAGTACGACGCGCGATCCCTCACGGGCGGAGAGGCCCACGACCGCCTTGCGGCGATCGGGTTCCGGGATCCGCGCGGTGCGCTGTCGCACATCGCCGCGCTCACCCGTGGCGTTAGCCGCAAAACGACGGTGCAGCGTACGCTCCTGCCCGTCATGCTGCGGTGGTTCTCGGAAGGCGTGGACCCCGATTACGGACTCGTCGCGTATCGGCGCATCAGCGAGCGCCTGGGTGACAGCCCCTGGTTCCTCCGGATGCTGCGCGATTCGACCGGGGCGGCCGAGTCGCTGACGATGCTGCTCAGCGGATCCCGCTACGCGGGGGAGCTCATGGAATGGATCCCCGAGTCCGTCGCGTGGCTCGACAGCGACGAGCAGCTGCGGCCGCGCGCGTACGAGGTGCTGCGGCACGAGGCGAACGCCGTGCTCAAGCGCCGTGCCGCCCTGCCCGAGGCGGCGAGGAGGATCCGAGAGATCCGGCGCCGCGAACTGCTGCGCACCGCCATGGGATCGATGACGGGCGCCCTGACGATCAAGGACGTCACCACGTCGTTGACGGCGATCACTGACGTGACGATCCGCTCGCTGCTGCACGCCGTGAGGCGCGAGGTCGTGCCGGACGAGCACCAGGACATGCAGTTCGCGGTGATCGGCATGGGGAGATACGGCGGGGCGGAGATCGGATTCGGATCCGACGCCGACGTGCTGTTCATCTACCGCCCGGGAAGCGTGGAACCGCAGACCGCCGAGCAGCTCGCGCGGAAGATCGTCGCAGCGCTCCGCGAGCACTCCGACGACGCACGCGTACCGCTCGAGCTCGACGCCGAGCTGCGCCCCGAGGGGCGCAAGGGGCCGATCGTGCGCACGCTCGACGCGTACCGCACCTACTACGCGAAGTGGTCGGTGTCGTGGGAGGCACAGGCGCTGCTGCGCGCGCGTCCCGTGGCGGGCGATGAGGAGCTGCTCGAGGACACGATGGCGATGGTCGACGACGTGCGCTATCCGGAGGTCGCGAGCGACTCGGACGTGCGCGAGATCAAGCGCATCAAGGCACGCGTGGAATCCGAGCGCATGCCGGGCGGCGTGGACCCCGCGCGTCATCTGAAGCTGGGCCCCGGTGCCCTCGCCGACGTGGAATGGCTGGTGCAGCTCATGCAGATGAAGTACGCGCATGCCATCCCCGACCTGCGCACGCCGCGCACGCTGCATGCGCTGCAGGCCGCATACGAGCACGAGCTGCTTGACGAGCAGGATGCCCGGCAGCTCGGCGCGGCATGGCGTCTGGCCACGAGGCTGAGGTCGGCGAACACCCTGCTCACCGGCGCGACGAGCGACATGCTGCCGACCGATTATCGCGCGCTGGACGGGATCTCCCGCATCCTGGAGCATTCGCCGGGGTCGGCGCGCGATCTCGAGGAGGAATGGCTGCGGGTCGCGCGGCGAGCACGGCGCACCTATGAGGACGTCTTCTACGACCTGTGAGGCGCACTCCGCGGTCAGTCGGCGGGGCGCTGGCGGGCGATATGGTCCCTGATCCGCGCCTCGAGCGCATCGATGAGGGTGCGGTGGCGCTGATTGCACTCCTGGATCCGCGCGCTGATCTCATCCATCGGATCGCGCTCGTCCTCCGCGGCGTCTAGGCGCTCTTCCGCTTCGAGCGCCGCGTCGCGGACACGGTCGAACTGCAGGGCGAGTGATGCGGCTGCCCGCATCACGTCGGAGTTGTCCCCCGTCGAGGTGAGGAACTGCGACCACGTTCCGAGCACGTCGCTGAGGTGCTCGCGCTCGCTCTGCACCTGTGCACGGATCCGATCGAGCTCGCGCCGACGCGCGTCGCGGTCGACGCCGGCGGGGAGGGGCAGGCTGCGGGGGACCACCTGCCCGCGCTCCAGGTCGCTGCGCTCTTCATCGGCGACGCGGTGGAGCACCGCCGTGAGCGCCATATGCGTCACCGGCGCCCACCGCGCTTCGAGCTGGCGCTGCAGGAAGCGATCCACGAACACGGTCGTGAGGAGGAAGGAGACGAGCGCGGCGGCGAGCCCGGAGAGGATCACCATCTCCTGCCAGATGGTGGTGGCGACGTCCAGCCAGATGATGACCGCGATGAGAACGAGGGCCCCGACCGCGGTGGCGATGCGGAGCGCCGTGCGCGAGGCGCTGTGGGCGTTCATGGGCGACCCCCATTCGTCACAGCCTGCGGATCCCGCCGCGCACGGACGGATCCGCCTGATCATCTCACCATAGCGGCGGGCGCGACGACGCTCGACCCGCGCGAGGCGATGCGCAGCTCAGTCCGGCACGATCACCGCACGAGATCGTCCGGAATGGGCCCAGGCCTCACCGACGCGTCGGAACGGATACGTCGTGTAGGCGACGGGTAGGGAGCCATCGGAGATGTGCGACATCATCAGCGGCAGTTCGCGCATGAGCTGATCCTGCGAGAAGGATCCGGCCCCGCTGCCGGAGACGCGCAGAGGCCGGCTGCGCAGCACGGCGGCCGGCAGCTCCGCCGTCGCGGCCGCCGACGATCCGATCTGCACGTAGGAGGTCTCAGAGGTCTCTCCCGCCAGACCGTGTCTCTCGAGGGCGGCGAACGCCGCCTCAGCGACCCCGCCCCACACGTAGTCGAGCACGAGGTCCGGCGCGCCGTCGGCGACGGTGCGCGCAAGCGCGTCGGGATCCGTCAGGTCGGCGGTGTCGAATCCTGCCGACCGCAGTGCGTTGAGGGTAGCCGCGTCGCGGCCCGCCGCGACGATGCGGTCGGCGCCGAACAGCCGGGCGGCGTGCAGGGCCATGCCGCCGGACAGCCCCGTCGCACCGAGGACGAGAACCGTGCCGAGCGAACGGTGCGCGTCGCGGTGGCTCGTGAGCGGCATCCAGTCGGACATGCCGGGGTTCATCCCCGCGGCGACGGCCAGCGGATCGGCCCCGGCGGGGAGGGCGAACGCAAGCGCGGTCGCGATGCGCTCGGGCATGGTGCCCCAGGGCGCGCGCGGTGATGCCGCGTACGCGAGCGAGCCGTCCGTGCGACGCGCGACGGCGTCGACGCCGGGGACGAGGGGATACACGCCGGTGCTGCCATAGTGTGCGCCGCGGGCCAGTCCGCGCACGACCGGGTGCACACCGGCTCCGACGAGCTCGAGCGTCTCTCCGCGCGGCGCCTCGGGCTCCGGGAAATCGTCGATGACGGGGCGGAATCGGGCGAGGGGAAGACGACGGCGCGCATGACGACTCCTTAACTTAGTTAATGCGGCGTCGAGTCTTCCTTAACGTTGTTAATGTGTCAAGTATGGCGAAGGGAATCACGCGTGAGCGGCTGGTCTCGGCGGCGCTCGACGTGCTCGATGACGGGGGGATCGACGCCGTCACTGTTCGCGCTGTCGCCCGGCGCCTCGATGTGCAGGCTCCTGCGCTCTACTGGCACGTGCGCAATAAGCAGGAACTGCTCGACGAGATGGGCACCGAGATCCAGCGTCGGGTGCAGGAAGCGCTGGGCGGAATGTCCGCGTCGGGCGATTGGCGGGAGGACCTGCGCCGCTACGCACGGGCGCTGCGGGCGGAGTACCTGGCGCACCGGGACGGAGCGCGCGTCTTCAGCGGCACGCGCATGACCGATGCCGGGCTGCTGCGCGCCCAGGAGCCGTGGCTCGAGGGGTGGACGACGGCGGGACTCTCTCTCGGACAGGCGGTCGACGCGGCGCAGCTCGTGACATCGTTCGTCGTCGGCTTCGCGATCGAAGAGCAGGAGCGCGCGCAGTCGACGACGGGGGACCCGCGGCGCTATGACCTCGAGGCCCGGGACGCGGCCGTCGGCGAGGGCGCGCCGCTCGTGCGTGCC